>CAMPJJ010000005.1 GCA_946886855.1 uncultured Roseateles sp. | reverse complement strand
ACCTACGACCTTTGGGTTATGAGCCCAACGAGCTACCAGACTGCTCCACCCCGCGGCTGTACCGCGTGGCGATCAGCGCTGCCGCTGATCTGCCGTTTTGTCGAACGGATCGCGCAAGCCTCGTCGGCTGTCGTTCCGTCCAACAACGCTGTCCGAAGACAACGTTCAATGTTCTGGTTGCGGGGGCAGGATTTGAACCTACGACCTTTGGGTTATGAGCCCAACGAGCTACCAGACTGCTCCACCCCGCGACTGAAGAATGAGAGTGTAGCACGGAAAGGACCATCGCTTCAACTTTTGGCGACAGTCTTTCCAAGAATCAAAGCCCCGCTGCCTTCAACGATTGCAGGAAGCGCTCTGCATCCTGGAAGCCGATGACCCGAACGCCGGGCAGCTCTTCGCCCTTTGCGTCGAAGAAGATCGTGCCAGGCGGGCCGAAGAGCTTGAAGCGCTTCAGCAGGTCGCGATCCCCGGCATTGTTCGCGGTGACGTCGGCCTTCAGCAGGAGCGCGCCAGCCAGCTTGGCCTGCACACGTGCATCGGTGAAGGTGAATCGCTCCATCTCCTTGCACGACACGCACCAATCCGCATAGAAATCCAGCATGACGGGCCTGCCGGCACTGCGCAAGGCTTCGTCGAGTTCGGCAACCGTCGCGACCTTTCGGAAGCTCACGGCGGAGGTCTCCGTCGCTGCAACGCCCGCGGCCTTGCCGGCTCCGCCGATGCCGGCCAGCGGCTTCAGCGTGTCGGTCCCGCCGGCGGCAACGCCGATGAACTGCGCAACGCCAAAGACCAATGCCGCAATCGCTGCGCTCTTGCGCAACCACACGCGAGGCGTGTTGCCTTCGCTACGCTGGAAAAGTCCCAGCAGCGCCGCGACAGCAACCAGCAGCGCCCCCCAGAAGAGCTGCGCGACCACCGGCGGCAGCACCGGCTGGACAATCCACAGCGCCACCGAGAGCAACAGCAGACCAAAGAAGTACTTGACCGTCTCCATCCACGCGCCGGCACGGGGCAACAGCGTGCCCGCCGAGAGCCCCAGGAGTAGCAGGGGCACGCTCATGCCCCAAGCGAGCGCGAACAGCGCCAGTCCACCGATCGCCACGTTGCCGGTCTGGCTGATGTAGAGCAGCGCGCCTGCCAAGGGCGCGGCGACGCAGGGGCTGACGATCAACGCGGACAGGCCGCCCATGACGAACACGCTGAAGAACTTGCCGGCGGGCAGACGCTGCGTCGCATCCGACACGCCGCCAGTGAAGCGACTCGGCAACTGGATCTCATAGACCCCGAACATCGACAGCGAAAAGCCGACCAGCAGCAGCGCGAAGAGGGTCAGCACCCAGGGCTTCTGCAGGTAGGCTGCCAAGCCGCCGCCAGCGAGCCCAGCCGCGACGCCCAGCGCGGTATAGAGCAGCGCCATGCCAAGCGAATAGCTGAATGCCAGGAAGAACCCCCGGGCACGCGAAGGTGCCTCACCCTGACCGACGATGATCGAGGACAGGATCGGCAACATCGGCAGGACGCAGGGCGTGAGCGACAGCAGGACGCCGGCGGCGAAGAACGCGCCGATGACCAACCACAGCCGACCGGACGCGAGCACATCGTCGAGCGGCGATCCGACCGACGACCTCGCAGGTTGCGTCTGCGCGTCGTCTGCCGACCTCACCGTCGACACCTCGGCAGCAGTGGCCGCGACGGCGTTTGCAATGCCGAAGCCGCTGAGCGCATCCGGCGCCGCACCGATCTTCACCGCCCCATCGCCACCGAAGCCCTTCAAGCCCAAGGTCAACTGACTCTTCATCGGCGGATAGCACAGGCCCTTGTCCGCGCATCCTTGTCCTGTCAGCACCAGCTTCAGCGGCCCGGCGCTGATCGCTTCCACGGGCACCTTGATGCTCAGATGATCGCGGTAGGTCTCGACCTCCTTCTGGAAGGTTTCGTCGAACTTTCGCTTCGGGGTCGGCCAGGCGATCTCGCCAAACTTCGCATCGGCGGCGTCCAGCTTGAATTGGTCGCGATACATGTAATAGCCCGGCGCGATCGTGAAATTCACCTGGAACTCACGATCACCGGTCAGTTGCACGTCGACCTTGAAGGCCTGCTCGGGATCGAGGAACTCGTCGGCGCGCGCCGATCCGGCGAGCAAGGTTGAGGCCAGCGTCAGCAGCAGGAAGAGCGCCGGCAGCAGGCGTCGCATCAGGGCAGTGGGGGTCATGAACGCGGGGCATGTGCGAGCCGGTGGGCTCGCGTCGCCGTGAGATCGGAAAGAGGCGCGAAGCTTAGCGCCAAGCAGACCCGCATGACGTTGGACAGGCGCCATGCCCTGCCCGCGTTGCGCGTATCGCGGACACAAAAGAAAAAAGGCCAGCATTGCTGCCGGCCTTTGTCGCATGCGAGCGAGTCGCTGCTTATTCAGCAGTGCCTTCGCCTTCGGCGGCATCAGGACGATCCACCAGTTCGACGTACGCCATCGGGGCGTTGTCGCCGACGCGGAAGCCCATCTTCAGGATGCGGGTGTAGCCGCCCGGACGGGTGGCGAAACGCGGGCCGAGTTCATTGAACAGCTTCACGACGATGTCGCGGTCGCGCAGGCGGTCGAACGCCAGGCGGCGGTTCGCGACAGTCGCTTCCTTGGCCAGGGTGATCAGCGGCTCAACGATTCGACGCAGTTCCTTCGCCTTGGGCAGCGTGGTCTTGATCGCTTCGTGCTTCAGCAGCGAGACCGCCATGTTACGGAACATCGCGGCACGGTGTTCGCTGGTACGGTTCAGTTTACGGAGGCCGTTACGGTGGCGCATGGTGCTTTCCTTCCTTCAGTTATTGCCAGCAGCCGGATCAGGTACTGCCGGGGGCACCGGACGGATCGTCAGACCCGTCCTCTTTCAAAAAATCAACGCTTGTCGAGACCTTGGGGCGGCCAGTTCTCGAGACGCGAACCCAAGGTCAAGCCGCGCGAGGCGAGCACTTCCTTGATTTCGTTCAGCGACTTGCGACCCAGGTTCGGAGTCTTCAGCAGCTCAGTCTCGGTACGCTGGATCAGGTCACCGATGTAATAGATGTTCTCGGCCTTCAGGCAGTTGGCCGAGCGCACGGTCAGCTCAAGCTCGTCGACCGGACGCAGCAGGATCGGATCGAAGCTGCTGGAACGGGCGGCCGGGGCCTGGTCGAACACGTCGACCAGATCGGTACCCTGCAGCTGCGCGAAGACGGCCATCTGCTCGACCAGGATCTTGGCCGAAGCGCGGATCGCTTCCTCGGGCGAGATCGCGCCGTTGGTCTCGATCTCCATGACCAGCTTGTCCAGGTCGGTACGCTGCTCGACGCGCGCGTTCTCGACGGCGTAGCTGACGCGCTTCACCGGACTGAACGAGGCATCCAGGACGATGCGGCCAATGGCCTTGGTCGGCTCGTCGCCGTAGCGGCGCATGTTGCCGGGCACGTAGCCGCGACCCTTCTCGACCTTGATCTGCATGTCCAGCTTGCCGCCTTGCGACAGGTGGGCGATGACGTGATCGGGGTTGATGATCTCGACGTCGTGCGGGGTCTGGATGTCGGCGGCCGTGACCGGACCTTCGCCTTCCTTGCGCAGGACCAGCGTCACTTCCTCACGGTTGTGGAGACGGAACACCACGCCCTTCAGGTTCAGCATGATGTGGACCACATCTTCCTGCACGCCGTCGATGGCGGAGTACTCGTGCAGCACGCCCGCGATCGTCACTTCCGTCGGCGCATAACCCACCATCGAGGACAGCAGCACGCGACGCAGGGCGTTGCCCAGCGTGTGGCCATAGCCGCGTTCGAACGGCTCCAGGATCACCTTGGCGCGATGACCGCCCAGGGGCTCCACAGTGATGGATTTGGGTTTGAGCAAATTCGTTTGCATGAGGTCTTTCTTTCAATACCCTCGGTTCGTTACACCGATAAGGCTGAGGGACCAACCAGGCACGCCCTCAACAGCTGGCAATACCCGGACGAGGAAAAGCCGAGCAGGCCCTTGCAGGGCCGCTCGGCAGGCACGAAAGAATTAACGCGAGTACAACTCAACGATGAGCGACTCGTTGATCTCGGCGCCGAACTCGTCGCGATCCGGCGTCTTCTTGAAGATGCCTTCCAGCTTCGTCGCGTCAACCGCCACCCAGGCCGGCAGACCGATCGACTCGGCCAGCTTCAGGCTGTCGACGATGCGCAGCTGCTTCTTGGACTTTTCACGCACGGCGACCACGTCACCGGCCTTCACCAGATAGGAAGCGATGTTCACGACTTCGCCATTCACGGTGATGCTCTTGTGCGAGACCAGCTGGCGGGCTTCCGCGCGCGTCGAGCCAAAGCCCATGCGATAGACGACGTTGTCCAGGCGCGATTCCAGCAGAACCAGCAGGTTGACACCGGTCGAACCCTTGCGACGCTCGGCTTCAGCGAAATAGCGGCGGAACTGACGCTCCAGCACGCCATACATGCGCTTGACCTTCTGCTTTTCGCGCAGCTGCAGACCGAAGTCAGACGTGCGCTGGCCCGACGTGCGGCCATGCTGGCCAGGCTTCGTGTCGAACTTGGCCTTGTCGCTGATGGCGCGGCGGGCGCTCTTCAGGAACAGGTCGGTGCCTTCACGGCGGGAAAGTTTGGCCTTCGGGCCGAGGTAACGTGCCACTTTGCGTGTCCTTCATCAATCTGACGCGAGCTCGGAGACATTCCGTGCAACGCGCGAGTCCGGCCAGTGTTTTTGTAGGCTCGGACGGTGGGCTTCAAGAAGTCTGAGACTTCAACCGGGTCGACGCTTCCGCCGACACCCGCTGAGGAAGCGTTACAGCCCCCTCAGCAAAACGGCCGGCTGGCGCTTACGCACCAGCCGGCATGTTCTGAACGAACCGGAGATTATCGCACCGATCGCGACCGTTCAGCGCAACCGCTTAGATGCGGCGGCGCTTCTGCGGACGGCAGCCGTTGTGCGGGACCGGCGTCACGTCAGAGATCGAATTGATGCGGATGCCGAGCGCAGCGAGAGCGCGCACCGACGATTCGCGACCCGGGCCGGGGCCCTTGATCTTGACGTCCAGGTTCTTGATGCCTTGCTCCTGAGCAGCGCGGCCAGCCACTTCGGCAGCCACCTGGGCAGCGAAGGGGGTCGACTTGCGCGAACCCTTGAAGCCCTGGCCGCCCGACGACGCCCAAGACAGCGCACCACCTTGGCGATCAGTGATCGTGATGATGGTGTTGTTGAACGACGCGTGGACGTGGGCGATACCGTCGGCAACGTTCTTGCGAACCTTCTTGCGAACGCGCTGGGCAGCCTGGTTATTGGGTGCTTTTGCCATGGTTAGCTTTCTTCAGATGCCGCGGTTTACTTCTTGCCGGTCGCCGCCGACTTGCGCGGACCCTTGCGGGTGCGAGCATTCGTGCGGGTACGCTGGCCGCGCACCGGCAGGCCGCGACGATGGCGGAAGCCACGATAGCAACCCAAGTCCATCAGGCGCTTGATGTTGATGGACATCTCGCGACGCAGGTCGCCCTCGATGGTCAGGCGGCCGACTTCCTCACGGATCTTTTCCAGATCGGAGTCGTTCAGGTCCTTGACCTTCTTGTCCAGCGGGATACCGCAGCTGTTGCAGATCTTCTGCGCGGTCGTACGGCCAATGCCGTAGATCGAAGTCAGACCGATCTCCGTGTGCTTGTGCGGCGGAATGTTGATACCAGCAATACGTGCCATGTGCGTCCTCTAATTCGCTTGCAGTCGTTAGGCCAATCAGCCTTGGCGCTGCTTGTGCCGCGGATCGGTACAGATCACACGCACCACGCCATTACGACGGATGATCTTGCAATTGCGGCACATCTTCTTGACAGATGCCGAAACTTTCATGGTCTGCTCCTTGACCTACTCTGTTCGCTCAATCAGCGTTGATCCGGGGGTTGCTAAAAAGCTCACTTCGCCCGGAACACGATGCGAGCACTACACAAATATTCTGTTTGCCCAGGGACTTCAGTTGGCCTTGAAACTGGCCTTCTTCAGCAGCGACTCGTACTGCTGGCTCATCACATAGGACTGGACCTGAGCCCAGAAATCCATGGTGACGACGACGATGATCAGCAGCGAGGTACCGCCGAAGTAGAACGGGACGTTGTACTTCAGCGTCAGGAACTCAGGCAGCAGACACACGCCGGTGATGTACACCGCACCCGCCAGCGTCAGCCGGGACAGGATCTTGTCAATGTGTCGAGCCGTCTGGTCTCCAGGACGGATCCCGGGGATGAACGCACCGCTCTTCTTCAGGTTGTCAGCAGTCTCGCGGCTGTTGAACACCAGGGCCGTGTAGAAGAAGCAGAAGAACACGATCGCGGCCGAATACAGCAGCACATAGATCGGTTGTCCGGGACGCAGCGCGTCCGAGATGTCCTTCAGCCAGCGCATGCTGTCACCGGTCGCAAACCAGCTCACCAGCGTCGTCGGCAGCAAGATGATCGACGACGCGAAGATCGGCGGAATCACGCCCGACATGTTCAGCTTCAGCGGCAGGTGCGAGCTCTGACCGCCGTAGACCTTGTTGCCGACCTGCCGCTTGGCATAGTTGACCAGGATCTTCCGCTGACCACGCTCAACGAACACGACCAGGTAGGTCACGCCGATGACGATCGCGATCACGAGCAGGCAGGAGATCACGCTCATCGCACCGGTAC
Organism: uncultured Roseateles sp.; assembly: GCA_946886855.1. The sequence goes on along the minus strand of CAMPJJ010000005.1, from coordinate 93,327 downwards.
GCACCAGTTCGAGCAGACCACCGATGGCGCCCGGCAGACCTGCGGCGATACCGCCGAAGATCAGGATCGAGATGCCATTGCCCAAGCCACGTTCCGTGATCTGCTCACCCAGCCACATCAGGAACATCGTTCCAGCCACAAGACTCGTCACCGCAGTGATGCGGAATCCGAAGCCCGGGCTCAGCACCAGACCAGGCGAGCTTTCCAGAGCGAAAGCGATGCTCAAGCTTTGGAAGATCGCCAGGCCCAGCGTGCCGTAACGGGTGTACTGCGTGATCTTGCGGCGACCCGCCTCGCCTTCCTTCTTCAGCGCTTCCAGGCTCGGTACCACGTACGTCATCAGCTGCATGACGATCGAGGCCGAGATGTAGGGCATGATGCCCAGCGCGAAGACGGTGAAGCGCGACAGCGCACCGCCCGAGAACATGTTGAACAGGCTCAGGATCCCGCCCTGCTGACCCTTGAACAGCTGCTGGAGCTGCGTCGGATCGATGCCGGGCACAGGGATGTGAGCCCCGACACGGTAGACGACCAGCGCGAGCACCAGGAACACAAGGCGGCGACGCAGGTCGCCGAACTTGCCGCTCTTGGCCAACTGTGATGCGTTGCTTGCCACTGCTGCCTAGTCCTGTGCTTGGCTGATCAAGCGACGGAGCCGCCGGCGGCTTCGATCGCCGCCTTCGCGCCAGCCGTCACGCCCAGACCCTTGATGCTCACCTTGCGGGTGATCTCGCCGGACTTGATGACCTTGACAGACTTGGCCAGCTCGGACACCAGGCCGACAGCCTTCAGCGTCAGCAGGTCGATCTCTTCGCTGGTCAGCAGGTTCAGTTCCGACAGCGTCACTTCCGCATTGAACGGACGAGCCAGCGACTTGAAACCACGCTTGGGCAGGCGACGCTGCAGCGGCATCTGACCGCCTTCGAAGCCGACCTTGTGGAAGCCACCGGCACGCGACTTCTGTCCCTTGTGGCCACGGCCTGCGGTCTTACCCAGACCGGAGCCGATGCCACGGCCCACGCGACGCTTGGCGTGCTTGGCACCAGCGGCGGGCTTGATGGTATTGAGTTGCATCTTGTGTTCCTCGTCGATGCCGTGCTTACAGCACCTGCACCAGGTAGGCGATCTTGTTGATCATGCCGCGGACCGCCGGCGTGTCTTCCAGCGTCTTCGTGCTGTTCAGCTTGCGAAGACCCAGGCCGACGACCGTCGCGCGATGATCCGCGCGGCAGCCGATCGGGCTGCGGACCAGCTTGACCGTGAGCGTTTTCTTTTCAGACATCTCGATCTCCTGGCGCTCAGTTGAAGATTTCTTCAACCGTCTTGCCGCGCTTGGCTGCCACTTGGGCAGGCGTGGAGCAGCGCTTGAGCGCGTCCAGCGTGGCACGAACCATGTTGTAAGGGTTGGTCGAACCGTGGCTCTTGGTCACGATGTCGGTCACGCCCATCACTTCGAAGACAGCGCGCATCGGGCCGCCGGCAATCACGCCGGTACCAGCCGGAGCCGGAGCCATGATCACGTGCGCAGCGCCGTGCTCACCCACCACGTTGTGCTGGATGGTGCCGTTGCGCAGCTGGACCTTGACCATGTTGCGGCGGGCCGATTCCATCGCCTTTTGCACGGCGACCGGAACTTCCTTGGCCTTGCCCTTGCCCATGCCGATGCGGCCATCGCCGTCACCGACCACGGTCAGCGCAGCGAAGGACAGCGTGCGGCCGCCCTTCACAACCTTCGTGACGCGGTTGACCGCAATCATCTTTTCCTTCAGGCCGTCGTCGTTGCCTTCGGTCTGAGCGCGGGGTTGAAACTTTGCCATTTCCTAATCCTTTGAGCGTCAGAACTGCAGGCCGGCTTCGCGAGCGGCTTCAGCCAGGGCCTTGACACGGCCGTGGTAAGCGAAGCCCGAACGGTCGAAAGCCACCTTCTCGACGCCAGCGGCCTTCGCCTTTTCGGCGATGCGCTTGCCGATCAGGCTCGCGGCGGCCACGTTGCCACCCTTGCCGGACAGCTGGGTGCGGACTTCCTTCTCGGCGGTCGAGGCGGAAGCCAGCACGCGCTGGCCATCTTCGGAGATGACCGAGGCGTAGATGTGCAGGTTCGAGCGGAAGACCGTCAGACGGGCCACGCGCTGCAGGGCGATGCGAGCACGCGTTTGACGCGAACGACGCAGGCGTTGTTCCTTCTTGTTCAGCATGGCGCGGCTCCTTACTTCTTCTTGGTCTCTTTGAGGGAGACCTTTTCGTCGGCGTAGCGGATGCCCTTGCCCTTGTAGGGCTCCGGCGGACGGATTGCGCGCACTTCAGCGGCGATCTGACCGACGACCTGGCGATCGGCACCCTTGATCAGGATTTCCGTCTGGGTCGGGCATTCGACCTTGATGCCAGCCGGCATGTCCTTGACGACCGGGTGCGAGAACCCGATCTGCAGGTTCAGCTTCTGGCCCTGGGCTTGGGCGCGGAAACCCACGCCAACCAGGTTCAGCTTCTTTTCGAAGCCCTTGCTGACGCCGTTGACCATGTTGGCCAGCAACGCGCGCATCGTGCCGCTCATCGCATCGGCTTCGGCCGATTCGTTGACGGGAACGAACGTCAGCTTGCCGCCTTCGAGCTTGACCGTAACCAGCGGGTTTGCGGCCACGAACAGGGTACCCTGGGCACCCTTGACGCTGATCTTCTCAGCGCTGATCGTCACTTCCACGCCTTGCGGGAGGACGACCGGCATTTTTCCAACGCGGGACATTGTCTGTCTCTCCTTGGCTTATGCGACGTAGCAGAGCACTTCGCCGCCGACACCGGCTTGACGTGCTTTGCGGTCGGTCATCACACCCTTCGGGGTGGTGACGATCGCCACACCCAGGCCATTCATGACCTGGGGAATATCGTGGCGGCCCTTGTAGATGCGCAGGCCGGGACGGCTCACGCGCTCGATGCGCTCGATCACCGGACGGCCGGCGTAATACTTCAGCGCGATCTCGAGCTCGGGGCGGGCAGCATCGCCACGCACCGCGAAATCATCGATATAGCCTTCGTCCTTCAGGACCTTGGCGATCGCGACCTTCAGCTTCGACGAAGGCATCACGACGCTGGCCTTCTCAACGCTCTGGGCGTTGCGAATGCGGGTCAGCATATCGGCGATAGGATCACTCATGCTCATACGAAATCTCCTAAACCTGCCGATTACCAGCTGGCCTTGACGACACCGGGGATGTCGCCCTTGAAGGCCAGCTCACGAATCTTGTTACGTGCCAGGCCGAACTTGCGGAACGTGCCACGCGGGCGGCCGGTCAGCTCGCAGCGGTTGCGCTGGCGGGTCGGGTTGGCGTTGCGGGGCAGCTTCTGCAGCTCCAGGCGGGCCAGATAGCGCTCTTCGTCCGACTTCTTGCTGTCGTCGATGATGGCCTTCAGTTCCGCGTACTTCTTTGCGTACTTGGCGACCAGTTGGGCGCGCTTCAGCTCACGTTGCTTGATCGAGAGTTTTGCCACGGGTCACCTCAGTTCTTGAACGGGAACTTGAACGCAGCCAGCAGAGCCTTGGCTTCGTCGTCCGTCTTGGCCGTCGTCGTGATGCTGATGTTCAGACCACGCAGAGCATCCACCTTGTCGTATTCGATTTCGGGGAAGATGATCTGTTCCTTGACGCCGATGTTGTAGTTGCCGCGACCGTCGAACGAACGACCCGAGATACCGCGGAAGTCACGCACGCGCGGCAGGGCCACGGTCACGAAACGGTCCAGGAATTCGTACATCGTGGCGCCACGCAGGGTCACCATGCAGCCGATAGGCACGCCGTCACGGATCTTGAAGCCGGCGATCGCCTTCTTCGACTTCGTGACCACGGGCTTCTGGCCGGCGATCTTGGTCAGGTCGCCCACGGCGTGATCCATGACCTTCTTGTCGGCGACAGCCTCGCTGACACCCATGTTCAGCGTGATCTTGGTGATGCGCGGCACTTCCATCACGGACTTGTAGCCGAACTTCTCGGTCAGACCAGGGACGACCTTCTCGCGATAGAACTCTTGCAAACGAGCCATGTCTTACCCCTTAGGCCTTGATCTCTTCGCCGGTCGACTTGAACACGCGCACCCGCTTGCCGTCGGCGCCGAGCTTGATGCCCACGCGATCGGCCTTGCCGGAAGCGGCGTTGAAGATCGCCACGTTGGATTGATGGATGGGCATGGACTTGTCGACGATGCCGCCGGTCGTGCCCTTCAGCGGGTTCGGCTTGACGTGCTTCTTGACGACGTTGATGCCGTCGATGACGACATGGTCAGCGTCCACGCGCAGCGTCACGGTGCCGCGCTTACCCTTGTCGCGGCCGGTCAGGACGATGATCTCGTCGCCTGTGCGAATCTTGTTCATGGCAATACCTTTGTCTGAGCGGCGCTTAGAGCACCTCAGGCGCCAGCGACACGATCTTCATGAAGCGCTCGGTACGCAGTTCACGCGTGACCGGGCCGAAGATCCGGGTGCCGATGGGCTCCAGCTTGGCGTTCAGCAGCACGGCGGCATTGCCGTCGAACTTGACCAGGGAACCGTCTTGGCGGCGCACACCCTTGGCAGTGCGCACGACCACCGCGTTGTAAACCTCGCCTTTTTTGACGCGGCCACGCGGCGCAGCTTCCTTGATGCTGACCTTGATGATGTCGCCAATATGTGCATAGCGACGCTTGGAACCACCAAGCACCTTGATGCACATGACGGACTTGGCGCCAGTGTTGTCCGCGACGTCGAGTCGCGATTGCATTTGGATCATGTCTGTCCCCAACTTTTCCCGCTCAGGCAACTGCGACCATCGCAGCCATCCAGAGAGCGGTCAGTCTTGGGCCCGTAAGCCAATCACCTGTCACCTTGCGGCGACCCGCGTCTGGCCTAAATGGGCAAGAAACCTAGAACCGAAGGCTGCTGCCCTGTGCGCTGGTCACAGGACCCGTCGAGCGACGGAGCCACCATTCGGCGAAGCTGCGGATTATGCGGCAAGCACAATCCGCCTGTCAACTGATGTTGTTGCGCGTCAGAGCGACTGCGCCTGTTTGAGCAAGGTTGCAGCGTCGCTGACTTCGAACTTGCCCGGCGCTTCGATATTCAGACTCTTCACCACGCCGTCCTTGACGAGCATCGAATAGCGCTGCGACCGCAGACCCATGCCGCGCGCGACGAGGTCCAGCGTCAAGCCGGCCGCCTGTGTGAACGTCGCGCTACCGTCGGCCATCATGCGAACCTTGCCCGCCGTCTTCTGCTCACGCCCCCAGGCACCCATCACGAAAGCGTCGTTGACCGAGACACACCAGATTTCATCCACGCCCGCAGCCCTCAGCGCTTCAGCCTGCGCCACGTAGCCCGGAACATGCTGGGCAGAACAGGTCGGCGTGAACGCGCCAGGCAGCGCAAAGATCGCCACAGTCTTCCCTGCGGTCAGCTTCTCGATGTCGAAGCTGTTCGGCCCGAGCGAGCAACCGTCGCCCTCGACCTCGATGAACTCCTGCAGATTGCCGGCCGGCAGCCGATCGCCCACTTTCAGCATGTCGTGCTCCTGATTCTGTTGTCGGTGAATGAAAGCGGCAGAGTGTGCCGCGAAAAATGAAAAATGGCTGGACACCGGGAATTCCGATGTTCCAGCCATTTCCGGCCACGAAACGGCTTCCCGCTCGTGGCCCACGTCGCGCTCAGAGCGCGACCTTGGCGATCAGACCAGCTGAGCCTTCTGGACCAGGCGGGTCACGACCCAGCTCTTGGTCTTAGAGAGCGGACGGCCTTCAGCGATCTCGACCACGTCGCCCATCTTGTACTCGCCATTTTCGTCATGGGCGTGGTACTTGCGGGAACGGGCCACGATCTTGCCGTAGAGCTCGTGCTTGGCACGGCGCTCAACCAGCACGGTGATCGTCTTGGCGCGCTTGTCGCTGACGACGCGACCGATCAGGGTGCGGGTGTTCTTCTCTTGAGCTTGCGTCATTTCGCGGCTCCCTTCTTCTCGGCCAGGATGGTCTTGGCGCGGGCGATGTCACGACGCGTATTGCCCAGCACCGAAGTGTTGGTCAGTTGTTGCGTCGCCTTTTGCATGCGCAGACCAAAGTGGGCCTTCAGCAGATCGGTGACTTCCTTCTTCAAGGCAGCCACGTCTTTCGCGCGCAGTTCAGATGCTTTCATGGGGTGTTCTCCAATCAGGCGCCGAGCTGGCGGGCCACGAAGGTGCAGCGCAGGGGCAGCTTGGCAGCGGCCAGCGTGAACGCCTCGCGCGCCAGAGCCTCAGGCACGCCGTTGATCTCGTAGAGCACCTTGCCGGGCTGGATCTCAGCCACGTAGTACTCCGGGTTGCCCTTGCCGTTGCCCATACGGACTTCGGCAGGCTTTTGCGAGATCGGCTTGTCCGGGAAGATGCGGATGAAGATCCGGCCACCGCGCTTGATGTGACGCGAGATGGCACGGCGAGCCGCTTCGATCTGACGAGCCGTGATACGGCCGCGCTCGGTGGCCTTCAGACCGAAGTCACCGAAGGCGACGGTCGCGCCGCGGGTCGCAACACCAGTGTTGCGGCCCTTTTGCTCCTTGCGATATTTGCGACGAGCGGGTTGCAGCATGTTGATTTCTCCTTACGCCTGGCCGCCGTCAGCGGCGGGCTTGCGCACCACACGCTTCGCAGCAGGCTTGTCGCCGCCTTCGGCAGGCTTGTCGCCACGACCGCGGCCACCCGGCGCGCCCGGACGGGCATTGCGACGGGGACGACGATCATCTTCGGCACCCGGGGGGGTGTTGATCACGGGGGCCTCGCCATTGGCCAGGCGGTCACCGCGGTACACCCACACCTTGACGCCGATCACGCCGTAGGTGGTCTTGGCTTCGGAGAAGCCGTAATCGATGTCCGCCTTCAGGGTGTGCAGCGGCACACGACCTTCGCGATACCACTCGGTGCGAGCGATTTCGATGCCGTTCAGACGGCCGGCAGACATGATCTTGATGCCTTGAGCACCCAGACGCATCGCGTTCTGCATCGCGCGCTTCATCGCGCGGCGGAACATGATGCGCTTTTCGAGCTGCTGGGTGATCGAGTCGGCGATGAGCTGAGCATCGATTTCAGGCTTGCGCACTTCCTCGATGTTCACGGCGACGGGCACGCCCAGTCGCTTGGTCAGCTCGGCCTTCAGGCTTTCGATGTCCTCGCCCTTCTTGCCGATCACCACACCCGGACGTGCCGAGTAGATCGTGATGCGGGCGTTCTTGGCCGGACGCTCGATCAGGATGCGCGAAACGGCGGCGTTCTTCAGCTTGGCCTTCAGGAACTCGCGCACTTGCAGATCTTCGGCCAGCATGGTGGCGAAGTTCTGGTTGTTCGCGTACCAGCGCGACGCCCAGTTACGGGTGACGGGCAGGCGGAAGCCAGTCGGATGAATTTTCTGTCCCATAGTCTTCCTTCAGGCTCAGTGGCCGACGGTCACGTAGATATGGCAGGTCGGCTTGCTGATGCGATTGCCGCGGCCCTTGGCGCGCGCGGAGAACCGCTTCAGCGTGGTGCCCTGCTCCACGTAGATCGAAGTGACCTTCAGCTCGTCAATGTCGGCACCGTCGTTGTGCTCGGCATTAGCGATCGCCGATTCCAGCGCCTTCTTGATGATCAGCGCGGCCTTCTTCTGGGTGAACTCGAGGATGTTCAGCGCTTGGTCCACCTTCTTGCCGCGGATCAGGTCCGCCACCAGGCGGCCCTTATCAAACGAGAGGCGGACGCCACGAACGATTGCTTTGGTTTCCATCGTCGCCATCCTTACTTCTTCCCGGCCTTCTTGTCGGCCGGATGGCCTTTGAAGGTACGGGTCAGAGCAAATTCACCCAGCTTGTGGCCGACCATCTGGTCAGACACATAGACCGGAACGTGCTGCTTGCCGTTGTGCACGGCGATCGTCAGACCGATGAACTCGGGCAGGATCGTCGAGCGGCGCGACCAGGTCTTGATGGGCTTCTTGTCCTTGATGGCAACAGCCTTGTCGACCTTGGCCATCAGGTGATGGTCCACAAAGGGACCCTTCTTGAGGGAACGAGCCATGTTGGTCTACCCCTTACTTCTTGCGACGCGAGACGATGAAAGTCTGCGTGCGCTTGTTGTTGCGAGTGCGGTAGCCCTTCGTCAGGGTGTTCCACGGCGACACAGGGGCCTGACCTTCACCCGTACGACCCTCACCACCACCGTGCGGGTGGTCGACCGGGTTCATGGCGGTACCACGCACGGTCGGGCGAATGCCCTTCCAGCGAATGGCGCCGGCCTTGCCGTACTGACGGAGGCTGTGCTCTTCGTTGCTCACTTCACCGATGGTGGCGCGGCAGTCGATGTGCACGCGGCGGACTTCGCCGGAACGCAGACGGATCTGGGCGTACGAACCATCACGCGCCATCAGCACTGCAGACGTACCAGCAGAGCGGGCAATCTGAGCACCCTTGCTCGGCAGCAATTCCACGCAGTGAATCGTCGAACCCACCGGGATGTTGCGGATAGGCAGCGTGTTGCCGACCTTGATCGGAGCTTCAGCGCCGCTCAGGAGCGTCGAACCGACTTCCAGGTTCCGCGGAGCGATGATGTAGCGACGCTCGCCATCGGCGTAGCACACCAGGGCGATGTGAGCCGTGCGGTTCGGGTCGTACTCGATGCGCTCGACCTTCGCCGGGATTCCGTCCTTGTTGCGACGGAAGTCCACCACACGGTAGTGGTGCTTATGACCACCGCCCTTGTGGCGCATCGTGATGTGGCCGTTGTTGTTGCGGCCAGAATTCTGCTTCTGGGGCTCCAGCAGCGAAGCCTCGGGAGCGCCCTTGTGCAGGTGCTTGTGCACCACCTTCACCACGCCACGACGGCCAGGCGAAGTCGGCTTGACTTTAACGACGGCCATTACGCAGCCTCCCCGGAGAAGTTGAGCTCCTGGCCAGCCTTCAGCGACACGTACGCCTTCTTGACGTGGTCGCGACGGCCCTGACGGCCACCGAAGCGCTTGGTCTTGCCCTTGACGTTGACGACGTTCACCGCATCGACTTCGACCTTGAACATCAGTTCAACAGCGGCCTTGATCTCGGGCTTCGTGGCGTCACGCAAGACCTTGAACAGGACTTGGTTGTGCTTTTCACCAACCATCGTGGCCTTCTCGGACACGATCGGAGCGAGCAGCACCTTGGCCAGACGGCCATCAGCAAACTTGGGCGCGCTCATGCCAGCATCTCCTTCAGTTGCTCGATCGCAGCCTTCGTCACCAGGATCTTCTTGTAGAAGACCAGCGACAGCGGATCGACATAACGCGGCTCGACGACCAGCACGTTCGGCAGATTGCGCGAGGCGAGCAGGAGGTTGTCATCCACTTGGTCGGAGATCACCATGACGTGATCCAGGCCCATGCCCTTGAGCTTGGCGGCCAGCAGCTTGGTCTTCGGTGCTTCGATCGAGATCGAATCGACCACGGCCAGACGGCCTTCGCGGGCCAGCTGCGACAGGATCGCAGCCATGCCAGCGCGGTACATCTTCTTGTTCAGCTTGTGCGAGAAGTTCTCGTCAGGCTTGTTCGGGAAGATGCGACCGCCCCCACGCCACAGCGGCGAGGACGTCATACCAGCACGCGCGTTGCCGGTACCCTTCTGACGGAACGGCTTCTTCGTCGAGTGACGGACTTCAGCGCGGGTCAGCTGGGCACGAGTGCCTTGGCGGGCGTTCGCCTGATAGGCCACGACCACCTGGTGCACCAGGGCTTCGTTGTAATCGCGAGCAAAAAGGGTGTCGGGAGCGTCGACCTTCGACGTTGCCTGACCCTGCTCATTCAGGAGCTCGAGTTGCATCAGTTGGCTCCCTTCTTGGCCTTGACCTTGACGGCCGGATGGATCACGACGAATCCTTCCTTCGCGCCAGGAACGGCTCCACGCACCAGCACCAGCTGGCGAGCTTCGTCGATACGGACGACATCCAGGTTCTGGACGGTCACGGTGACGTCGCCGAGGTGGCCCGACATTTTCTTGCCCGGGAACACGCGACCCGGATCCTGCGCCATCGAGATGGAGCCAGGAACGTTGTGCGAGCGGCTGTTACCATGCGAAGCGCGCTGCGAACCGAAGTTGTGGCGCTTGATGGTGCCTGCGAAGCCCTTACCGATCGAGGTGCCTTGCACATCGACCAGTTGGCCGGCGGCGAGCAGCGTCACGGGGACTTGAGCGCCAGCCTTGTATTCGGCGGCGACCGCGGCATCCACGCGGAATTCTTTGATGATTTCACCGGCTTCAACACCAGCCTTGGCGAGGTGACCCGCCTGCGGCTTGGTGACGCGCGACGCCTTGCGGGCGCCATACGTCACTTGGATGGCGCTGTAGCCGTCGGTTTCTTCGGTCTTGATCTGGGTCACGCGGTTGTTGGACACGTCCAGCACGGTCACGGGGACGGTATCACCGTCGACCGTGAACACACGCATCATGCCCACCTTGCGGCCCAGCAATCCGAGACGATTGCTAAGACTCATGGTTTTCTCCTGACCCCGAACGCACCAGCGGAGACACCGCCGCGCACCTGAAGTCATTTCACACACCCGACATCGATTGGCCGGGCCGACAAGCACCGCTCCTTCGACGAGGACAGGGGTAAAGGCCCCAAACCTCTTCGACGGCGATGCGACGAAGCCGCGCCAGGAAATCCCGGCGCGGAAAAGCTGCGGAGTATAGCGTCAACCCTGACCGCACCGCAAGCCGAGCACCGTCGGCGCATAAAGAAAAAGGCGACCAGAAGGTCGCCTTTCAGAAAGGTGCCGGATCACCCGGCGCCAAGCGCATTACTGCAGCTTGATCTCGACGTCCACGCCGGCCGGCAGGTCCAGCTTCATCAGCGCGTCGACCGTCTTGTCGGTCGGGTCGACGATGTCCATCAGACGCTGATGGGTGCGGATTTCAAACTGGTCACGCGACGTCTTGTTGACGTGCGGCGAACGCAGGATGTCGAAACGCTCCTTGCGGGTCGGCAGGGGCACGGGGCCCTTGACGATCGCGCCGGTGCGCTTGGCGGTTTCCACGATTTCCAGCGCCGATTGGTCGATCAGCTTGTAATCGAAGGCCTTCAGCCGGATGCGGATCTTTTGCTTGGTAGACATGACTTTTCCTTCAAAGAGCGACGCAATGCCCGAGGCATCGCGGAGGCAGCGATGGCGCCGCCGAGCTGGGGACGCGCCACACGCCGAAGCGGACGGCGCGCCTCACCGGTACCCGACGGGTACCAGCAAAAGAGTTACTCGATGATGGTGGCCACGACGCCCGAGCCGACGGTACGACCGCCTTCACGGATGGCGAAGCGCAGACCCTGCTCCATGGCGATCGGAGCGATCAGCTTCACGGTGATGCTGACGTTGTCGCCAGGCATGACCATTTCCTTGTCCTTCGGCAGCTCCACGGCACCGGTCACGTCCGTCGTGCGGAAGTAGAACTGGGGACGGTAGTTGTTGAAGAACGGGGTGTGACGGCCGCCCTCTTCCTTGCTCAGAACATAGATCTCAGCGGTGAAGTGGGTGTGCGGCTTGATCGAGCCGGGCTTGGCCAGCACCTGGCCGCGCTCGACGTCTTCACGCTTGGTGCCGCGCAGCAGGATACCGACGTTGTCGCCAGCCTGGCCCTGGTCCAGCAGCTTGCGGAACATTTCCACGCCGGTCACGGTGGTCTTCTGGACTTCGCGGATACCGACGATTTCGATTTCCTCGCCGACCTTGATGATGCCGCGCTCCACACGACCCGTCACCACGGTGCCGCGGCCCGAGATCGAGAACACGTCTTCCACCGGCAGCAGGAACGCGCCGTCAACGGCACGGTCCGGCTGGGGGATGTAGGTGTCCAGCGCGTCAGCCAGGCGCATGATGGCCTGCTCACCCAGATCGCCCGTGTCGCCTTCCAGCGCCAGCTTGGCCGAACCCTTGATGATCGGCGTGTCGTCGCCCGGGAAGTCGTACTTGCTCAGCAACTCGCGGACTTCCATCTCCACCAGCTCCAGCAGCTCGGCGTCGTCCACCATGTCGGCCTTGTTCAGGAACACGACGATGTGCGGCACGCCGACCTGGCGCGACAGCAGGATGTGCTCGCGCGTCTGCGGCATCGGGCCGTCAGCGGCCGAGCACACCAGGATCGCGCCGTCCATCTGCGCCGCGCCCGTGATCATGTTCTTCACATAGTCAGCGTGCCCCGGGCAGTCAACGTGCGCGTAGTGGCGGTTGGCCGTCTCGTACTCGACGTGCGCGGTGTTGATCGTGATGCCACGCGCCTTCTCTTCCGGCGCCGCGTCGATCTGGTCGTACGCCTTGGCTTCGCCGCCGAACTTCTTCGACAGCACCGTCGCGATCGCTGCCGTCAGCGTCGTCTTGCCATGGTCAACGTGACCAATCGTGCCCACGTTCACGTGCGGCTTGGTACGTTCAAACTTGCCTTTTGCCATCATGCGCTCCTGGCGATCAGATCAATCAAGAAACGGGATAGAAGAGAGGTGGTGCCCATGGCGCGGATCGAACGCGCGACCTCTCCCTTACCAAGGGAGTGCTCTACCACTGAGCCACATGGGCATCGACACAGGATTGATGACCTTATCAGCAAACCTGTGTCGATCTCTCGACACAACACCTTCAACTTCCTGTGGAGCGGGAAACGGGAATCGAACCCGTGTCATTAGCTTGGAAGGCTAAGGTTCTACCATTGAACTACTCCCGCCCGGGAGTTTTCCAATTCCACTGCTTGAACCGCGAAGCGGGTGACGATCACCCGCTTCGTTGCTCTGGCATTGGTCTGCCTTGGTGGAGGAGGCTGGATTCGAACCAGCGTACGCGTTAGCGGGCAGATTTACAGTCTGCTGCCTTTAACCACTCGGCCACCCCTCCAAGGCAAGCCCACGACTATAGCACCGTTATTTTTTGGCGCAAACAAAAAATCCGCCGAAAAGTGCGCGCGTGCGATTGTCGCTCTCTGGCGAGGGCAGCCGAAAAGGGAAACGCAACGCGCGCCGGCCCACATCCACCGTGCCCCAGCGCACGCTCGGCCACGCTTCGACACGGACCACTCCTAATACCAATTTGCGACTAAGTGGTCTCATCCCCGCGGGCGCCGACCACGAGGCCAGCACCGAGACGGCGGACGGCCAGACACCGCTGTCCATGCGGGTCGCGGCGATGCCACAGCAGGGAAAACACCGGCGTCAAACTGGTAGCAAAGTGGCTTTACCGCTCGTTATAGTGGCATGGCATTGGTTGCATTGAGGTGTATCGGGGGCGCCAGCTGCATGCCACTCCGCCGAAGGGTGTCGTGATTTCAGGTGCCAAGTCTTCATCACGGCCACAACTCCCTGGCCACTCGAGGAGCAGTTCATCATGAAGGTCAACAAGACCCCAATCGCGGCGGCGGTGACGCTGGCGCTGCTGAGCGCGGCGTTCGCCGTGCAGGCGCAGGAACAGAAGAAAGAAGAAAACACGCAGCTGGACCAGGTGGTGATCACCGGCATCCGCGCATCGCTGCAGACGGCGGCCAACATCAAGAAGAACGCCAACGCGGTGGTCGATGCCGTGTCGGCCGAAGACGTGGGCAAGCTGCCCGACTCCGACGTCGGCCAGGCGCTGGGTCGCATTCCCGGCATCTCGGTGGGACGCGACTTCGGCGTTGGCGCCTCGGTGTCGATCCGCGGCACCGACCCGCAGATGACCCTGACCACCCTGAACGGCCACAGCGTCGCGTCGACCGGCTGGTATGACCAGAAGGCGATCGACCGCTCGTTCAACTACTCCCTGCTGCCGCCCGAGCTGATCGGCGGCATGGAGGTCTACAAGTCCTCCCAGGCCGACCTGACCGAAGGCGGCATCGGCGGCACCGTGATCGTCAAGACCCGCAAGCCGCTGGACCTGGATCCGAACGCCGTCTTCGTCAGCCTGAAGGGCGGCAAGGGCACGGTCAGCAAGGACTGGACCAAGGAAGTGTCCGGCCTGTACAGCTGGCGTGACAGCGGCAAGATGTTCGGCGTGCTGGTGTCGGGCGCCTTCGAGCGCGGCGACTACATGCGCCGCGGCATCGAGGCCGACGGCCGCTGGTCCGGCGACGTCACGCCGGGCACCTTCCTGCAGGAGCGCGAGCGCAAGGCGTTCAACGTCAGCCTGCAGGCGCGTCCGACCAAGAACATCGACCTCGGCCTGAACTACACCCGCCTGGAGTACGACGCCGACGCGTCCAACACCACGCACTACCTGTACACGCTGCAGGACCCGGGCAAGGGGTACGCCGACACCAACGCCTGCGTGCAGCCGAGCCCGGATCCGGCGCTGCTGTGCCAGAAGACCAACATCACGCAGGCCAACGCGACCAGCACCTTCCTGCAGACCTGGGCGCGCGCCGCCAAGATGACCTCGGACACCGTGGTCGCGGAAGGTTCGTTCAAGGGCGACGGCTTCAAGCTCGAAGGTTCGGCCGGCACGACCAAGGCCGACGGCGGCACCTCGCTGACGACGAACTACAGCTACCTGGGCTGGGGCAACGCGCCGGGCCTGCCGAAGTGGTGGGGTTCGACCGACGCGACCGGCAAGAAGATCTCGATCTCCCCGGGCCAGGACATGACCGTGCCGCTGAGCGCGCTGGGCGCGACCTCCACGCCTGAATCCTGGGCGACCGCCCGCGGTCCCAACAAGGACAAGGAAGACTTCGCCCAGGCCGACGTCACGGTCGATCTGGACTACAGCATCCTGACCTCGTTCAAGGCCGGTCTGCGCGCGACCAAGCACACCTTCACGAAGGACGAATACCGTCCGACGATGGTGACCACGCCGGTCAGCGCCAACACCGACACGCTGTTCAGCGGCACCATCCCGATGGGCACGCCGGGCTGGAGCGTGCCCAAGCCGAACCTGGGCGCGATGTTCGCGCTGGCCAATGCCAACGTGGCGAGCTGGACCCAATCGCGCGGCGGCTACGGCGAGATCGAGGAAAAGAACACCGCCATGTACGGCATGTTCAACTTCGAGAAGGATGCCCTGCACGGCAACTTCGGCCTGCGCTACATCCGCACGAAGGCGAGCAACGACGCCTACGTGTTCGACGGCACGCCGCTGGCGGCCGGCGACGTCGCGCAGAACATCGGCTGGAGCACCACCAAGGCGCAGCAGAGCTCGACGTACCACGACTGGCTGCCCAGCCTGAACGTCGTGTACGACCTTGATCGCAACACGCTGCTGCGTTTCGCGGCCTCGAAGGCGATCACGCGTCCGAACTACGACAACATGTTCGCCGGCGCGACGCTGGGCTGGAACGACCAGGTCAAGAACAACGAGACGGTGAACTACGGCACCCCGGCGCTGAAGCCGCAGTCGTCCAAGCAGTTCGACCTGGGCATCGAGTACTACTACGGTCGCGGCAACCTGGTGTCGGCGGCGATCTTCCACAAGAAGATCGACAACTTCATCACCACCGACACGCAGATCAACCAGAAGATCGGCCTGATCAGCCCGGATACCGGCCTGGACAACTGGACCATCAACCGCTACATCAATGCGGGCGGCGGCAAGATCAACGGCATCGAGACGCAGCTGAACCACTCGTTCGACAACGGCTTCGGCGTGGTGGCGAACTACACGTTCACGGATGCGAAGGCGCCCAAGACGAGCTATCAGGACGAGCTGAACATGTTCACGCTGTCCTCGCGTCACAACGTGAACCTGGTCGGCTTCTACGAAACCGACGTGTACAGCGCGCGCCTGGCCTACAACTGGCGCTCGAAGTACATGGTTCGCGAGACCGGCTACTACGGCAACCGCATGCATGACGACTACGGCACGCTGGACCTGAGCCTGGGCTGGAACGTCACGAAGAACCTGCGCCTGAGCTTCGAGGCGATCAACCTGACCAAGGAAGACGACGTGCAGTACGGCGCCGCCGGTTCGAGCACCACGCTGCGCCAGTCGCTCAAGGGCGGCTACCCGGCCTGGTCCTTCATGGGCGAGACGACCTACCGCATCGGCCTGAACGCCAAGTTCTGATTCCAGAACATCTCCGAGGGTCTCCCGGCCCTCTTCAAGCCCGGCTCATGCCGGGCTTTTTTCTTTCTGCCCACGCCTGGCCGCGCAGACGAAGCGATCTCAGAAGTCGACGAACGTATTGACGGTGAGCCGACCGCGGCGCGGATCGTCGCTGATGCTGAGCGCGGGATTCACGCAGGCGGTATGGATGAGCCCGCCCGAATACACCACGAGACGGTTGAATTTCGCCGGCAGCATGCCGAGGAACTCGAAGTGCTCATCGCCGGCGTCGAAGTAGCGCTGCGGCGGAGGCCGGCGCTCGAGCTGCTCGCGGACCGCGGCGCCGTAGCGCTCGATGCTGTCGGACGAGATCCGCTGGAGCCCGGTGGCCTTGTGGCGATAGAACCCCGTGCCGCCGTGACGCCCGTCGCAGAGGTACAGCAATGCCGCCATGTAGTGCGGCGCGCTCGAATCGAAATGCGGCACCCGTTGCAACGGACCGAGCCGCTCCGGCGGGATCGTCG
Source organism: uncultured Roseateles sp. (assembly GCA_946886855.1). Next base: position 76,835 of record CAMPJJ010000005.1, on the reverse strand, counting down.
TCAGCGAGAACATGCACGGCGTCTTGCGCAGCGGCAGGCGCTCGTCGATGCTGAAGTTGACCCGGATGAGCGGATCCAGCAGCGACACCAGTTCCTGCGAGTAGGCCTCGGGCGCGTTCGCGCGCATGCCGGGATAGCCCTTGCCTTCGCTCGCGCCGGGGCAGAGCTCGAACGCGCTGTCGCAGGCGGCCTGCACGAGCGTCTGCGGATGCTCGAGGAAATCGTCGATCAGCAGGACCTGATGGCCGCCGATGGTGAGCGACTGCACGTCGGGCGGCATGCGGATGGAAAAGCTCATCGCCCGATTCTCCGTCCGCGCGCGGGCGCGCGCGTCGGGGTTCACACCTTGATGTAGAGGCGGCGTGCGTCGAGCACCCGCACGATCGCCCACCAGACGGCGACGAACGCGAGTGCGAAGGCGAGCGAGCGCCCGTACGGTCCGACGAGCGGCTCCAGCCAGCCGAAGCCGTGGGCGTAGAGCGGGTCCATCCAACCGAAGCCCGCCAGGAACACCGTGCACATCCATGCGCCGGCATACGCGGCGATCGCGTTGACGCCGAAGCTGCGGAACAGCGGCGGCCAGCCGAGGCGATCGATCAAGGCATGGGCCCCCAGCAGCGCCAGCGCGGCAAGACCGCCGGTGAAGAGCACGAACGACGGCGTCCACAGGTTCTTGTTGATCGGCATCAGGCCGATCGCGTCGAGCGCGAAGCCCGCGGCTGCCGCCGTGATTCCGATGGTGGCGATCTGCTTCAACGCGCCGCTGCGCAGCGCCTCGCCGCAACGCCAGCCGAGCAGCGTGGTCGCGAGCGCGCCCAGCGTGGCGACGATGCCCTCGGGGTCGTGGCCGAGTCCGGTGACCGGATCCCACTCATACCCATGAGGTCCCAGCAGCCACGCGTCGACGCGGCTGGCGATGTTGCCGACCTTGTCGAGCGGACCGCCCCAGAGCAGCAAGGCGCCATAGCCGATCAGCAACGCCGCGAGCCAGAGGCGCTGGCCGGTCGCCCGCCACTGGATCGCGATCAATCCGGTGAACGCGAAGCACAAGCCGATGCGTTGCAGCACGCCGGGGATGCGCAAGGCCGGCTTGCCCATCAGCCACCAGGCGAGCGCGTGCAGCACCAGCCCGAGCACCAGGATGCGCAGCGCGCGCTTGACGACGGTGCCGCGCAGCGCATCGCCACCGCCCGCCTCGATCCGGGCGCCCATCGCGAGCGACAGCGACACGCCCACGATGAACAGGAAGAACGGGAACACCAGGTCGGTCGGCGTCCAGCCGTTCCAGGCCGCGTGCTCCAGCGGCGCATAGACGTAGCCCCAGTCGCCGGGATTGTTGACCAGCAGCATCGCGGCCACGGCCAGACCGCGCAGCGCGTCGACGGACGCGATGCGTTTCGAAGGAGCGTTCATGGAAATGAGATCGGAAGAATCAGAAGTCGCAGCGGCTTTCGAGCGCCGGCTCGGCGGCCGGCACCTGGTCCAGCCGCGCGACGCCGCCGGCACGCCAGCGCTTCACCTGCGTTTCCACCTGAGCCGGACTCAGCACCGTGTCCTTCGCATGGAAGACCCAGTCGACGTCCTCTTCGTAGACGCGCGGCGGCCCGCCCGCCGATCCCTGCGGCAGCGCCCCCCCCGGCGAGAACCACAGGTTGAAGTTGATCGACATCGGCACCACCGGATAGTTCCGGCCGCCGTGTTGGCCGACCTTGCGGCCGTCGATGAACCAGTGCGTCCGACCCTCCGCCACCTGCATCACCAGCGTGTGCCAGTCCTTGCCGGGCTCGCCCAACGCGCCGAATTCCTCGTGCTGCTGGTTGAACGCCAGCCAAGGATCAAGCCTCACCGTCTGCCAGGTGATGCCGTAGATCCGCGTCTTCTCGCTGCCCCAGCCACCGTTGGGCAGGTACTCCCAGTCGAGCTCGCTGAACTCGGGATCGAAGTCGTGCTTCAGCGGGCTCACCACGTAGAAGGTCTGGATCACCGGATCACCGTCGGCGCCGCTCACCGGCCGGTCGCTGAAACGCACCCGCGCGGCGTAGGTGCCGGCCAGGTACTTGCGCTGGTGGCAGACCTGGACCTGCGTCGTGCCCGCACCAGTGCCGTCGGTCGTGCCGCGCAGGCGCAGCTTGCCCTCGACGAGGGTCAAGGCCTCCGGCGCCCAACGCGCGCCAGGCAGCCCCGGATGGCCAGCCGCGTTGCGCGCCGTCCAGCCCTGCTGGAACATCGCCGCGGTGTCGGCGTAGTTGAAGTCGTCGAAGAAGAACTGCGGCGTGGCGGCTTGAGCGCTAGCGACGGACAGGAGCGCTGCAACGAGGACTGAGGACTTCATGTTGCGCTCTCGATCGGGGTGGCCGCGGCTTCCGAGGGTTTAGCGCCCCTTCCCGGAATTCGGATGAACGGAAGCATCAGCAGCACAGGCAGTCCGCAGAACAGCGTCCACAGAAAGAAGTGCTGGTAGCCGATCGCCACCTGAATATCGCCGCTGATGCCGCGCGAGAAGATGAAACCCAGCTGCATCACCCCAGAGCCGAGCGCATAGTGCGCCGTCTGGAAACGGCCGGGAGCGACCGCCTGCATGATGTAGAGGATCATCCCGACAAAGCCGAAGCCATAGCCGAACATCTCCACGAACACCGCGCCGCCGATGTGCCACATGTCCTGCGGCAGCGCCGACGCCAAGTAGTAGAAGGTCGCATTCGGCACCATCATCGCGATCAGCAGGACCGGCATGGCCCGACGCAGCGTCAACCAGGCGGTGAAGTAGCCGCCGAGCACACTGCCCACGAGGAACGCACCCGTACCCACCCAGCCATAGACGTCCGCCACCTGACTGGTGGTCAATCCCAGGCCGCCCTTGTCACGCGATTCGAGAAGAAACAGCGGGCCGATCGTCTGTACCTGCCCTTCCGCGAAACGGAAGAGCACGATGAACAGCACCGCCAGCCAGATGCCCGGCTTGCTGAAAAAGTCGATGACGATTTCCTTCGTTGTCGCCCAGATCGCCTCGGCCTTCAAGTCGCTGTGTTCCGTGCTGAGCTTGCCAGGCAACGCGTACGCGTTGTAGATCGCCAGACCTCCCATCAGCACGGCAACGCCGGCGAAGACGGCGGTCCACGCATTGGCCACGCCCATTGGACCCTCCAGCAGGCCGGCGATCTTCAGCACGACACCGAGCATGAAGAAGCGCGCGCCGTTGAAGAACGCCCCTTGCCAGCCCGCGTAACGCGCCTGGCGGGTCGAATCCAATGCGCCCATGTAGAGCCCGTCACAGGCGATGTCGTGCGTCGCGGACGCATAGGCGCAGACAAAGAAGACGCTCAACGCAAGCAGGAACCACCACGGCGTCTGCAGCGTCAAGGCCAGCAGCGCCACCAGCACGGCACAGACGACCTGCATCGCCACCACGATCGTCTTCTTGTGGCGCATCAGTTCCAGGAACGGGCTCCACAGCGGCTTGATGGCCCAGGCCGTGCCCAGCACACTGGTCCAACGCGTGATCTGTTCGTTGGACACGCCCATATTCTTGAAGACGAAGCCCGCCAGCATCATCACAACGAAGAACTGCGCGCCCTGCATGAAGTACAGGCTGGGCACCCAACGCATCGGGCTGCCTTCGGCGGCGGAGGAAATCTGCGACTGGCTCATGGGACGGCCCTCGGATCGATGCGAAGCTCCGGCCCGCGCGGCGGCGACCGGATCATGTCAATTCAGTTCAGCGTGACCGGCGACTGGCCGCCGGCCTCGCCGCGGCCTTGCAGCCAGGCGCCGAGCGCGCCCAGCGCGCCGTCGGCATAACCCCAGCTGATGACCGTCGGTGCGGCGACGTCCAGCGCCTGGAAGGGATTCCACAGCACCAGATGCAGGTCCGGCCGCCATGCGGCGGCGTTCGCGCCGTAGCGCGCGCGGTGCGTCGAGGCCACGATCGTGAAGCGGCCGTCATCCGGCACGAGGGACCAGTCGAGCGCCGCGATGTCGCCGAGCGAGACGAACTCGACATCGCCGTAGCCCTCGAACAGCGCGCGCACCTGCGCGCCGGTCGGTCCGGCTTCGGAGACGCCGTCGGTCGGCACTTCATCCTGCACCAGCACGCGGATCGGACGGTCGACGGCCGGCGGCTTCGCGCCGCGCAGCGCGCTCAGGCCCGCGGCCCAGGCGCGGCGCATCAGCACGTCATCGGCCTCGCGCTGCGCGCCCTGGTAGTCGTCGAAGCGGACCGGGAAATCGCGCGCCAGCTTGTCCAGCCGCGCTTGCGCCTGACGACCGCGCTCGACGCTCAAGCCGCCACGCGACAGCGCATCCTGCAGCGCATGGATGGCCTGCGCCTGCTCGTCCAGCGAGCCCTGCGCCAGGATCATGTCGGCGCCGGCGTTGATCGCCAGCACCGCCGCCTTCGCGTAGCCGTAGCGCTCGGCGATGGCCTTCATCATCAGCGCGTCGGTGATGACGACGCCGTCGTAGCCGTACTCGTCGCGCAGGATGCCGCCCAGGATCGTCTTGGACAGCGTCGCCGGGTACAACGGGTCGATCTTCGGATAGACGATGTGCGCCGTCATGATCGACGGCGCCACCTCGCGCAATGCCTGGAAAGGCTTGAGTTCCAGCGCGTCCAGCTCGGCGCGGGACTTCTCGACCGTCGGCAGATCCAGGTGCGAATCGACGTGCGTGTCGCCATGCCCCGGGAAGTGCTTGATGCAGCAGGCCACGCCCGCCGCCATCGAGCCCCTCATCCACGCGCCCGCCAGGCGCGTGACGGTGCCGGCGGTCTCGCCGAAGCTGCGCTCGGCGATGACCGGATTGGCCGGGTTGTTGTTGATGTCGGTGACCGGCGCGAAGTTCCAGTTGATGCCGATGCCGCGCAGCCCGCGCGCCACCGCGCCGCCGACCTGCTCGGCCAGCCCTTCGTCGCCCGCCGCGCCCAGCGCCATCGCCGACGGCGGCTGGGGCAGGAAGGTCGCCCGCACGACGGAACCGCCCTCCTGGTCCAGCCCGATCAGCGCCTCCGCGCCCATCGCCTCGCGCAGATCCCGCGTGAGTTGACGGACCTCCGCCTCGGTGCCCAGGTTCTTGCGGAACAGGCACACCGCCCGGATCCTGTTGTCCCGGAGGAAGGCCGCGGTCGTCGCATCCAGCGTCTTGCCCTGGATGTCCACCATCACCAGCCGGCCCGGATGGAATGCTGTGTCGCTCATGTCGCTCTCTTCTGCCTGGCCCGCGGGTCGAAGCTGGGAAATGCTGGAAATGAAGGTCCGATCACGCCGGACCGCCGGTCAATGCGCGATCAATGCGCGATCAATGCGTCTTGGTGACCTTGGCCAGATGACGCGGCTGGTCGGGGTTCAGACCCCGCGCCTGCGCCAGCGCCTCGACCATCGGATAGAAGCTCTGCACCGCGGTGATCGGATCGAGGTCCTCGTTGCCGGTGCAGGTCAGCGGCAACTCGGCGCCCGGCGTGCCTTCGGGTGCCGCCAGCAGCACGCGCGCGCCGCGGCCGCGCATCTCCTCGGCGAGCGCCAGCAGACCGGCCTGCGCGGGACCGCGCGGCGCGAAGACCAGCAGCGGATAGCCCTCCTCCACCAGCGCCATGGGGCCGTGCTTCACTTCCGCGCCGGAGAAGGCCTCGGCCTGGATGCCGCAGGTCTCCTTGAACTTCAGCGCCGCCTCCAGCGCGATCGGCAGCGAGGTGCCGCGGCCGATGACGAACAGCTTGTCCGCGTCCTTGAGCACGTCGACCGCCACATCCCAGCGCTGCTTCGCGGCCTGCGCCATCGCCTGCGGCAGCGTCTGCAGCGCGGCCGACAGGTCCTCGTCGCCCTGCCAGGCAGCCACGACGCGCGCGCCCGCCACCAGCTGCGCGATGTAGCTCTTGGTCGCGGCGACGCTCTGCTCGACGCCGGCATGCAGGCGGAACACGTGCTCGGCGGCCGCCTCGAGCGGCGAGCCGGCGGCGTTCACGAAAGCGACCGTGCGCGCGCCGTTGGCGCGGAAGTACTGCGTCGGAGAGACCAGGTCCGGGCTCTGTCCCGATTGCGAGAACGCGAAGGACACCAGCCCCTGGCTCTCGATCTTGCTCTGGTAGAGCGTGATCAGCGACATCGGCAACGAGGTCACCAGCCGGCCCAGACGCGCCATCACGAGGTAGGCGAGGTAGTGGGACGCATGGTCCGAGCTGCCGCGCGCGATGGTCAGCAGCGAAGTCGGCGGCTGCTCGCGCAGCGCGTCGCCCAGCGCGGCGTAGGCGTTCTGATCGGCCGCCAGTTGTCGGGCCACCACCTGCGGCGCGCTCAGCGCCTCATCCAGCATTCGCGAGGTCAATTGCTTCTCCTTCAACGACCACGCACTGCAACTGCAAGCCACGGTCCATCACCACGTAATCCGCCCAGGCGCCCGGCGCCAGACGGCCCCGGTCGCCCAGACCCAAATAGTCGGCCGCGTTCGTCGAGACGCGCTTGGACGCGTCCTCGATCGGCAGGCCCAGCTTCAACACCAGGTTGCGCAGCGCCTGGTCCATCGTCAGCGTCGATCCCGCCAGCGTGCCGTCGGGCAGGCGCACGCCGCCCAGGCACTTGGTGACGCGGTGGCGGCCCAGGCGGTAGTCGCCGTCGGGCATGCCGGCCGCCGCCGTCGAATCGGTGACGCAGAACAGGTGCGGGATGCTGCGCAGCGCGACGCGGATCGCGCCGGGGTGCACGTGCAGCAGGTCCGGGATGATCTCGGCGTACTGCGCATGCGCCAGCGCGGCGCCGACCATGCCGGGCTCGCGGTGATGCAGGCCCGTCATCGCGTTGAACAGGTGCGTGAAACCGCCGGCGCCGCGGCCGAGCGCGGCCACGCCGTCTTCGTACGTGCCCAGCGAGTGACCGATCTGGACCTGGAAGCCGGCCTCGCGCAGGCGCGTGACGAGGTCGAGATGACCGGGAAGTTCGGGCGCCAGCGTGATCAGGCGGATCGGCGCGATCGCGTGCAGCTCGCGGATCTCGGCGATCGACGCGGCCTTGGCGAAGTCCGGCTGCGCGCCGAGCTTGCCGGGATTGATGTACGGCCCTTCGAGGTGCACGCCCAGCACGCGGGCGCCGCCCTCGGGGCGCACGACGCAGAGCTCGGCCAGTCCGCGCATCGCCTGCCGGATCTCGTCCAGCGGCGCGGTCATCGTGGTCGCCAGCAGCGACGTGGTGCCGTGTTTCGCATGCAGCTTCGCGAGCTGCGCGGCGGCGTCGCCGCCTTCCATCGTGTCGCGACCGGCGCCGCCGTGGACATGCGTGTCGATGAAGCCCGGCAGCACGATCGGCAGATCGTGCGCGCCGTGCCGCACCTCGTGCTCCGACGCGGCGGTCCCGTCGATGCCGACGACGCGACCGTCTTGATGTTTCAGCACACCGCGGATGAACCCGCCCGGTGTCAGTAGGAATCCGTCGATGTGCTGGGTCGTCATCCGTCTCGCCTCATCTCCGCGACGAAGTCGTAGTAGTCGCTGCGGCAGTAGGAATGGGTGAGCTCCACGGCCTGACCCTGGTCCAGGTAGCCCACGCGGGTGATGAACAGCACCGCCTGCCCCACCGGCACCTGCAGCAGGCCCGCGAGACGCGAGTCGGCATTGATGGCGCGGATGTGCTGCAGCGCGCGCACCGGCGCGCCGCCGTGCTGGGCGAGGTGCTCGTACAGCGAGGACTCGACCTGCTGCGGATCGGGCAGCACGGCCTCGGGCAGGATCGAGAGCTCGTAGGCCATCACCACGGCGTCCGCCAGGCGCAGGCGTTCCAGGCGCGCGACGCGTTGACCGGTCGTCAGGCCGAGCGAGAGCTGCTCGTCCGGCGCCGCCATGGCGAAGCCGCGGGTCAGCCAGCGGCTGCTGGGCTTGAAGCCGCGTTGATGGAGTTCCTCGGAGAAGCTGGTCAGGCGCGACAGCGGCTGTTCGAGCTTCGGGGCGATGTAGTTGCCGGAGCCGCGCTTGCGCACGATCAGGCCCTGCTCGACGAGGCGGTCGATCGCCTTGCGGGCGGTGACGCGCGAGAGGTCGAGCGATTCGGAGAGCACGCGTTCCGACGGCAGGGCCTCGTCGGCCTGGTACTGGCCCTCGCGGATCGCCTGCGCCAGCTTGTGGGCCAGCTGCATGTACAGCGGCGAGGCGGCGGCGGGATCGGGCTTGAACTGGAAGGGCAGCTTGGTGCTCATCGGGCTTCTCGTCTTCAACGGGGGTCGGAGAGAGCGCCGCGGACCAGCCGCAGCGCGCCGTCGGCCGAGTCGCCCTGGGGCGACACGCAACGGGCCCGAATGTTGCCTGAGAAAAGCGCGGCGAGCCGCTGCGCCACGCTGCCCGCGAGCGACAGCGGCAGCTGCCGCATCGGATCGAGCGCGAGCGCGAGTTGCTCGAGTTCCGCCACCGCCTGCGCGACGAGCGCCGCGGCGGCCGGATCGGATTCGGATTGTTCGAACACCAGCGGCGCCAGCTGCGCGTACGCGTGCTGGCCGGCCTGGGCGACCCAGGCGTTGATCGCATCGCGGTCCTGATCGTTCGTGCAGCCGGCGGTGGCCCACACGGCGCGGGCCAGCGGTCCAGCCTCGACGCGGCCGTCCATCGCCTTCTGGGCGAGACGCATCGCCTGGATGCCGAGCCAGGCGCCGCTGCCTTCGTCGCCGCCGATCCAGCCCCAGCCGCTGACGCAGACCAGGGAACCATCCGCGCGAAGCGCCTCGCCCACCGTGCCGGTGCCGGCCGCGATCACGCCGCCGGGCCGGCCCGCATGGGCGCCGATGACGGACGTGGTGCCGTCGTTCACGAGTTCGATGTGGGCGTAACCGGGCTGCTGCGCGACGAAGGCCTGCGCCTGTGAAGCGACGCCGGCGCCGGAGAGGCCGAGGCCGATCGCGGTCTCGCCGAGCGGCAGGCGCTCGATGCCCGCCTTGGCTGCCGCTTCCTGGACGGCCGTCTGGATGTGGCGCCACGCCTGGGCGATGCCCTGCCCCAGCGCCGACGGCCCCGCCCAGCCTTGTCCGAGGAGCTGGCCATGGACATCACTCAGCCGGACCCGCGTGCCGGTGCCCCCGCCGTCCACCCCCACGAGGTAGCGGACGCCCGCGAAGCGCGGCTGCAGAGGAGCGGACCAGGCGTCCGCCAGAGGGTGGCTTGTCATGATTAATACCAGTTTAGTACCAAAAAACGCAGAGCGTCAATTGGTAGCGCACTGGACTTAACCCTGATGCCGAAGCCCCTTTCAGAGGGGTTGCGTGGTTATGACCACCAACGTACCAGTTATGGCTCTGCAGAAAATCGGGAGGACCACGTAGCAGCGTACTTCAACGACCCTCACCCCCACCCTCTCCCGCAATGCGGGAGAGGGAGCCTCCACCGCCCAGAAGTAGTCGTTGCAGGGCTCGGTGCTGGTTTGGCCCCTCTCCCGCACTGCGGGAGAGGGGTTGGGGTGAGGGTCGTGGCAGCGCGCGGTATCAGTCGAGCGACCAACCCAACTCCACGCCCTGTCCTTTGAGCCAATTGCTCGCCGTCGAGAAATGGCCGCAACCGATGAAGGGCGCGGGACCGCGCGTCGCGGACAACGGCGACGGATGGTTGGCCTGCAGCACCAGATGCCGGCGACCCGCCGCCTCGATCAACGGCGCCTTCGCCTGCGCATGCGCCCCCCAGAGGAGGTAGACCTTCGGTGCCGGGTCTTGCGCGGTCGCCGCGATGAGCGCGTCGGTCAGCGACTCCCAACCCTTCTTCGCATGCGAGGCCGCGGCGCCGTCCTCGACGGTCAGACTGGTGTTGAGCAGCAACACGCCGCGCCGCGCCCACGCGCCGAGGTGGCCCGACATCGCCGGCTGCTGCCCCAGGTCACGCTGCAGCTCCTTGAAGATGTTGCGCAGCGAGGGCGGCAGCTTCTCCCCCACCGGCACGGAGAACGACAGCCCCTCCGCCTGCCCCGGCCCGTGGTACGGGTCCTGGCCGACGATGACGACCTTGACCTCGGTCAGCGGCGTGAGGCGCAGCGCGCGCAGCGGGTCGGGCGGATAGATCACCGCGCCTTCGGCCAGGCGCGCCTTCAACAGCGCCTCGATGCGTCGACCGTCGGCGCTGTCGCGCCAGGCGTCGATGAGCGGCTGCCAGCCGTCGCCGGCCGACCAGTCCAGGGCCTTGAGCGTCGCCGTCATCAACGGAACAGCGCCGACAGCGCCGCACCCGGATCGGGCGCGCGCATGAAGGCCTCGCCGACGAGGAAGGCGTTGACCTGCGCGTCGCGCATGCGCTGCACGTCCTCAGGTCCGAGGATGCCGGACTCGGTCACCAGCAGGCGATCGGCCGGCACCTGCTTCAGCAGCCCGAGCGTCGTCTCCAGCGTGACCTCGAAAGTCTTCAGGTTGCGGTTGTTGATGCCGACCATCGGCGTCTTCAGCCGCAGCGCGCGCTCGAGTTCAACGCCGTCGTGGACCTCGACCAGCACATCCAGGCCGAGGCCCAGCGCGCAATCCTCGAGTTCTGCCATCAGGCCGTCGTCCAGGCTCGCCGCGATCAGCAGGATGCAGTCCGCGCCCATCGCGCGGGCTTCGTAGACCTGGTACGGATCGATCATGAAGTCCTTGCGCAGCACCGGCAGCGCGCAGGCCGCGCGGGCCTGCTTCAGGAACTCGACCGAGCCCTGGAAATGCGGCGCGTCGGTCAGCACGCTCAGGCAGGCCGCACCGTGCTGCTCGTAGCTGCGGGCGATGTCGGCGGGACGGAAGTCCTCGCGCAGCACGCCCTTGCTCGGGCTGGCCTTCTTCACCTCGGCGATGACGCCGCTGCGGCCGGCGGCGATCGTGGCGCGCAGCGCGTCCACGAAGCCGCGCGTCGGCTCGGCGCGCGATTCGGCCTCGGCACGCAGCGCCGCGAGCGGCAGCCGCGCCTGGGCCGCGGCGACTTCCTCGCGCTTGACGGCGTTGATGCGATCCAGGATGTCAGACATACGACCCTCTTGAAACTCTCTCGAAATCAGCCCAGGGAGGCTGCCTGCTGCTTCGTCTCGGCGACGAACTGGTCCAGCTTCGCGCGGGCCGCGCCGGACTCGAGGGCGACACGCGCCTTCGCGATGCCGTCGGCGATCGACGCCACCACGTTGGCCGCGTACAGCGTCGCGCCCGCGTTCAGCAGCACGATGTCGCGCGCCGCGCCGGGTTCGTTGCCGAGCACGCCCAGCAGGACCTGGCGACTCTCCTCCGGCCCGCTCACGCGCAGGTTGCGGCTCGCGACCATCGGCATGCCGAAGTCCTCGGGATGGATCTCGTACTCGCGGATCTCGCCGTTGCGCAGCTCGCCGACCAGCGTCGCCGCACCCAGGGAGATCTCGTCCATGTTGTCCTTGCCGTAGACGACGACCGCGTGCTGCGCGCCCAGGCGCTGCATCACGCGGACCTGGATGCCGACGAGGTCCGGATGGAAGACGCCCATCAGGATGTTGGGCGCGTCGGCCGGGTTGGTCAGCGGCCCCAGGATGTTGAAGATCGTGCGCACGCCCAGCTCCTTGCGGACGGGCGCGATGTTCTTCATCGCCGGATGGTGGTTGGGCGCGAACATGAAGCCGATGCCGGTCTTGCGCACGCACTCGGCGACCGCCTGCGGCGGCAGCGACAGCGTCACGCCGAGCGCCTCCAGCACGTCCGCGCTGCCGGTCTTGGACGACACGCTGCGGTTGCCGTGCTTGGCGACCTGGGCGCCCGCCGCGGCCGCGACGAACATCGCGCAGGTCGAGATGTTGAAGGTGTGCGCGCCGTCGCCGCCGGTGCCGACGACGTCGACCAGATGCGGGCCCGGCTCGATCGGCACCTTGACGGAGAACTCGCGCATCACCTGCGCGGCGGCGGTGATCTCGCCGATGGTCTCCTTCTTGACGCGCAGGCCGATCAGGATGGCCGCGGCGGTGACCGGCGAGATGTCGCCGCTCATGATGCGGCGCATCAGCGCCAGCATCTCGTCGTGGAAGATCTCGCGGTGCTCGATGACGCGGGTCAGCGCCTCGTTGTCGGTGATGGGCATGGCGATCTCCCGCTCAGGCGTTGAAGAACCGGCGCGTGGCCGCGACTGCACGGTCGACACCTTCGGCGTCGACATCGAGGTGGGTCACGAACCGCAACTTGTACAAGCCGGTCGTGAGCACGCCTTCGGACTTCAGATGCTCGACCAGCTTCGCCGCGATGCCCTTGTCGACGTCGCAGAAGACGATGTTGGTCTGCGGCGCTTCCACCGCCAAGCCTGGCAGGCCTTGCAGCCCTTCGGCGAGACGCCGGGCGAGCGCGTGGTCCTCGCCCAGGCGCGTCACCTGGTGATCGAGCGCATGATGCGCCGCCGCCGCGAGCAGCCCCGCCTGGCGCATGCCGCCGCCGAGCATCTTGCGCCAGCGGTGCGCGCGTTGGATGAGTTCGCGCGAGCCGCACAGCACCGAGCCGACCGGCGCGCCCAGGCCCTTGGAGAAGCAGACCGACACGCTGTCGAAGTGCGAGCAGATGCGCTTCGCCGCGTCGTACGGATCGCTCGCGTCGCGCGCGGCGACGGCGACGGCCGCGTTGAAAAGGCGCGCGCCGTCGAGGTGGCGCGACAGGCCGTGACGCTGGGCCAGCCCGGACGCCGCGGCGAGGTAATCCATCGGCAGCACCTTGCCGCCGATCGTGTTCTCGAGCGCCAGCAGCCGCGTGCGCGCGAAGTGCGCGTCGTCGGGCTTGATGTTGGCTTCGATGTCGGCCAGCGGCAGCGAGCCGTCCGGCGCGTGGTTCAGCGGCTGCGGCTGGATCGAGCCCAGCACCGCGGCACCGCCGCCCTCCCAGCGGTAGGTGTGGGCGAACTGGCCGACGAGGTACTCGTCGCCACGCTGGCAGTGCGCCATCAGCGCGCACAGGTTGCTCTGCGTGCCGGTGGGCATGAAGAGCGCGGCCTCGAAGCCGAGCCGCTCCGCCAGGGCCGCCTGCAGCGCGTTGACGCTCGGGTCGTCGCCGAAGACGTCGTCGCCCAGCGGCGCGGCCGCCATCGCGGCGCGCATGCCGGCGGTCGGCCGGGTGACGGTGTCGCTGCGCAGGTCGACGATCGCGCCGATGTCGCCGCCGCCCTGACCGGCGGCCTTGCTGCCTTCGTTCATCGTGCCAACTCCAGGAAGTTCTTGAGCATCGCGTGACCGTGCTCCGAGAGGATGGATTCGGGATGGAACTGGACACCTTCCAGCGGCGTCGCGGTGCCGGCCAGCGCGCGATGGCGCACGCCCATGATCTCGCCGTCCTCGCTGCGGGCGCTGATCTCCAGCGCCGCCGGGATCGTCGATTCCTCGATCGCCAGCGAGTGGTAGCGGATCACGTCGAAACGCTCGGGCAGTCCGCTGAAGACGCCCTGCGTGTCGGTCGTGATCGTCGAGGACTTGCCGTGCATCTGCACCTTGGCGCGGACGATGTTGCCGCCCAGCGCGGCACCGATGCTCTGGTGGCCCAGGCAGACGCCCAGGATCGGCAGCTGGCCGATGAAGCGCTGGATCGCCGGCACGCAGACGCCGGCTTCCTTGGGCGTGCAGGGACCGGGCGAGAGCACCAGGTGCGTCGGGTTGAGCGCGGCGATCCCGTCGAGCGTGATCTGGTCGTTGCGGACCGTCTTCACCTCGGCGCCGAGCTCGGCGAAGTACTGCACCAGGTTGAAGGTGAAGCTGTCGTAGTTGTCGATCATCAGCAGCATGTCGTTGCTCCTTCGTTCACTTCAGCTTCAGAAACCTTCTTCGACCAGTTCCGCGGCGCGCAGCAGCGCGCGCGCCTTGGCCTCGGTCTCCTTCCATTCGAGCTCGGGGACCGAGTCCGCCACGATGCCCGCTGCCGCCTGCACGTAGAGCACCTGGTCCATGACGATGCCGGTGCGGATCGCGATGGCCAGGTCCATGTCGCCGCCGAAGCTCAGGTAGCCGCAGGCGCCGCCGTAGACGCCGCGCTTGACGGGCTCGAGCTCGTCGATGATCTCCATCGCCCGGATCTTGGGCGCGCCCGACAGCGTGCCGGCCGGGAAGCTGGCGCGGAACACGTCCATGTTGCCCACGCCGGGGTTCAGCAGGCCTTCGACGTTGCTGACGATGTGCATCACGTGCGAGTAGCGTTCGACCGCGAAGGCGTCCGTCACCTTCACGCTGCCGGTCCGGGCGATGCGGCCGATGTCGTTGCGGGCCAGGTCGATCAGCATCAGGTGCTCGGCGCGTTCCTTCGGATCGGCCTGGAGTTCGACCTCCAGCGCCTGGTCCTGCTCCGGCGTGCCGCCGCGCGGACGCGTGCCGGCCAGCGGGCGGATCGTGACCTTGCGGCCGTCGGGCGTCTGCTCCTGGCGCACCAGGATCTCCGGCGAGGCGCCGACGATCTGGAAGTCCCCCATGTCGTAGAAGTACATGTAGGGGCTGGGATTGAGCGAACGCAGCGCGCGGTAGAGGCTCAGCGGGGACTCGGTGTAGCGCTTCTTCAGCCGCTGGCCGAAGACGATCTGCATGCAGTCGCCGGCGGCGATGTAGGCCTTGGCCTTCTCGACCGAGGCGAGGAAGTCGGCCTTCGCGAACTCGCGTTCGACCGGATGCGCCTGGGCGCGCGCGACGCGCGGCGCGGCGACCGAGTAGCCCAGCTTGTCCTTCAGTTCGGTGAGGCGCTTCTTCCCCTTGAAGTAGGCCTCCGGCTGGCCGGGGTCGGCGTAGACGATCAGGTAGAGCTTGCCCGACAGGTTGTCGATGACGGCCAGTTCCTCGCACTGGAGCAGCATCACGTCGGGCGTCGGCAGACCGCCGTCGGGGGTCGAGTCGGCCAAGCGCGGCTCGATGTAGCGCACCGCGTCGTAGCCGAAGTAGCCGGCGAGGCCGCCGCAGAAGCGCGGCATGCCGGGTCTGAGCGCGACCTTGAAACGTTGCTGGTAGGCCTCGATGAAGGCGAGCGGATCGCCCTCGTGGGTCTCGATCACGGCGCCGTCGCGGATCACGCGGGTGACGGGGCCGTCGCTCTTCAGCACGGTGCGCGCGGGCAGGCCGATGAAGGAGTAGCGGCCGAAGCGCTCGCCGCCGACCACCGATTCGAGCAGGAAGCTGTGGCGGCCCGGGCCGTTGCCGGCGCAGAGCTTCAGGTAGAGCGAAAGCGGGGTCTCGAGATCCGCGAAGGCCTCGCTGATCAGCGGGATGCGGTTGTAGCCGTCGGCGGCCAGGCTTTGGAATTCCAGTTCGGTGATCACGTCGTCAAACCTCTTGTCGAATGCGGCGTGTCGTCCGTGACGCAGGGCATCACGACGCGCGCGCAAGCGCTAACTCAGGTCGCCTGTTGGACCTGCCCCGTAGGTAGGGTGCAGAGGAAGTGTGACGGTCCCGCGTCCGGGGATGGAGGTGGACGGCGGGTGGCAAGCAGCAGGCGGCTTCAGGTGAAGTCGTGCCAGGATCGCCAGGGCCAGGCTCCCCGGTCGTTCGACCCCTTGATGTGCTTGCGCGTGATAAACATGGTGCGGATCAGTGTAGCAGGCGGCGTGGCAGGAGGATTCCCGGAGGCCCGCTTCGCATGCCTGGCGGATACTTCGCTTCCAGAGCCGGCCGTGGAGCCGGCCGACCCCTGGAGGGAAAGAGACAACATGTCCAAGCGCAAAGTCCTGATGGCCGCGGGCGCCCTTGCTGCGATGGCGGCGGCCGCGGTCCTGACGCCGTTCGCCGCGTCGGCCCAGTCGACGCCGCCGGCCGCGTCCGCGGCCGCCGCGGCGCCGATCGAGGTGGCCGGCGTCAAGTACGACGGCACCGTCGAGGTGGCCGGCCAGAAGCTGCAGCTCAACGGCGCGGGGATCCGCTACAAGGCGATCTTCAAGGTCTACACGGCCGGCCTGTACATGAACGCGAAGGCGACGACGCCGGAGGCCGTGCTGGCCAACACGGGCCCGAAGCGCATGCACATCCAGATGTTGCGCGACATCGACGGCGAGGAGCTGGGCAAGCTCTTCACCAAGGGCATGGAGCAGAACGCGACGCGCGAGGAATTCGGCCGCTCGATCACCGGCGTGCTGCGCATGTCGGAGATCTTCGTGCAGAAGAAGAAGCTCAAGACGGGCGAGAGCTTCGGCGTGGACTACATCCCCGGGACGGGCACGGTGGTCTTCGTCAACGGCCAGCTGGTCCCCGGCGACCCGATCAAGGGCGAGGATTTCTTCAACGTGCTGCTCAAGATCTGGCTGGGCAAGTCGCCGGCGGACAGCGACCTGAAGGTCGCGCTGCTGGGCGGCGCAAAGGCGGTGGCGAGCAACCGCAACGCGGCGGGCAGCGGGCGCTGAGGCGCCCTCCTCCGCGCCCGGGGCCGGCACCCGCCGATGCGCCGTTCCACCTGATGCGGCGGACGGCGCCTCCTTGCTTTCAGCCGAGCAGTTCGTCGAGCCGGTCGATGTAGCGCTCCGCGGGCACCTCGCGGATCGGCTGGCCGTGGTTGTAGCCGTAGCTGACCAGCGCGATCGGGCAGCCGGCGGCATGCGCGGCGCGGGCGTCGTTGCTGGAGTCGCCGATCATCCAGGTCGTCGCGGGCGCTGAACCGAGCGCCTCGCAGGTCTTCAGCAGCGGCATCGGATCGGGCTTCTTGCGCTCGAAGTCGTCACCGCCGAAGACGCGGTCGAAGTAGTGGTCCAGTCCCTTGCGCTTGAGCAGCTCACGCGCGAACGCGGCCGGCTTGTTGGTCAGGCAGGCCATCGGCAGGCCGAGCGCCTTCAGCGCGTCCAGGCCGTCGATCACGCCGGGGAACACGTCGGCGTGTTCGCCGTTGAGCACCGCGTAGTGGCGCTGGTAGAGCGCCCAGGCCTGCTCGTAGTGCGACTGCGGCGCGCCGACCTCGGCCAGCACGCTGCGGATCAGATGTTCGCTGCCCTGCCCGATCGTGTGCTCGACGAAGTCGCGGCCGACCGCCGGCAATGCCATGTCGGTCATCACGCGGTTCAACACCGCGACGAAGTCGCCCAGGGTGTCGACGAGCGTGCCGTCGAGGTCGAGCATGAAGGCGGTCGGAGTCGGATCGAGTGCAGGCATGCCGGCATCCTAGCCGCGCCTCACGCTGTCTTCGGGGAAGGACTCTCGCCCTGCGCCGCGACCTCCGCGGCGACTTCCGCCACCAGCGCCCTGAGCCACCGATGCGCCGGATCGTCGCGATACCTGACGTGCCACGCGATCTCCACCGGGAAGGTGCCCAGATCCACCGGCAACGGCAGCACCTTCAAGCGCTTGTCCGACGCCAGCCTGCGGCAGATCTGCGCCGGCAGCGTCGCGCAGTAGTCGGTCACCGCGACCACTTCCGGCACCGCCAGGAAGTGCGTCACCGACACCGCCACCTCGCGCTTCAGCCCCTGCTTCTCCAGCGCCTGGAACAAGCCCACGCGCAGCCGGCCGGGCGGCAGCACGTTCACGTGCTTGAGCTGCTCGTACTGCTTGCGCGTCATCTTCCGGTCCACCGTCGGATGGCCGCGCCGCACGATGCAGGCCAAGCCGTCGTCCATCACGTGCTGCACCACGAGGTTGTCCGGCGGCTCGACCACTCGCCCCAGCACCATCGCCGTCGAGCCCGAAACCACCCCCGTCTCCGCCAGGTCCGTGCCGAACGGCGTCAGCCGCACCGCCATGTTCGGCGCCTGCTGCCGCAGCCGCGCCACGATCGCCGGCACCAGCACCAGCTCGACGTAGCTGTTCGGGGCGAGCGTCACCAGCTGCGTCGACTTCGCCGGATCGAAATCCCGCTGACCCAGGATCGCCGTGTCCAGACTGGCCAACGCGGCGGCGATGACCGGCGCGAGCTCCTCCGCCTTCTGCGTCGGCTGCATGCCGTAGCGCTCGCGGATGAAGAGCGGATCCATCAACATCGCCCGCAGCCGCGTCAACGCGTTGGACAGCGCCGGCTGCGTGATGCCCAGCCGCTGCGCCGCGCGCGTCACGCTGCGCTCCTCCATCACCGCCAGGAACACCGGCAGCAGGTTCAGGTCGTATCGCATCCAGCCATATTGCCCGACGAATATCTTTTGTTCAACGGATAAATTGGATGAATGTGGCGCTGATGTCCAGACTTCGTCCTGTCATCGAGCCGCCGACATGCCTTCCCCGGGACCCGACGGCTCGCCCCTCCCCCGCTTCACCGCCTCACCGCCTCACCGCCTTGGACTTTCTGGAAGGAACCGCCATGTCCGCTCATACCGCCCCCCTCGACCAGCCCCTCTTCAACCCCGGCCGCATCGGCGCGATCGAGGTCCGCAACCGCGTCGCGATGGCGCCGCTGACCCGCTCCCGCGCCAGCGCGGACGGCGTGCCGTCGCCCCTGGCCGTCGAGTACTACCGCCAGCGCGCCTCCGCCGGACTGATCGTGGCCGAGGCGACCAACATTTCCCGCCAGAGCCGCGGCTACGCCTGGACGCCGGGCATCTACACGCCCGAGCAGGTCGAGGCATGGAAGCGCATCACCGACGCCGTCCATGCCGAAGGCGGCAAGATCGTGCTGCAGCTGTGGCACGTGGGACGCATGTCGCATGTCAGCCTGCAGAAGGACGGGGCCGCCCCCGTCGCGCCTTCCGCGCTCCAGGCAGGGACGGTCGTGTTCACCGAGGCCGGCTTCGAGCCGCCGTCGGCCCCCCGCGCCCTGGCCTTGTCCGAGCTTCCCGGTCTGATCGAGGACTACCGCCGCGCCGCGGTCAATGCGAAGCTCGCAGGCTTCGACGGCGTCGAGATCCACGCCGCCAACGGCTATCTGCTGGAGCAGTTCCTGCGCGACAGCACCAACCGTCGGACCGATCAGTACGGCGGTTCGATCGAGAACCGCGCCCGCTTCGTGCTGGAGGTGGTCGACGCCGTGACGGGGGTCTGGGGCGCGGACCGCGTCGGCCTGCGCCTGTCGCCGCTGTCGACCGCGATCGGCGACACGCCGGTCGACAGCACGCCGGCCGAAACGCACGGCTACCTGGCCCGCCAGCTCGGTGAGCGCGGCCTGGCGTATCTGCATGTGGTGGAAGGCCAGCTGCACGCCGGCAACGGGGCCGTTGCCTTCGACGTCGAAGCGCTGCGGTACGCCTTCGGCGGCGCGTACATCGCCAACAACGGGTACGATCGGCAGCGCGCGTTGGAGGCCACGTCGTCGGGCCATGCGGACATGGTCGCCTTCGGCAAGCCCTTCATCGGGAATCCGGACCTGGTCGATCGACTGAAGGGCAACCTGCCGCTGTTCGAAGCGCCGCAATCGGCTTACTTCGGCGGCGGCGCGGAAGGCTACACGCAGTTCAGCGAACAAGCCGCCGCGTAGTCCTCCGTTGGTTCTTGCGTGACACTGCTGGCCCTCACCCCTGCACTCTCCCGCAAGCGGGCGAGGGAGTCCGGCCAGTTCGACTCGCAGCACTGGCTCCTCTTGCCCTCCCGCAAGCGGGTGAGGGAGTCCGGCCGGTTCGACTCGCAGCACTGGCTCCTCTTGCTCCCTCTCCCGCTTGCGGGAGAGGGTGGGGGTGAGGGCCAGCGGCCTCGGCAGTCCGCCGTCAAGAAAAGACGCCGACCGCCGTGACCAGCACCTGCGACTGCTGCTCCAGCGACTCCGCCGCGGCGGAGGCCTGCTCCACCAGCGCAGCGTTCTGCTGCGTCGCCTGGTCCATCTGCGCGATGGCCTGGTTGATCTGCTCGATGCCCGCGGTCTGTTCCTGGCTGGCACTCGAGATCTCGCCGACGATGTCGGTGACCCGCTTCACGCTGCCGACGATCTGCGACATCGTCGCGCCCGCCTGGCTGACCAGCGCGCCGCCGGCTTCGACCTTCTGCACCGAGTCGCCGATCAGCGCCTTGATCTCCTTGGCCGCCGTCGCGCTGCGCTGCGCCAGCGTGCGCACCTCCGACGCCACCACCGCGAAGCCGCGGCCCTGCTCGCCCGCGCGCGCGGCTTCGACGGCCGCATTCAACGCCAGGATGTTGGTCTGGAACGCGATCCCGTCGATCGTGCCGATGATGTCGACGATCTTGTTGGACGAGCTGCTGATCGACGCCATCGTCGCCACCACCTCGTCCACCACCTTGCCGCCCTGCACCGCGATCTCGGACGCCGACATCGCCAGCTGGTTGGCCTGACGCGCGTTGTCGGCGCTCTGCTTGACCGTGGCGGTCAGCTCCTCCATCGACGCGGCCGTCTCCTCCAGCGCACTCGCCTGCGATTCCGTGCGCGACGACAGGTCGCGGTTGCCGGCCGCGATCTCGCCGGCGGCGGTCGCGATCGTGTCGGTGGAGCCGCGGATCTGGCCGACCGTCGTCGACAGGCTGCGCTGCATGCGGTCCATCGCGGACAGCAGGCTGTCCGCATGCGCGTCGCGCAGGTCGACCGCCACGTTCAGGTCGCCCGCGCCGATGCGGTGGACGATGTCCGCCGCATACGCCGGCTCGCCGCCCAGTTGCCGGTAGATGCTGCCGGCCAGGCGCCAGCCCAGCACGCCCACCACCGCCATCAGCGCCAGGCCGATGGACAGCAGCACCGTGGCGCTGCGCCAGAAGGCCTTGTCGATGTCATCGATGTAGTCGCCGAAGCCGATGATCCAGTCCCAGGGCTCGAAGCGGACCACCGCATAGAGCTTCTCGACCTCGTCCTTCGTGTTGGGCCGCGTTCCCAGCGCGATCACGGTGCCGACCTTCTTGCCCTCGAGCGCGGTGCGGTAGCGCACGCCGGCTTCCTTGCCGCCCTTCGCGTCGACGATGCCCACACGCTTCGGGTTCGGATGCACGAGGTTGACGTCGTCGCTGTAGCCGCGGACGAAGAAGTAGAGCTCGTCCTTGCGGAAGCTGCCGATGATCAGCTTGCCCTGTTTCTGCGCTTCCTCGCGGGTGATCTTGCCCGCGGCCTCCTGCTCGTGGAGCTTCTCCAGCGCCGACTGCGCCAGCACGACCAGGGTCGACAGCTGCGCGGTGCGCTCCTTCATCATGGTCTGGCGCAGCGTGGTCAGCGACACCGCGGCCAGGACGATCATGCCGATCAGCGCGGCAAGGCAGAGGAAGAGGATGCGGGTTCGGAGTTTCATGGGGGCGTGTGGAAGGCTGGCGGCCGCGCACGGCGGACGGGGGAGCCCGGACGGGCCATCCGGGTTTATCGACCAGTTCGAGCGCCGCCTGAGCCCCCGTCGCCGTTAACGCACGGCGTTATCCGTCACAACCGCACGGATAGCCTCACGGAGCGTGAAACCGATTTCGTTCCTGCCTTCCTGGGGCGCCTGCGCGCGCTTCACCGCGTGCGCGCGTCGTTGTCCCAGCGCGTTCAACCCCTTCCGCTCCGCCGGAGAAGCGGTCGCCGACGAGTACTGCAAGCGACTGGGCCTCGATGCCTCGCTGCAATCGCTGCAATCACTGCAATCGCTGCAATCGCTGCCGGACGAGCCGCGCTTCGTCTTCAACGCGACCAACCATGCGACGGGCGTCAGCTTCCGCTTCTCCAAGCCCTGCGCTACGCCGATCGACCGGTCGAGGCGCCTGACAAGGGAGGGGACCGGCTGCCCCCAAAAGACGAAGGCGGACATCCTTTCGAATGTCCGCCTTACCCATTGACGTCCGGCTTGCGCCTCTGCGGCTCCACCACCAGAACCCTGGGCCGCATGAACCAAAGAATACGCAGCGTCCGGCGGGCTCGAAAGGCGGGTTCACCCCATCGCGGCTTCGGCGGATCGCTGATGCGTGCGTGAGGCGATGCCCTACCCCGCTCTATGCCTCGGGCACCTTGAGCAGCCGGTACAGGGTGTTGCGTCCGATGCCCAGCCGCCGCGCCGCCGCCGAGTGGTTGCCGTCGCACTCGTCCAGGACCCGTCGCGCATGCGCGCGGGATTGCTCCCGCAACATCGCCGGCGCAGCCTCCGTCGACGCGGCCCGTGGCGAGGGCGCGCCCGGGCGAAGCGGCGCCGCGGCCGTCGCCCGCGTCTGGACCGGCACGAGCACCGGAATGACCATCGGCGCGGTCTGGTCCAGCTCCTCCACGAGATCGTCCGGCAGATGGCCGCGTCGGATCACCGATTCGCCGGGCTCCATCAGCGCGCAGGCGATGCGCAAGGCCTGCTCCAGCTGGCGCACGTTGCCGGGCCAGCGGTAGGCCGACAGCTCGCGCGCCAGCGCGGGGTCGAGCACGACGCGCCGGGACGGCTCCAGCGCCGCCAGCAGGCGCGCCACGAGCACCGGCAAGTCCTGTCGTTCCCGCAGCGGTGGCAGGCACAGGGTCAGGCCGTTCAGGCGGTAGTACAGGTCCTCGCGGAACAGCCCCTGCGCGACCAGCGGTCGCAGCGGGCGGTGGCTCGCGCCGATCAGCTGGAAGTCCACCTGCACCGCCGGTCCGCCGCCCAGCGGCTGCACCTGGCGGTCCTGAAGCACGCGCAGCAGTCGCGCCTGCAGCGGCAGCGGCATGTCGCCGATCTCGTCGAGGAACAAGGTACCGCCATGCGCCTCGCGCAGACGCCCCTGCGCGCCTTCGCGCGACGCACCGGTGAACGCGCCGGGCCGGTAGCCGAAGAGCTCCGCCTCGATCAGCGTCTCCGGCAGCGCCGCGCAGTTCACCGCGACGTAGGGCCGATCGCGGCGGGGTCCGCTGTCGTGCACCGCGCGGGCGAACAGGTCCTTGCCGACGCCCGACTCGCCCTGCAGCAGCAGCGGGATCGGCTTGTCGAGCACGCGACGCGCGCGCAGCACCGCCTGATGCATCGCGGCGTCGCCGAGGTCCAGCGCCTGCAGGGCGTCCTCGACGACCGCCCCGTGCGACGAGCGCTCCGGACCCGGTTGCCGCCCGTCGTGTTCATGGCCCTTGGCGTCCACCGACGACGGCACGACCAGCTCCGCATCGACGATCGCCGAGGTCCTGCTCGTACTCGTACTCGGAGCAGCCGAGGCAGGACGTCGCCAACCGCGCGGCGCGTCCAGGCGCAGCCAGAGCGGCGATGCATCCTCGCGATGCATCAGGCGAGCCCCCTCGCCGCCCTGCCGCGCCCAGTCCATCAACTCGGCCCACCGTACCGGCAGAACCGACTCCAACGGACTGGGTCGCGCCGCGTCCGTCCCGAGCCAGGCCTGCGCCGCCGCGTTGCAGCCGAGGATCCAACCGTCCTCGCTCAGCGCGAGCAGGCCTTCGGTCGGCGTCCCCAGCCCCTCCGGCTGGACGTGGATCTGCAGACGCAATCCATCCGCGTGTCGTGTCTGGAACAGGCGATGCTCGACCATCCGCGCCGCCGAACGCACCAGCGCCAGCGTGTGCCGCTGGAAGCCGCGCTGCTCGCCGGAGATGTCCAGCACGCCCAGCACCCGCCCTTGCGGGTCGCGGATCGGCGCCGCCGTGCAGCTGAGGAAGGCGTTGCGCTCCAGGAAGTGCTCGCCGCCCAGCACGGCCACCGGCCGCTGCTCCGCCAGCGCCGTGCCGATCGCGTTCGTGCCCCGCCAGCGCTCGTCCCAGATCGCGCCGGGCCGCAGCGCGACCCGCTGTGCGCGGTCGACGAAACGCCCGTCGCCGAGCGCCCCCAGCAGCAGCCCCTGCGCATCGGCCAGGATCACCAGGCCGTCGTCATCGCCGGTCTGCTCGAAGAGATCCTCCATGACCGGTCGCGCGTGAGCGACCAGTTCATGCTGGCGCTCCAAGGCGCGTCGCAGTTGCGCGCCGGACGCATGCGGCGCGCCCGGCGGTCGGCCGACGGGGCTCAAGCCGAAATCGCGGCTGCGCAGCCAGCTGCGGCTCAGCCCTTCGTCGAGCGTCTCGACGCTGAGCCGACCGGTGTCCAGCAACTCGCGCCGTGCCGCGCGCAGCAGTCGCGGCGCCAGTGCGGCACCGCTCGGTGTTTTCACCATGCTTTTGTCTCCTCGGGCGCATCGCTCGCGCTCACCGGGTCGCCACCGGCGGGTTGAACCGGTCCCGACGCTCCGTCGAGGCTCCGGTGTTCCATTCCGGAACACCTGGGCCGCCGATCACGTGCCTGCGCCACCTTGGATCGATCCTGACCAAATCGGACCGGGAAGGGAAGAGGCTTTCCGCCCGGCAAGGAGGGTCTTGCGCTGGAAGCCCGTGTTGGCACGGGCCATGCAATGAGTCCACGGGCGTTCCCCGCCTCAACAACCACGGAGACAACATCATGATCTACGCCAAGCCCAATGCGGCCGGTGCGCCGCTGGAGTTCAAGAAGCGCTACGACAACTTCATCGGCGGCCAATGGACCGCACCGCGCGACGGCCAGTACTTCGACGTGATCACGCCCATCACCGGACAGGTCTTCACGCAGGCTGCGCGCTCGACCGCCGCGGACATCGAACTGGCGCTGGACGCCGCGCATGCCGCCGCCGAGAAGTGGGGCGGCACGCCCGCGGCCGAACGCGCCAACGTGCTGCTGCGCATCGCTGATCGCATCGAGCAGAACCTGGAGCTGCTCGCCTACGCCGAGACCGTCGACAACGGCAAGCCGATGCGCGAGACGCTGAACGCCGACCTGCCGCTGGCGGTGGACCACTTCCGCTATTTCGCCGGTTGCCTGCGGGCGCAGGAGGGCGGCCTCAGCGAGATCGACGCCAACACGATCGCATACCACTTCCACGAGCCGCTGGGCGTCGTCGGCCAGATCATCCCGTGGAACTTCCCGATCCTGATGGCGGCCTGGAAGCTGGCGCCGGCGATCGGCGCGGGCAACGCAGTCGTGCTCAAGCCGGCCGAGTCGACGCCGGTCAGCATCCTGGTGCTGACGGAGCTCATCGCCGACCTGCTGCCGCCGGGCGTGCTCAACATCGTCAACGGCTACGGCAAGGAAGCGGGCATGCCGCTGGCGCAGAGCAAGCGCATCGGGAAGATCGCGTTCACCGGCTCCACCGCGACGGGCCGCGTCATCGCGCAGGCCGCGGCGACCAACCTGATCCCGGCCACGCTGGAGCTCGGCGGCAAGAGCCCGAACGTGTTCTTCCCCGACATCGCCGCGCAGGACGACGACCTGTTCGACAAGGCGATCGAGGGGCTGGTGCTGTTCGCCTTCAACCAGGGCGAGGTCTGCACCTGCCCGTCGCGCGCGCTGATCCATGAGTCGATCTACGACAAGTTCATCGCGCGGGCGATCGACCGCGTCAAGGCGATCAAGCAGGGCAACCCGCTGGACACGGAGACGATGATGGGCGCGCAGGCCTCGTCGATGCAGCTGGACAAGATCCTGTCGTACCTCGAGATCGGCAAGCAGGAGGGCGCGCAGTGCCTCATCGGCGGCGGGCGCGCGCAGCTGGGCGGCGACCTGGCGGGCGGCTACTACATCGAGCCGACGCTCTTCAAGGGCACCAACGACATGCGGATCTTCCGCGAGGAGATCTTCGGACCCGTGCTGGCGGTGACGACCTTCAAGACCGAGGAGGAGGCTTTGCGCATCGCCAACGACACGCCATACGGGCTGGGCGCGGGCGTGTGGTCGCGCGACATCAACACGGCCTTCCGCATGGGCAAGGGCATCAAGGCCGGCCGCGTGTGGACCAACTGCTATCACGCCTACCCGGCGCACGCGACCTTCGGCGGCTACAAGGAATCGGGCATCGGTCGCGAGACCCACAAGATGATGCTGGACCACTACCAGCAGACGAAGAACCTGCTGGTGAGCTACTCGCAGAAGAAGCTCGGGTTCTTCTGACGGAGTCCTAAGGGCCAAGGGCCAAGGGCCAAGTCCCAAGGCCCGCGGGCAGCGAGCGGGAGTGGGGCCGGAATGATGCGAGGGGTTCCCGGAGGGATGCCCCTCGCGTCGTGGAGAGCCCGCGCCTGGCTCCCCGCAGTCGCGGTTCGCTCAGCTCAGCTCAGCTCAGCTCATCCGGAAGACCGCAACGGCCTGAACAAGCTGCGTCGCCTGTTTCTCCAGGGAGTCGCTCGCCCCGGCGGATCGCTGCACCAGTGCGGCGTTCTGCTGGGTCGTCCGATCGAGTTCGCTCACGGCCTGACTGACCTGGGCGATGCCGGTCGCCTGCTCGCGCGTCGCGTTGCCGATCGTCGAGATCAGCGCCGAGACGCGCTTCACCTGCTCCACGATCTCGTGCATCGCCTTGCTGGCCTCGTCGACCTGACGGCCGCCGGCTTCCACGCGTTCGACGCTCTCCCCGATCAGCTGCTTGATCTCCTTGGCCGCCGCCGCGCTGCGTTGGGCCAGCGAGCGCACCTCGCTCGCGACCACCGCGAACCCGCGGCCCTGCTCGCCGGCGCGTGCAGCCTCGACCGCCGCGTTCAGCGCCAGGATGTTGGTCTGGAACGCGATGCCGTCGATCACGCCGATGATGTCGCCGATCCGCTTGCTCGACGTCGTGATGCCGGCCATGGTCTCGTTGACGTGACGGACCACCTCCCCGCCCTGCGCCGCCGCGACGCTCGCGCCCTGCGCGAGGTCTTCGGCCTGGCGCGCGGCGTCGGCGTTGCTGCGCACGGTGGCGCTCATCTCCTCCATCGACGCCGCCGTCTGCTGCAGGCTCGCCGACGCCTGCTCGGTGCGCGCGCTGATCTCGTTGTTGCCGGACAGGAGGTCCCCGCTGGACGAGCGCACCGTCACCACCTGGGCCGCGACGTCGTCGATGACCCAGCGGAACATCAGCCCCATCTGGTTGAGCGAGCGCAGCGCCATGCCGATCTCGTCGACGCGGTCCATCTGGAGCGGCTCGCGCGTGTCGCCGCTGGCGACGCGCTTCGCGTGCCGCGCCAGCGACTCCATCGGCGACACGACCTGCGCCTCCAGGAACCACATCGCCAGCATCGACACGATCACGAAGGCGCCGATGCACAGCGACGCGCCGCTCAGCGAGTCGGCGCTCATCCACTCGGAGACGATCGCCGCGACCGTCAGCGCCAGCACCGGCAGGCGCACCCGCCACCGCACCGGCATGGTCTTGAGCATCGAGGTCCACGCCATCGCGCCCTGACGCACCACGACGCCTTTGTGGATGCGCAGGTGCCTGGCGCGACCTTCCCGCATGTCGGCGTAGAGGCGTTCCGCGCCGGCGATCTCCTCGGCCGAGGGCCGCGTGCGCACCGACATGTAGGCGACCGGCTGGCCGTTGCGCATCACCGGCGTCGCGTTCGCACGGACCCAGTAATGGTCGCCGTTCTTGCGCCGGTTCTTCACCAGGCCGGTCCAGGACTCGCCGCCCTGCAGCGTCTGCCACATGTCGCCGAAGGCCTCGGGCGGCATGTCGGGATGCCGGACGATGTTGTGGGGCTGACCCTGCAGCTCCTCCGTCGTGAAGCCGCTGGCCTCGACGAAGGCCTCGTTGGCGTAGGTGATCCGACTCTTCGTGTCCGTCGTGGACATCAGCGTCGCGTCGGCGGGAAAGTCGTACTGGCGCTGGGTGACGGGCAGGTTGTTCCGCATGGCGTCCTCCTTGTCTGTTCGCTGCGGCATGCCCCCCGCCGTATCCGGTCTGTGGGAGCGTCTGAAGGGTATGCAAAGTTCGCTATTCGCGCGAGTCCTTGTGGTTGCAATGAAGAGAATAAACAAATGTTCTTTCGAAAGACATATGTTTGCGTCAAAGATTGAAGCTCTCTAGAATCCGCCGCCATGACGCCCCCCAAGGACCTCTCCTCGAAGGAACAGCTGCTGTCGCTGGTCGAAGCCAACCCCTTCATCGGGCAGCAGGAACTGGCGGACCGGCTGGGACTGTCCCGGTCCGCCGTGGCCGGTCACCTGGGGCAACTGACCCGCGAAGGGCGCATCCTGGGCCGCGCCTACGTGCTGCCGCAACGCCAACCCATCGTCTGCATAGGCGGCACCAACCTGGACCGCAAGCTGCGCGCCGTCGGCCCGCTGCGCATGGGCAGTTCCAATCCGGCGCGGCAGCATGAATCGGCGGGCGGTGTCGCCCGCAACATCGCGGAGAACCTCGCCCGGCTCGGTCTGCCGGTGCACCTGCTGACCGCCGTCGGCCGCGATGCCGCCGGGCAGACGTTGCTGGCGCAGTTGCAGGGACTGGGCGTCGATTGCGCCGGCTGCCTGCAGGCGGCGGACGCGGCGACGGGCAGCTACACGGCGGTGCTCGATCCCGACGGCGAGCTGGTGCTCGCGCTCGCACACATGGAATTGACCGATAGGCTCGATCCCGCCTTCCTGCGCCAGACCGCGCCGCAGCGGGCGCCGGCGCGCTGGCTGGTCGCCGACCTGAACCTGCCGCGCGAGACGCTGGACGAGTTGCGCGCCGAGGCGCGCCTGCGCGAGCAGCGCCTGCTGCTCGTGGCCGTGTCGGAGCCGAAGATGGCGCGCCTCGGGCCCGACCTGCGCGGCGTCGAGCTGCTAGTGCTCAATCGCGGCGAGCTGCAGGCGCTCATTGGCCGTCCCCTGCCCGACGACGACGAATTGAACGCCGCCTGGCGGTCGCTGCGGCAGGCCGGCCTGCAGCGGCTCGTGATCAGCGACGGCGCGGACGGCGTCCGCTTCTCCGACGGCGACGCGCTCGTCCTGCTCCCCGCGCCGCCGCTGGACCCGGCCTCGATCCGCGAGGTCACCGGCGCCGGCGATGCGATGACCGCCGGCATCGCCGCCGCGCTGCACCGCGACCCCGACGACCTGCGCGGCGCCTGCGCGCTCGGCCTCCAGCTCGCGGCCTTGACGCTGCAGAGCGACGCCACCGTCAGCGAGGCGCTGAGCCCGGCGCTGCTCGTCTGATCGACCCCCTCGAACCCTTCGAACCCTTCGACCTCTTCGACCTCTTCGAACGCGAAAGCACCCGCATGAACACGCAAGACCTGATCGACCGGCACCTCATCGACTTCTCGCCCGAAGTGGCCGCCGCGCGCGCCGAAGGCCGCCCGCTGGTGGCGCTGGAGTCCACGATCATTTCGCACGGCATGCCTTATCCGCAGAACGTGCAGACCGCGCGCGAGGTCGAGACCATCGTGCGCGAGCACGGCGCCGTGCCCGCGACGATCGCGGTGCTGGACGGCAAGATCCGCGTCGGCCTGAACGACGCGCAGCTTGAACTGCTGGGCCAGTCACCCGACGCGATGAAGCTCAGCCGCCGCGACCTGCCCTTCGCGCTGGCGACGGGCCGCGTCGGCGCGACGACGGTGGCCGCGACGATGATCTGCGCGCGTCTGGCGGGCATCGAGGTCTTCGTGACGGGCGGCATCGGCGGCGTGCACCGCGGCGCGGAAACCTCCTTCGACATCTCCGCCGACCTGCAGGAACTGGCCCGCACGCCGGTGGCCGTCGTCTGCGCGGGCGCCAAGAGCATCCTGGACCTGGCGCTGACGCTGGAATATCTGGAGACGCACGGGGTGCCGGTGCTGTCGGTGGGGCAGGAGAACTTCGCCGCGTTCTACACGCGCGACAGCGGACTGAAGGCGGACTTCCGCATCGACGCGCCGGCCGACCAGGCGCGGTTCCTGCGCACGAAGTGGGCACTGGGCCTGAGCGGCGGCGCGGTGATCAGCAACCCGGTGCCGGCCGCGCATGAGATGCCGCAGGCGGTCATCGACGGCTTCGTGGAGCAGGCGCTCGAGGAAGCCGCCGCGCAAGGCATCAGCGGCAAGGCGGTCACGCCCTACCTGCTCGCCCGCATCAAGGACCTCAGCGGCGGCGCGAGCCTCGCCACCAACATCGCACTGGTGAAGCACAACGCCGTCGTCGGCGCGGCGCTCGCCAGGGCACTCAAGGGCGGCTGACGCTCGACGACCCTCCCCGCTGGAAACGCTCGTTCACGCTCCAATCGCACAGGTTTTCCTCCCGCTCGCGCAGGATTAACCTGAACGAAACAATCATCGAAAGAGCCGGACTTAACCTTCCGCGCCCTCAGGGAGCTTTGCAGAGCGCTCCCTGGATGACTGTCGTTGGAGAACGTGTTCATGCGCCGCAAGCCCCTTGTCCTGTCCCTGATCGTCGTCCTGCTCGTCGCGGGCGGGGGATGGTGGTGGAAATCGCGCGCCGCCTCGCGTGACGGCGGCGACGCCGGCCCGGCCGCCGCCGCACGCGGCGCCTCGGGTCCGGCCGGCACCCAGACCGTCGGCATCGTCACCGCGCAGCGCCGCGACGTCCCGGTCACCGTCGAGGCCTCCGGCACGGTCTCCCCCATCAACCAGGTCGACCTCCGCGCCCAGACCACCTCGACCATCCGCGACGTCCTGGTCCACGACGGCCAGACGGTCACCAAGGGCCAGGTGCTGTTCCGCTTCGACGAGCGCGCGGACCGCGCCAACCTCGACAAGGCCCGCGCCCAGCTCGCCCGCGACAAGGCCGCCCTCGGCGACCTGCAACGCCAGTACGAACGCGCCAAGGACCTGCTCGCCCAGAACTTCGTCGCACAGAGCGCCCTCGACACCGCGCTGGCCAGCCTGCAGGGCGGCCGCAGCCTCGTCGACGCGGACACCGCCGCCGTCGAATCCGCGTCCGTCGCGCTCAGCTACAACGAGATCCGCGCGCCCTTCGCGGGCCGCGCCGGCGCCGTCAACGTCTGGCCCGGCAGCCTGGTCCAGGCGAGCGCCACCGGCACGCCGCTGGTCAACATCGTCCAGATCGATCCGATCGCCATCAGCTTCAACCTGCCCGAGACCGAACTCGCGCCCGTGCTCGACGCGATGCGCCCCGGCGCCACCGGCGCGCAGCTCGCGCCGCCCGAGGTGCAGGTCGTCCTGCCGACGATCGAGGGCGGCCCCTCCCGCAAGGACAGCAAGGACAGCAAGGGCGGCAAGTCCGTCGACGCCGTGGCCCGCGGCAGGCTGACCTTCGTCGACAACCTCGTCGACGCGACCACCGGCACGATCAAGCTGAAGGCCGAGTTCAGCAACGACGCGCAGAAGCTCTGGCCCGGCCAGTACCTGCGCGTGCGCATGACGCTGCGCAGCATGAAGGACGCGATCGTGATCCCGCAGGCCGCGATCATCCTGCGCGGCAACGACCGCCAGGTCTACGTGGTCGGGCCCGACAGGACCGCCCAGCTCAAGCCGGTGAAGCTGCGCTACGCCTTCGGCGAGATGGCCGTGGTCGACGGCGTCGACGCGGGCGCGAGCGTGGTGCTCGACGGCAAGCAGAACCTGCGCCCCGGCACGCCGCTGCGCACGCAGCCCGCCGCCGTCGATCCGGCCGCCGCCGCGCGCCTGGCCGCAGCCTCGGCCGCCGCAGGCGGCGGCGCCTCCGGCAACGACGTCGCAGCGCCCTGACATGAATCTCACCGAACTCTTCATCCGCCGGCCGGTCATGACCGTGCTGCTGAATGTGGCGCTGGTCGTCGCCGGCATCGCTGCGTGGAGCCGCATCCCGGTCGCCGCGCTGCCCAGCTTCAACACGCCGGTCATCAACGTGCAGGCGACGCTGCCCGGCGCCAGCCCGGAGACCATGGCCTCCTCCGTCGCGCTGCCGCTGGAGAAGCAGTTCTCGACGATCGCCGGCATCACGACGATCTCGTCGACCAACACGCTGGGCAACAGCTCGCTGACGCTGGAATTCGACGCGGCGCGCGACATCGACGCCGCCGCGGTCGACGTGCAGGCGGCGCTGTTCCGCTCGCTGCGCGCGCTGCCGGTCGAGATGACCACGCCGCCGTCCTACCGCAAGGTCAACCCGGCCGACGCGCCGGTGCTGCTGGTGGCGCTGACCTCGCCGTCGATCAACCTGTCCGAGCTCAACGACTACGCCGAGAACCTGATCACCCCCAGCCTGTCGACGATCGACGGCGTGGCGCAGGTGTCCATCTACGGCCAGAAGCGTTTCGCGGTGCGCATCAAGGCGCGCAACGAGCTGCTCCAGCAGCGCAACATCACGCTCGACGAACTGCAGGCCGCCGTCAAGGGCGCCAACGCCAACACGCCCGTCGGCACGCTGGACGGCGCGCGCCAGACCTTGACCATCCAGGCCAACAAGCAGCTGCGCGACGCCCGGGCCTTCGGCGGCATCGTCGTGGCCACGCGCAACGGCGCGCCGGTGTTCCTGCGCGAGGTCGCCGACGTCGAGGACAGCTACGAGACCGTCAAGTCCTTCTCCAACTTCAACGGCGAGCGCTCCATCGTGCTGGCCGTGCAGCGCCAGCCCGACGCCAACACCGTCAAGGTGGTCGACGCGGTGAAGGCCATGCTGCCGCGCTTCGCCGCGCAGCTGCCGGCGTCGGTGCAGATGAGCACGCTCAACGACCGCTCGGTGTCGATCCGCGAAGGCCTGCACGACGTCTACTTCACGCTGGCGCTGACGGTGGCGCTGGTCGTGATGGTGATCTTCCTGTTCCTGCGCCGCATGGTGGCGACGCTGATCCCGACGCTGTCGCTGCCGATCTCGCTGATCGGCGCGGTGACGCTGCTGTTCGCGCTGGGCTACAGCCTGGACAACATCTCGCTGCTGGGCATCACGCTGGCCGTGGGCCTGGTGGTCGACGACGCGATCGTGATGCTGGAGAACATCTACCGCCACGTCGAGGACGGCATGGCGCCCTTCGATGCCGCCATCCGCGGCGCGCGCGAGATGGCGTTCACGATCATGTCGATCTCGATCTCGCTGATCGCGGTGCTGATCCCGATCTTCTTCATGCCGGGCGTGATCGGGCTGCTGTTCCACGAGTTCGCCGTCGTCGTGTCGCTGGCGATCGGCGTGTCGGCCGGCGTCTCGCTGACGCTGGTGCCCATGCTGTGCAGCCGCTTCCTCAGCAGCCACCACGAGGTGGAGGAGAACGCGCTCGGCCGCACCTTCGAGGCCGGCTTCGGCTGGGTGCTGGACAAGTACACGGCCTCGCTGGACTGGGCGCTGGCGCGCCGCTGGGTGGTGGGCGTGGTGGCGCTCGCCACCTTCATCGCCAGCGCGTGGCTCTGGATCGTCATTCCCAAGGGCTTCTTCCCGGAAGAGGACATCGGCCAGATCCAGGCCAGCACCGAAGCGTCCGAGGACATCTCCTTCGCCGCGATGACGGTGCTGCAGGAACGCGTCGCGCAGATCGTGCAGGACGATCCGTCGGTGGCCTCGGTGTCCGCCGCGGTGGGCGGCGGCGGGGGCGGCGGCAACGTCAACACGGGGCGCCTGTTCATCAACCTGAAGTCGCGCGGCGAGCGTCCGCCGATGCCGCAGGTGCTGGAGCAGCTGCGCAAGAAGCTGCGCGGCGTGCCCGGCATCGCGGTCTACCTGCGGCCGGTGCAGAACCTGCAGCTCGGCGGCCGGCAGTCCAAGAGCCGCTACCAGTTCACGCTGCAGTCGGTCAGCACCGGCGAGCTCAACACCTGGGCGGTGAAGCTGCAGGACAAGCTGCGCAACGACCCGGTGTTCCGCGACGTCACCAGCGACTCGCAGCTGCGCGGGCTGCAGGCCAACCTCGTGATCGACCGCGAGCGCGCCACGCTGCTGGGCGTGCAGATGCAAGACCTGCGCAACGCGCTGTACTCGGCCTTCGGCGAGCGCCAGGTCTCCAGCATCTACGCCGAGAGCAACACCTACCAGGTGATCATGGAGGCGACCGACAGCGACCGCCTGAGCGAGGACGCCTTCGACAAGATCTACCTGCGCGGCAAGAACAGCACGATGGTGCCGCTGACGGCCTTCGCGAGCGTGAAGCGCGAGCTGGGCCCGACGGCGGTCAACCACCAGGGCCAGCTGCAGGCGATCACGCTGAGCTTCAACCTGGCGCCGGACGTGCCGCTGGGCACGGCCACGGGCAGGATCGACCAGTTCACGAAGGAGATCGGCCTGCCGCCGTCCATCATCACCAGCTACGGCGGCGACGCGGCGGTGTTCAAGGACTCGCAGGGCGGCCAGCTGCTGCTGATCGTGCTGGCGATCGCGGTGATCTACGTGCTGCTGGGCGTGCTCTACGAGAGCTACATCCATCCGCTGACCATCCTGGCGGGCCTGCCGTCGGCGGCGGTGGGTGCGCTGCTGACGCTGCAGCTCGCAGGCATGGAGCTGACCATCATCGCGACGATCGGCATCCTGATGCTGGTGGGCATCGTGAAGAAGAACGCGATCATGATGATCGACTTCGCGCTCGACGCGCAGCGCAACGGCGGCATGACGCCGCAGCAGGCGATCCGCGAGGCCTGCATCCTGCGCTTCCGCCCGATCATGATGACGACGCTGGCCGCGCTGATGGGCGCGCTGCCGATCGCGCTGGGCCTGGGCGCCGGCGCGGAGCTGCGCCAGCCGCTCGGCCTCGCCGTGGTCGGCGGGCTGGTCCTGTCGCAGGCGGTGACGCTCTACATCACGCCGGTGATCTACCTGGCGCTGGACCGGTTCAGCGGGAAGGGGCCGGATACGCGGGAGGTGGCGCACATGCGCCTGACCGAGCATCCCGAGCATTCCAAGCATCCGGCGCCAGGGGTCGCGGACTGACGGGGGCCGCCCACCTGCCGTCGCCGAGCGCGGCCTCCACGGGGCATGGGGGCTCCCTCCAGGACCCCCAAGCCCCATGCCGGCCCGGAGTCACCGCGGCGGCTTGAAGGCGAGGCGGGCAGCGGCGGCCGTTTGGCGGCCAATGCAGCCCGGGGCATGGTCGTTGACCAGCCCCATCGCCTGCATGAACGCGTAGACCGTCGTGGGGCCGACGAACTTCCAGCCGCGCTTCTTCAGTTCCTTGGAGAGCTTGACCGAGGTCGCCGATGTCGGGCGTACATCGCCGCCCTCCTCCGGATCCTCGAAACGCCAGAAGAACGCGGCCAGCGAACCGGCTTCCTGCTGCAGCGCGAGCGCGCGGGACGCGTTGTGGATCGCCGCCTCGATCTTGCCGCGGTGACGCACGATGCCCTCGTCGGCGAGCAGCCGCGTAACGTCGGCCTCGCCGAACTTCGCGACCCTGGCGATCTCGAACTGCCTGAATGCCTTGCGGAAGTTCTCGCGCTTGGCGAGGATGGTCCGCCACGACAGCCCCGACTGGAAACCCTCCAGGCAGAGCTTCTCGAACAGCCGCCGGTCCTCGTGGACGGGGTAGCCCCACTCGTTGTCGTGATAGTGGCGGTACATGTCGAAGCCAGGGGCCTCGCACCACTTGCACCGCCACTGGCCGTCCGGCCCCTGCGCCAACCGATCGCTCATCGCCGCCCTCCCAGGCGTGTCATGGACGCGCGATTCTGGCCCGAACGCCGTCCGGACCTGGCAGCAGCTCAGCCGCCGGCCGTCTTGTGGAACACCGCTTCATCCTTCGGCCAGGTGTGCACGCGGGCCTCGATCAGGTCGAGCACATGCACGAAGGCGTTGCCCGCGCCGTAGTACGGGTCGGGCACCTCGTCCAGGCCCAGCCCGTTCATGCCCGCGAGGAACAGTCCGAGCTTCGCCGGCGAGACCGCGGGCTTCGCGGCCTTCAGGCCGCGCAGCACGTTGCGGTCCATCGCCAGGATCAGGTCGTAGCGGTCGAAGTCCTCGGTCTTCACCTTGCGTGAGCGCCAGCGCCGGTCCATGCCGTAGCCGCGCTGCGCCAGCACCGTCAGCGCGCGCTTGTCGACGGCGTGTGCGCGCGACGACGCAAACACGCCGGCGGAATGCACCTCGGTCAGGCCGAGTTCTCCGGCGCGCAGGCGCAGCACCGCCTCGGCCATCGGCGAGCGGCACAGGTTGGCCGCGCAGACCAGCAGCAGTCGGGTCACCGGGACGACGCCTCCGGACTCAGAGCGCCAGCTCGGCGCGCATCGCGTCGATGACGCCCTTGTAGTCGGGCTTGCCGAAGATCGCCGAGCCCGCCACGAAGGTGTCCGCGCCCGCGGCCGCGATCTCGCGGATGTTGTCGACCTTCACGCCGCCGTCGATCTCCAGGCGGATGTCGCGGCCGCTGGCCAGGATCATCGCCTTGGCCTGCTGCAGCTTCTTCAGCGCGCCGGGGATGAAGCTCTGGCCGCCGAAGCCGGGGTTGACGCTCATGATCAGCACCAGGTCGACCTTGTCGATCACCCACTCCAGCACGTCCAGCGGCGTGGCCGGGTTGAAGACCAGGCCGGCCTGCGCGCCCTCGGACTTGATCAGCTGGAGGGTGCGGTCGACGTGCTGGCTGGCTTCGGGATGGAAGCTCACCAGGTTGGCGCCCGCGCGGCAGAAGGCCTGGGCCAGGCTGTCGACCGGCTGCACCATCAGGTGGACGTCGATGGGCGCCGGCGTGCCGTCGGGCTTGACGGCGTGCTTCTTCAAGGCCTCGCAGACCATGGGGCCGAAGGTCAGGTTGGGCACGTAATGGTTGTCCATCACGTCGAAGTGGATCCAGTCCGCGCCGGCGGCCAGCACGTTGCGGACTTCCTCGCCCAGGTTGGCGAAATCAGCGGACAGGATGCTGGGGGCGATGCGGTAGGTGGGCGGGTTCATGGCGGAACGGGCGCGCGGGCGCTGGCGGGGAAAGACGGGGATTGTAGGAAGGCTGCCGCGTGCCCGGGCGCCCGCTAGCGGTAACGCTCCGCGAGCCGTGCGATCTCGCCGGAAGCGCTGAGCTGGCGCAGGCGGTCGGTGAGCCGCTCCGCCACCGCCTCGGGCAGTTGGCGCGAGACGACGGCGTACTGGGTCTCCTCCTCGAAGACCTGCGGCCCGATGCGCACACGCGATTCCAGGCCCGCGCCGCGCGCGGCCTGGCGCAGGTTGAAGTCCTGGCCGTAGACCCCGGCCGTGCGACCGCGCACCAGCATCTGCAGCGCTTCCTTGTCGCTGCGCGCCGATTCGATGAAGGCCACGTCCGCCTCCTGCAGCGTCGCGGCCAGCTTGGTGCCCTGCGCCAGCAGCAGCGGCTGGCGGCGCGCGAAGGCGCGCAACTCGTCCCAGGTGCGCGGCGTGCGCTCGTCGCCGACGCGCATCGCCAGCACGTGCGAGATCCGGTAGAGCGGCACCGGCAGGTAACGCATCAGCGCGTGGCGGTGCTCCGACTTCAGCAGGCAGAAGAACACGTCGAGGTCGCCGTTGCTCAGCATCAGCTCCAGGCGCCGCAGCGGCACCGGCTGGTCCAGGCCCTCGAGGTGCAGGTCCGGATCGGTGCGCATGACGGCGGCGGCGATCTCGCCGCACAGGCCCGGTCGCTGCGGGTCGCCCGACGCGTACTTGGCCGGCGCGCCGGCCTGGGCAGCGCTGCGCAGCGTCAACGGCCCCGTCGCCCCGGCGCCCGGCACCGCGGGCGCCGCCGGTCCCGACGGGGCCGCCATCACCGAATTGGCGGCGGTCAGCCCCAGGTCGACGCAGACGGTCGCGGCCACGCCGACCAGCGCGCAGCCGCGCGCCATGGCCTGGCGTCGCGTGGGACGCGGCACTGCCAACAGGTGTCCTGCCCTTGTCTCCATGACGGATGGCGTCCGGATGCGTGCCGGTCGCGTTGGATGGTCCGTTCGAGCGGTTTCTGGTTGTTCTCTGTGCGGTAGCCAGCATAGCCCACGTGGGCGCCCGTGAGTTCCCTAGAATCCGCCGATGGCCCATCCGCACTTTCATTGCAGCGTCGTCGTCGAGCCGCTCGCCGACCAGACCTTCCCCGATCGCAACGAGTTTGCGTACGGCTACACCGTGACGATCGAGAACCGGGGCGACGTCACCGCCCAGTTGATCGGCCGCCACTGGACCATCGTGGACGGCAACGGCAAGGAACAGGAAGTGCACGGGTTGGCCGTCGTCGGACACCAACCGCTGCTGCAGCCGGGCGAGCGTTTCCAGTACAGCTCGTGGGCGCAGATCTCGACCCGCCACGGCACGATGAGCGGGCGCTTCCTCTGCGTCACGGACAAGGCCGAGGTCTTCCACGCCGAGGTGCCCGAGTTCCTGCTGGCCGACTCCGGTTCCCTGCATTGATGTTCCGTCGCCAGGGCTGGGACCTCACCGCGCTGCTGAACGCGGCGCAGGCGGCGCATCCCCAGGCGCCGCTGGCCGAGCGCAATCTCTGGCTGGTGCGATTGATCGAATGGCTGCGTCACGCGCCGCTCAAGGACGACCGGGCGCCGGCCGCCGCCGCGCCCCCGGCCGCCGCCTCGACCTCCGGGGACGACCCGGCGTCCGCCACGGCGCCCTCGGCGGCGCCCCTCGCCGCGCCGTCCGCGCCGCTGCCGATCCGCCGCCTCAGGTACCTGCTCCGCATGCTGGAGCGCCACCCCGATCATGCGAAGGCCTTCGCGGCGGTCATCGCCAGTGTCTGGGCCGACGTCGATGCGATCAGCCTGTTCGCGGAGGTCGGCTTCGCGCCGCGCATGGCGCTGTGGAACGAGTTCCTCGGCCGCCTGCGCCGCCGCGTGCTGCCGCTGAGCGCGGACACCCGGGACCTGTCCGAGCTCTTCGAACTGCTGTTCCCGCACGAGGCCGACGAGCAGTGGATCAGCGCCGTCGACGATGAACTGCTGGAGCGGCTGGGCCTGCTCTTCGCCGGCGCGCCCGAGGGCGACTGGCGCGACGAGATGCGCGCCGCGATCACGGTGCTGGTGAGCTCGGTGCGCTCGGCCGGCCTGTCCGGCGCGCTGCGCGTGCGCATGGATCCGCAGCTGCTGGCGCGGCGGCCCTTCCGCAACCTCGCGACGGCGTGGGAGCAGGTCGAGCACGCGCTCGTCGAACAGGACCGGGCCACGCTGCCGGGCAGGCTGCAGTACCTGCGCGGCCTGCTCGATGAATGCCGCGCGGCGGTGCGCTCCGTCCCGGATCATCTCGAGGAACACGGCGTCTCCGTGGACCTGATGTTCGGCGTCGAGCAGATGCAGGCACGGCTGCGCCGTGTCGAAGACCTGCTGGCGGTGCTGCTGGCCGATCACCCGCAGCGCGAGCTGCTGCGCCTGGTCGCGGCGCTGGTGGCCGTGGTGCACGACCGCCGCAGCATCCGGACGCTGTTCGCGCGGCACTACTCGCTGCTGGCGCGCAAGGTCGCGGAACGCAGCGCCGAGACCGGCGAGCACTACATCACCCGCAACCGCGAGGAGTACGGCGACATGCTGCGCCGCGCCGGCGGCGGCGGGGTGGTGATCGCGGGCACGACCTTCATGAAGTTCGCGATCATGGCGGTGGGGCTGTCCGCGTTCTGGGGCGGTTTCTGGGCGGGCGTGAACTACGCGGCCAGCTTCGTCTTCATCCTGCTGATGCATTGGACCGTCGCGACCAAGCAGCCGGCGATGACGGCGCCGGCGCTGGCCGACAAGCTCCGCCACATCGACAGCGACGCGGGCCTGCAGGCCTTCGTCGACGAGGTCGTTCACCTGTTCCGTTCCCAGACGGCGGGCATCCTCGGCAACCTGGCGCTGGCGGCGCCGATGGTGCTCGTCGTGCAGCTGGCGGCGTGGCTGAGCTTCGGCAAGCCGCTGGTCGGCGTGAAGGAAGCCGAGCACGTGCTGCATTCGCTGACCGTGCTGGGCCCGTCGCTGTTCTTCGCCGCGTTCACCGGGGTGCTGCTGTTCGCCTCGAGCCTGATCGCGGGCTGGGTCGAGAACTGGTTCGTCTTCCACCGGCTGGACAGCGCCATCGCCTGGAACCCGCGCATCGTGGCGCGGCTGGGCGCGGGCCGGGCGGCCCGCTGGTCGCGCTGGTGGCGGGACAACATCTCGGGGCTGACCGCCAACATCAGCCTGGGCCTCATGCTCGGCCTGGTGCCGGCCCTGCTGGGCTTCTTCGGCCTGCCGATCGAGGTCAGGCACGTGACGCTGTCGACCGGCCAACTGGCCGCCGCGGCCGGGGCGCTGGGACTGGACGTGCTCAAGCACTGGCCGTTCTGGCTCTGCGTGATCAGCATCCTGGGGACCGGCGTGCTGAACGTGGGCGTCAGCTTCTTCCTGGCGTTCAAGGTGGCGCTGCGCTCACGCGGGATCCGGCTCGCGGACCAGAAGCGCGTGCGCGCGGCGATCTGGACGCGGATGCGCCGGCACCCGATGAGCTTCCTGGTGCCGCCGAAGGGGTGAGGCCGAAGGGTGAGGCCGAAGAGGAAGGAAGGCGCCTGAATGCGACGCTCAGGTGGCGCTCAGGTGGCGCTCAGGCGGCGTCGTGGTCGTCGGGCCGCTCGCCGCCCTTGCGGCCGGAGAACATCGTCCACCAGACGATGAAGACGAGCAGCGCGAGGGCGCCGAGCGCCTCCAGCAAAATCACGCCCATGATTCGTGGTCCGATCCGTAGCAGAACTCGCCGCTGGAGCGCGGCGCTGGCGATTCTAGGCGCGCTGGGCGCGGCCTCGGCGGCCGTCCTCGCGCCCGCGGCAGCGTCGGCGTTGGCGGCGGGGCTGCCGATCGATCCGGAGAAGCTGCTCAATGGCGAGGACGACAACGCCGGCCGTCAGGTGCTTCAACGCGAGCGCGCGCGCTGGGTCGCTGCCGCGTGGAACGAGCTGCCCGGCTGGGGCCAGGATCGCGCGCTGGAATGGTGGCCCGCGCTGCTGCGCGGCTGCGAGAAGCCGATGCCGGGCTGGGCCGCGATCTGTACGCAGGCCCGCGGTTTCAAGCCCGGCGACGACTGGGACGCGATGGTCTGGCTGATGAAGCGCCTGCAGCCCTACCGCGTCGAGTCGCCGGAAGGTCGGCGCGAAGGCGTGGCGACCGGGTACTACGAACCGGAGCTCACCGCGCGCCGGCAGGCGCAGGGCGACTTCCGCGTGCCGCTGCTGGCGCCGCCGCAGGACCTGGCGCAGCGCAAGCCGTACGACACCCGTCAGCAGATCGAGCAACAGATCGAGAACAACGCGTCGCTGACGCGGCTCAGCCTGGCCTGGGTGCAGGACCCGCTGGAGGCGCTGGTGATGCAGATCCAGGGCAGCGGCCGCCTGCGCGTGACCGAGCGCGACGGCCGGAGCCGCTGGGTGCGGCTGTCCTTCGCGGCGCACAACGAGCAGCCCTACCGCTCGATGGGCCAGTGGCTGATCGCCCAGGGCGAGCTGCGGGCCACGGAAGCCTCGTGGTCCGGCATCAAGGACTGGGGGCGGCGCAATCCGCAGCGGCTCAAGGAGGCGATGTGGGCCAACCCGCGCTACGTCTTCTTCCGCGAGGAGCCGCTGCCCGATCTGGCGGTCGGTCCGCGCGGGGGTCAGGGCGTGCCCCTGACGCCGGGACGCTCGATCGCCGTGGACAAGGCCAGCATCCCCTACGGCACGCCGGTGTGGCTGGACACGACGGAGCCGCTGTCGACGACGCCGATGCGCCGGCTCGTGATGGCGCAGGACACCGGCGCGGCGATCGTCGGCGCGGTGCGGGCGGACTACTTCTGGGGCTGGGGCGAAGCCGCCGAGGCGCAGGCCGGCCGCATGAAGCAGCCGCTGCGGCTGTGGGTGCTGTGGCCCAAGGGGCTCACTCGGTGACCTGGACGCCCTTCCAGAAGGCGACGCGGTCCTTGATCTCGGCGGCGGCCTCGGAGGGCTCGGGGTAATACCAGACGGCGTCCGGGTTCATGTCGCCGTGGACCATCAGGCTAAAGTAGTGCGCCTGGCCCTTCCACGGGCAGGACGTGCGGTGATTGCTGAACGTGGTGAACTCGCGCTTCAGCGAGGCGACGGGGAAGTAATGATTTCCCTCGACCACCACGGTGTCGTCGCTTTCGGCGATGACTTCGCCGTTCCAGATTGCCTTCATTCCAACTCCTCGTGCTCAAACGCTATTTCGCCCATCGGGGCAAGGACATCTTCGTCACCGCCGGGTCCGCCAGAGACCTCGCCCCCGGCAGTTTCGGGATCTGTGCGATCGGGGGCGGCGCGGAAGGCTGGTCCGTCGTCCATGTCGGCCCCGACGGCGACGCCGCCGACCTCGGCGGGGAGTACTACTTTGCCACCTCCGAGGAAGCCCTGGCGTTCCTGAAGGAACTGATCGACCTGATGGTGGATGGGGGTGAGCCGGAGGGGCTGGAGAACGTCTGAATCTGCTTGTGAGGCGATTAGGCGACTTAATCACATCAAATTTGATGTGATTTAAGTACATGAAGCGATTGGCACTTGAAATCGAATCAAATCTGATGCGATTAATCACTACAATCGCCTCAAGATGGCATACGACCTCCCGCTGATCTGGCAGGCCGCCAACTGGCCGCAGCTTCATGTCGACCTGGAGCAGATCCAGGACGCGTATTCACGTGCGCGCCGCTCGCAAGGCCTCGTGGAAGGAAGACTGGCGTTGATCGGCTTCGAGCATCGACGGACCTTGGAAGCGGAGGCGTGGAGCCAAGACGCCTTGGCCACGGCGGCCATCGAAGGTGAACGCTACGACCTCGTCTCGGTCCGTTCATCCATCGAGCGTCGACTGGGCTTCGGCGAGGCCAACGCGCACGAGGCCCCGCGCAACGTCGAAGGTCTTCTGGACATCATGGACGACGCCGTCAGGCGTGCTGCCAAGCCGTTGACACATGAACGCCTGCATGCCTGGCAAGCGGCGCTGTTCCCGACGGGCTACTCCGGCATGCGCAAGATCCTGGTCGGGGCCTACAGGAACCACGAGGAGCCGATGCAGATCGTCAGCGGCGCGCAAGGACACGAGAAGGTCCATTACGAGGCACCTCCTTCCAATCGACTGCCGGTCGAAATGGAAGCATTCGTCACCTGGTTCAACGGAACCGCCGGCAAAGATCCTCTGGTCACCGCTGCCATCGCGCATCTCTGGTTCGAAATCATTCATCCCTTCGAAGACGGCAACGGTCGCGTGGGCCGTGTCGTGATCGACCTGGTCCTCGCTCGGGAAATGGGTTTCAGCAGTCGCCTCATTCGCATGTCTCAACAGCTGCTGAACAAGCGCAAGGAGTACTACGCCGAACTTGAAGCGGCACAGCACGCCTCGGTTGACGTCACGCGCTGGGTGCACTGGTTCCTGGCGCAGGTCCGGGTGGCATGCGAAGACGCTGTGACCGTCATCGACGCCACCCTGAGCAAGGCTCGTTTCTGGACGGAGCATGAGAACCTTGACATCACGTCTCGCCAGCGCAAGGTGCTCAATGTGCTGCTTGACGCAGGTCCCCAGGGAGTTCAGGGCGGAATGAGCACACGCAAGTACGTGAGCATTGCCTCGACATCGAGTGCGACCGCGTCCCGGGAACTGCAAGACCTGGTGGAGCGCGGCTGCCTGCGACAACTTGGAGCAGGCCGATCAACACGGTACTACGTGGCCATCGATGGCTGGGGCCCCATGACTGACGCCGACGGCGGGAACGCTCCCGCCTGAGGATTCACAACGGCTTCAGATCCTCTCCCACCACCCGCACCAGCAGGCCCTTGCCCTCGGGCGTCACGCGGAACTCGCCGTACTTCGCCGGCTGCCAGCGCGCCGCCTCGCCCTCCTTGAAGAACCAGGCGTCGGACACGAAGGTCCATTGGCCGCCCTTGGGCGTCAGCTCCAGCAACTGCGCGCCAGCGGGCACCGCCTCACCCGGCGCGAGCAGCTTCGGCGAGTGCGCGATGCCGCGCTCATCGAGCAGCACGGCGACACGCGGCCGCGCGCCCCAGAGCAGGGAAGCGTCCGGTTCGGATCGGAAACGCCAGCCCACGCCCGGCAGGTCGTAGCTCAACCGCATGTAGTCGCCCTGCATCAGCGAACGCGGATCGACCGGCGCCAACTTCACGAAGACCGGGCGGCCATTGGCGATGAGCTGCTCCCGACTGGCGATCAGGACGTTCACCAGCACGAGCGACAGCACGCCCGCGCCGAGCAGCACCGCTGCCGCGCCACGCAGCGCGAGCGCCGGTCGCGCCTCGCCATCGGACGAAGGCGCCGCCGGATGCCATGCCAGCCAGCGGACCCATGCGGCGAGCGCCGCACCAGCGGCCACCAGCGCGAGGGACTTGTGGGCGAGCGGCAGTTGCCACTCGTGGTACAGCGCCCCGATCGCCCACACCGCCGCCGCGCCGGCGAGCGCGGCCAGGCGCCAGCGTCGCGTCGACGCCATCGACGCCAGCACCAGCAGGATCCCGCCGAGCGCGGGCATCAGCGCAGCGAGCGCCGCCAGCAGCAGCACCGGCGGGACCAGCCGCGCCGCGCCCGCAGGTCGCCACCGACGCCACAGCCAGGCGGCCGCGACGAGCGTCAGCCATGCCGACACGGTCCTCGACACCCAGATCAAGGTCACATCCGATGACGCCAGCCCCGCTGTCGCACCCCGGAAGACGCCGCCGAGCGCGCCGCCCGCCGTGAACGACCAGCCCGCCGCCATGGCGAAGGCGGCCAGCACGGCCACCCACCAGCCCGTCAGCACCGGCTCAAGCATCGCCGCATGACGAGCAGAAGGCGCCCGTCGCCCCGCCCCATGCTGCGCTGCCATCAGCGCCAGGCCCACGAGCAGCAGCAAGGTCGCCAACGCCCACCCCATACCGCCATGGCGTTCGTACCAGGTGAGCGACAACACCTCCGTGAAGGCCAGGTGGCCGAGGTGCGCCACCGGCACGGCCACCGCCATGCCGAGCAGCAGCCGCATCCACGACGCCCCCAGCAGCAGGATCAGGCCCGCGCCGACCCCCAGCGCGACGAGGTCGACGCCCGCCGGCGGCAGGTCCTTCGCCAGGGCCATGAACAGCAGCACCAGTCCGGTGATCAGCAGGGGCACGGCGGCCTGCTCGAGGAACAGCGCGATCCCGCGAGATCGGAGCATCAACACCGACAGGGCGATCAACGAGATG
Organism: uncultured Roseateles sp.; assembly: GCA_946886855.1. The sequence continues at coordinate 32,457 of CAMPJJ010000005.1, read as the reverse complement.
CCGGAGAAGCAGGCGACGGCCTCGCGCTCGAGGGCCGAGCCGGACAGCGCGAAGAACAGCATCAGGAACGGCGGCACGGCGAGCCACGCGCCCAGCGCCGTCAGCAGCACGACGGGCCAGGGCCTGGTCGCTTCGGGCGCTTCGGGCGCTTCGGGCGCTTCCTGTGCGTCCCGCGGCTCCGCCGGCGCCAGGCCCTCCGCCCGGGCCTGTTCGATCCAGTCGACGCCGTTCATGCCCGCGCCTCCGCGACCCGCAGGCGCCGCATGATCAGGCTGACGCTGACGGCCAGCAGCGCGCACGCAGCCACGCCGATCAGGAAGTACCCGCCGACGTCCCACTTCTCGTCGACGATCCACCGCGCAAGACCTGCCACCAGCAAGGTGTCGACCGCCAGTGCGAGCGCGCTCAGCGCGAAGACTTCGGCACGATGCCACGCGAGCGCCAGCCCGATGCCCAGCACCCCGAGGCCGAGGAAGTACTGCGGCGCCACCTGCCGCGCGAACAGACCGCCCAGCGCCGTGCCGGAGATCGCGATCACCGACGCCAGCACCGCCAGCCGCCACGCCCAAGGCTGCGACGTGGCCGCCGGCCGCAGCGCGAGTCCGGCGCACAGCCCGCCGTACGCGACGAAGCCGATCGCATGCACCGGCACCGTGGCGGCGTCGAAGCGCCACGAATGGCCGCCGAAGGTTTCCATCCACAACCCGATGCCGGTCGCGACCACCAGGGCCCACGGCGTCCACGCCAGGTCCGATCGGGCGGCCCAGGCGATCGGCAGTCCGAGCGCGGCCCAGAGGGCGAAGAGCTGCCAGGGATCCGCGCCCGTCTGGTAGGTCTGGCCGAAGAAGGCCAGCAGGCCGCCCAGCGTCAGGAAGGCCACCAGGGCCAGCGGCGCGCGCCACGGTCGCAGCGTCGCCGCCGCGATCAGGCTGACGGCGAGCACCGCCTGCAGCAGCCCGAAGCGCACGATCCGCCCGAAGTCGTCCCAGTTCGCCGCGACCCACAGGATCAGGCCGAATCCGATCAACCCTGCCGCCAGCGTGCCCGCGCCGCGGCGCAGCGGCGTCCACGGATCGCCCGGCGGATCATCGACACCGCTGAGCTGGCGCAAGCGCCGTGCGCTGGTCGCATCCAGGCCTTGCCGGGCCGTCCATTGGTACAACTGCTCGTGCAGACTCACGGGTTCCTCCCTCAGGATGCGACCGCCCGCAGGGGCCGCCGGTGATGTGCGTCGAGGGAGCCGATTCTTCCTCATCCTTCGTTTCTTCCTCTTTCGGCACTGGGAGTTCCACATGGGCCAGATGATCGACTTCGAACGTCCTGACGGCGGCACCACCGCCGGCTATCTCGCCAGCGCCGGGGACGGCGCGCCGGGCATGATCCTCATCCAGGAGTGGTGGGGGCTCAAACCCCACATCAAGGACATCGCCGAACGCCTGGCCTCCGCGGGCATCACGACGCTGGCCCCCGACCTCTATCGCGGCCGCATCGCCGCCGACGCGGACGAGGCCAGCCACATGATGGACGGCCTGGACTTCGCCGACGCCACGACGCAGGACCTGCAGGGCGCGCTCACGCACCTGCGCGAGCACCTCGGCTGCGGCCAGGTCGGCGTGATGGGCTACTGCATGGGCGGCGCGCTGACCATCCTGGCGGGCGTCCACCTCCAGGACCTGCAGGCGGCGGTCTGCTACTACGGCATCCCGCCGGCCGAATTCGCCGACCCGGCGAAGATCGACGCGCCCTTCCTCGGCCATTTCGCCACGCGCGACGACTGGTGCACGCCGGAGAAGGTCGATGCCCTGGAGGCCCGCATGAAGGCAGGCGGCAAGCACCCGGTCATCCACCGCTACGTCGCGGACCACGCGTTCTCCAACAAGACCCGCCCCGAGGTCTACGACGAGGCCGCCGCCGAGCTGGCCTGGTCGCGCACCCTGGATTTCCTCAAGCAACACCTCGCCTGACAACGCCTGACCCCATGACCTGCCATCGCCGCCGCCTCCTACCCACCGCCGCCCCTGTCAGGGATCTGATCGCTTCTTCCGCAATCGCACAGACCGCGCCGGCCTCGGGGCCGGCGTCGGCGACGGCGCGCGCCGCCTCGGAGACCGCGGCGCCGCCGCTGGATCCGCGCGTGGCGCCGATGCTCGCGGACATCTCCGCCGAGCGCATCGAGTCGACCATCCGCAAGCTCGCCGCCTTCGGCACGCGCCACACGGCGTCGGACACGAAGAGCGACACGCGCGGCATCGGCGCCGCACGGCGCTGGATCGAGCGCCAGCTGAAGGACTGCAGTGCGAAGACCGGCGGCCGCTTGCAGGTCACGATGGACGCGTTCATCGAGCCGGCGGGCAACCGCCTCTCCGCGCCGACGGAACTGGTGAACGTCGTGGCCACGCTGCCCGGCGCGTCGGCGGGCACACCGCGTGAACGCATCCTGGTCGTGAGCGGGCATTACGACTCGCGCAACGGCGACGTGATGGACGCTCAGGGCGAGGCGCCCGGCGCCAACGACGATGCCTCCGGCACGGCCGCAGTCATGGAGATGGCCTGCGCGGCGGCCAAGCAGCGCTTCGACGCGACGCTCGTGTTCATGGCCGTTCCCGGCGAGGAACAGGGCCTGCTCGGCGCCCGCGACTGGGCCCGTCGCGCGCGTGCGCAAGGGCTGAACGTCGAAGGCATGATCACCAACGACATCATCGGCAGCTCGCGTGGCGACAAGGGCGAGCACGATCCGAAGCGGCTGCGCCTGTTCGCCGACGGCTTCGATCCGCTGCTGCGGCTGCTGGTCAACGCGAACGCCAACAGCCCGGCCAACGAGGACGAGGTCAAGACCAACGCGGCGATCCGCGTGCAGCTGCAGCCGCTGGCGGTCGCCGGCGGCGGCGAGGAACTGCCGACCCAGCAGTTCGGCCGTCACCTGAAGACCGAAGGCGAGCGCTACCTGCCGGACTTCCGCATCGACCTGATCCAGCGCCGCGACCGCTACCTGCGTGGCGGCGATCACCTGCCCTTCCTGGAGCGCGGCTACGCCGCGGTGCGTTTCACCGAGCCCTTCGAGGACTTCCGCCACCAGCACCAGAACCTGCGCACGGAGAACGGCGTCGTCTACGGCGACCTGCCGGAGTTCGTCGATTTCGGCTACGTGGCGGACGTCGCGCGCGTGAACCTCGCGGGACTGGCGACGCTGGCCTGGGCGCCGTCGCCGGTGAAGGGCGCGCGCATCGATGCGCGCGAGCTGACCAACGACACGACGCTGCTGTGGACCGCGAACGTCGATCCCGAGCTGGCGGGATACCGCATCGTCTGGCGCCGCAGCGAATCGCAGGCCTGGGAGGGCGCGAAGGATGTCGGCAACGTCACCAAGGTCACGCTGCCGCTGTCCAAGGACAACCTGATCTTCGGCGTGCAGGCGGTGTCGAAGTCAGGCCACGCGAGCCTGGCGAGTTATCCGTTGCCGCTGGCCCGCTGAGAGCGCAGTCGAAGCGTCATGGAAGCACCGCGTCAAGCTTCGCGCATAGCGCGTCCCCCAGCGCGGGCCGCTTGCGCCCAGCGACGAATCGTCGCGCGCAGTCGCCGGCGCGAGGCCTCATCGAGTGGCATGTCAGCGGTGAGGGTGAGCGCCTCCGCCGGTGTCACGTATCCGTGCTCGAGCAGAGCGACGCAGAACTCACGGTCCTTCTCGCGCGCGGCGACGGCCTTGGCAAGGAACAGATCGATCACACCGAGGCAGTAGCCCACGCGATCCCTCGTGTTGCCGTTCTGGACTCGGCGCACCCGCGTCATCCAGTCGCTGGGCAGGACGGCGGTGTCCGGGCCGACGCCTTGAGCGTCGTAGCCGTAGGTCTCGTGGAATGCCGATCCTTCGCCGATGGCGCCATCGATCATGTCTGCAAGTTCTGGCGCTTGGAGCGGATAGATGTCCGCTTCCATGGAGACGGTGAAGACGTCTTCGGGCGTTGCGGTTGTGCCGAGAATCGACTGGCTCCCGAGGATCACGAACTCGTACTGATCGGTGATATCGCCACTGGCTCGGATGATGTGTTCCAGTTCCTGCCGCGTCATGGTGTCTCTCCCGTCTCTTCCGTCGGAGTGCCGACCTCGGAGTCAAGGATGACGCCTTTCCTGAGTTGGTTCACCTGCCTCAAGATGCGTTGTCGAGACACCTCCGGGAGGATAGTGACCAGAGGAGATGTTTGTCGAAGCTGTTGCGCACGCCGCGTGGCGCCAAGCGCCTTCCGCCAGGTGCCGTCACGCAGGATGTCCTGCCATTCACGCCACAACGCTGCCGAGCGGGAGTCGCCGGAAGAGAGCCAGCGCTCGACGGTTGCCTCCGCCTTTTGGACCAAGGCGGGATCTGCCTTGGCAAGCCGTACGGCCTCCTGGTGGAGTGCAATGCTCTGCAAATCCTGGAGACGATGCTTCGCACCGCTGGCGGAGACCTCCACGCGCACGATCGGTGCGTCTCGCCGCGATCTTGCGGCGGCCGAATCCGCGGGCGGCGTTTGCAGGATGTCACCGGCAAGCAAGGCGAGTTCGCCACCGATCCCGAGCACCGACATCACCCGCAGGTAGGTGCCGATGGAGGTTGCCGGATCCCCGGCCTCCACGGCTCGCAGCGTGTTGCGCGTGACGCCGACCCGCTCCGCCATGTCGACGGTGCCAAGGCCTTGCGATTTGCGCAGGCGGCGAAGGCGATCACCCAGCTGAAGCAGCAACTGGCGATCGAGGACATCAGTGGCTTGATGGGCGCTCATTTGGTCAACATATTAACCAAAATACCAACTCGTGGTTAATCTGCTGACCAGTTGCTTGAATCTCAAATCACCGCAGCACGCCCTTCCCCAACCACTGCCCCCAGATTTTCATCGTCACGCGCTGATCCCGGAGCCCCGGGTATTCGGCCATGGTCTTGCGCAGCGCTGTCTCGTCGGTGCCGCGCGAGAAAACGACCTCGCCGATCGGTCCGTCCTGCAGCGAGTACCAGGCGCCGATGACGCCCTCGTCGAGCGCTCGCTGGAGGAATATGGGGACCGCGTCCCGGTCCTTCTCTTCCGCGCGGCTGAACAGCACGATGCGGTTCTCCTCGATGCTGTCGGGATCGATGCCGGTGTGGTTCAGCGCCTGGTGCACCGTCGCCGGCTGCGCGTTGACGACCATGTAGCCCTCGCGGACGTACTGGTCGGGCTCGAAGTAGCTCAGCAGGATCTGCCGGTTGGGCGCCTTGGCCACGACGATGCCGCGCTTCTGTTTCAGGGGATCGCGCATCGGCCCGGCCGCGAAGAGCTTCTCGTCGGCGAAGAGCCGCTTGAAGTTCTCGAGGTGCCCGGCCTGCATCGCCGCGACGGCGGCCTTGTCGTCGGGCACCGGCTTGCCGGTCTCGAGGAAGATGAAGAAGTACTGTTCGGCGGCGATCATCTGCGGGCGTGTCTGTGCGCGGGCCGGCAGCGCCGCGAGCGCGGGCATCGCCGCCGCGGTGGCGATCAGGGAACGGCGTTGCATCGGAGTCTCCTTCCGTCGTTCTCCGGGGCCGTCGTCGGACTCCGGCGTCGACGGACGACTCTACTCCCGGCCGCCGCCCGTGCCGAGCACCTGCAGCGAACGCAGCATCAGCCGGCTGCTGGTGACGTTGGTGGCGCAAGCGACGTTGTGGACGTCGCAGGCGCGGACCAGCGCGTTGATGTCGGGTTCATGCGGCTGTGGCGTCATCGGGTCACGCAGGAACACGACCGCGTCCACCAGCCCGACCGCCAGCCGCGCGCCGATCTGCAGGTCGCCGCCATGCGGGCCGGACAGCATGCGCTCGACCGTCAGGCCGACCTCCGCCGTCAGCCGCGAGCCGGTCGTGCCGGTCGCCACGAGGTCGCAGCCGCCGAGGAAACCGGCGAACTCGGTGGCGAGCATCACCATCTCGTCCTTCTTGCCGTCGTGGGCGATCAGGGCGATGCGCAGGCGCGCGGGCGCAGCGGCCGTCGTCGCGACGCCGGTGGCCGTGTCGGGCTGGGAAACGGAAGCGGTGGGAGCAGTCATGGCTGCGATCGTAGGCCCGGAGGGACGACGTGCGAGTTACCGGTGCGGTTCTTTCTGCGTCATCAGCGGCACGTTGCCGACGCCGCGGTTCATCGCGTTGAGCAGATCGCCGTTGTCCTGGCTCAGCTCCCAGGCGAAGACACCGGCGAGGCCCTGATCGCGCACGAACCGGCCCTTGGCCAGCACCGCCCGCGGATCGTCGTAGCCCATCCAGAGCTTCTGCTTCGGATTGAACAATGACCAGGACTGCGTGACCGGATCCCAGACGGACTGGTAGCCCGCGCGACCGTTGCCCTTCGCGTCAAGGATGCGGCCGGCCATCTCGCGGTAGCCCTGCGCGCCTTCGGCGCCCGGGTAGGCGCCAGTCTTCGCGGCGCCGGCCTTGGCCTCGCTCACGCCGGTGAAGCCGCGACCGTACATCGCGACCCCAGCGACCAGCTTCGACCGTGGCACGCCCGCCGTCTCCAGGTTGCGGACCGCGCGCTCCAGGCTGTCGTCCGCCTGCGGCGACGACGCGCGCAGCGTCGTGTGATGCCCCGCCACCGGCGACCACATGCCGTAGAAGTCGTAGGTCATCATGAAGACCAGATCCAGCGGCTTGGACGCGTCCTTGAAGTTGATCTTGCCGACGATCGACGCCATCGGGTTCACCGCCGTCGTCAGCAGGTAGGGGCGGCCCGTCTCCGCGGTCAGCGCATCCAGCGCCTGGCGCAGGTCGGCCATCAGCGCCGCATAGGACTGGCCGTCCTGCGGGCTGCCCAGTTGCACGCCGTTGGCCGCGCCGTTGTTGCCGGGATGCTCCCAGTCGATGTCGATGCCGTCGAAGGCCGGATGGTCGCGCAGGAACTGCTGCGCCGAGGCCGCGAACACCGCGCGCTTCGCCGGATCGCCGACCAGGTGGAAGATCGGATCCGATCCGCCCCAGCCCCCCACCGACGCGACGATCTTCAGGTGCGGGGCGCGCAGCTTGTAGCGTTGGAATGCATCGTTGAAACGCGTGTCGATCGGCCCGGTGCCGATCTCGAAATCCTTCTTGCCGACGCACTTGGCGGCGTCCTTTTCCAGCTGGCCCGGACCGCACAGGCGCAGGAAGGCGTAGAGCACGTGGGTCAGGTTCTGCGGGGGCACGCGCTCGATCAGCTCGACCGGCTCCCAGTTGGGCACGTAGAGGCCGACGATCTTCCCGCCGGTGCGCTCGAACTCGACCGGCTTCGCGCCGAACAGCGGGTAGCCCGGGGCGTCCGAGTTCTTGTCGGCCTTCCCATCGGAGACCGGGGTCGCGGCGATGGCGGCCGAGGCGGCGATCGCGCCGAGCGCGGCGATCGCGGCGGTCAGCGAGGTCGGGATGCGGGACAGAACGCGAACGGACATGCGGGGCCTCCAATGGACGCCGCAGCTTAGCGGATCAGGTCGAAAAACAACACCAGTCAAATACCAATTCAACCGATGCAGCGACTTCGGAGAAACCTTTATGGAGCCACTTCGCCGGGTGGCACCGCTTCGATCAAGGTGCCACGTCTACGCGAAGTTGCAGTTCGCGGAGCTTCTGCACCTCCGCGTCCCGCGTGCTGTAGGTGTTGCGGCTGGCACTGGAGCTCACGCTGCCCGTGCGCGCGATCGTGACCCAGATGCCGAGCGGCGCCTGGACGGTGCTGAGGACGTCGGTGCTCGGGCGCTGCTGGCCATCGGGCAGCGTCGTGCCGTAGGCGCCGCCCTGCGGCATCTGCGCCTGATCCGAAGCCCGGACTTCGACGTCCACCGGGCTGCGTCCGCCCGGCCATCGGGGTCGCACGACGATGCCGCGCACGCGCTCCGCCATACCCTGGCGCGGCACGACGACGACGCGGTCGCGCTGCTCGCCTTGCTGACGGTCGAGCGCGACATCGACCCATTGGATCGGCGTCGACTCGGTCATCGTGAACGAGGCCTGCGAGCCGTTGAGCACCAGCAGGCGCGGGAACAGCTGCTGGCGCTGCTCGCGGTTCTCGGTGGAGAGCGACACGCCGCCGCGCGCCGACACGGAGCCGCCCGTGCTGACGACCGTGCTGCCGTCGCGGAGGCCGGCGACCGTGGCGCCGCTGAGCTCGGACTCGACCCAGCGCATCTCGACCTGCAGGTTCTGCTTCGGGCCCTGCGCGCGGAGCGGCGTCATCAGGGAGGCGCCGACGCCGAGCGTGGCCGCAGCAAGAACGACGAGGCGGCGATTCGAGTTCATTTCATCAGCATACGCCCTGAGGACGACGCTTGTTCAATGCGTCCCTGCCGATCGCCCTACCCCCGCAGCGCCTCCTGGACGGCGGCTACCTGTTCAGCGCTCTGCAGCGGTCGATGTCGCAGGCGGTCGGCAGCATCGAACGGTATTCGACGACGCTGCCCCAGCTCTTCGGGTCGCGCAGCGCGCAGCGCTCGCCCTTGCCGTTGTCGTAGTAGGACATCGTGTCGACGCAGCGCTTCGAATGCGCCATCAGGCCCAAGAAGTGGCCCATCTCGTGCGAGAGCACCATCTGCAGCGTCTGGTCCGCGGGGTGCTTCGGGTTGCGCTCGCGCAGCAGCGCGAAAATACCGGGGCCGATCGACAGGCTGCGCGCCGTCACGTTGGCCAGCGCGAACTGGCCGCGGCTGCCGACGTCGCTCCAGAGGATCTGGATGGCATCTTCGGGCGGCACCTGGCCGCGCGGCACGGCGATGACGGCGAGCTTCAGCCCGCAGGCGGACCAGGCCTCCGCGGAGCGCTTCACCAGCGCCATCACCTGGGGCTCGCTGAACCACGGCGGCGCGTTGTCGTGGCGATAGGCGAATCGCAAGGAGCGCGTCGCGATCGCGCGATCGCGGCCGTCGCCCCAGGTCTGCATCTCGCCGGGCAGGCACTGGGCGATCTCCTGATCGCGCACGGCGGGAATCGTCGCGGGCGCCTTGCCCTTCTCGGGAGGGACGAGCTGAGCGCTCGCGCCAAGTGGCGTGAGCGCAGCGAGCAGCGCCATCGCCCATGCGATGAACGCACCGGCCAGCCGGCGACGTGCGCGCATGCCGATGCCGATGCCGATGCCGATGCCGATGCCGATGGGCATCCTCATGCCTTCGCTGCCCTCAGCACCCCGCGCACGTGCGGCCACAGCAGGTTGATCGCGAGCCCGCTGATCACCAGCGCGGCGGCCAGCAGCTTCCACGGCGGCAGGCCTTCGCCGAGCAGCAGTGCCGAGCAGCTCATGCCGAACACGGGCACCAGCAGCGCCATCGGAACGATGGTCGCGGCGGGGTGGCGCGACAGGAGGAAGCTCCACGCGCCGTAGCCGAAGAGCGTATTGCCGACCGACTGCCAGAGCACCGCGCCCCATGCGCCGAGGCTGGCGTTCTGGATCGCCTCGCTCATCTGCGCGGGGCCTTCGACGATGAAGGACAGCGCGAACAGCGCGGGTGCGGCGAACGCGCTGCTCCAGACGACGTAGGCGAGCATGTTCACGGCGCCGGCTCGCTTGCCGACGATGTTGCCGCTGGACCAGCAGAGCGCGGCCAGCAGCACCATCCCGAGACCGAGCACCGTCGTCGTGCCATCCGTGTGCGAGGCGATGACGCCGATGCCGGCGGCCGCCAGCAACAGCGCCAGCCACTGGAAGCCCTGGACGCGTTCGCCGCTCATCTTCATGGCGAGCAGCAGGGTGAAGAACACCTGCGTCTGGATGACGAGCGAGGCGAGCCCCGGCGAGATCTGCGAGCGCATCGCCAGGTAGAGGAGCGCGAACTGTCCGACGCCGACCAAGGCGCCGTAGGCGGCGAGGTTGCGCCAGCCGACCTTCGGCCGCGGCAGCAGGAGCATCGCGGGCAGCGCGGCGAAGGTGAAGCGCAGGGCCGCGAACAGCAGCGGCGGGAACGCGTTCAGGCCCCAGCGGATCACGACGAAGTTGCTTCCCCAGATGGCGACCACGGACAGCGCGAGCAGGAAATGTCGGAGCGGTAGCGTCATGGCGGCCATGGAGCGAGGGGGGACCGTCGACTATGCCAGCGGGGCTCTCCATCGACCCGGTACAGCCGCTCGAGCGTGCGACCGGTACAGCTTTCCATCCTCGACGTGGTATCGCCGCACCATCACGTCCGACCTGTCATGCCCACCAGCTCAATTCAACTTACTCGCTCTTGTTACTTTCAGCGCAAGGCAATATCCAAATTGACCAATTCAGCCCACCCATTTTCATGATCGACTTTTCCCCTATTTCTCGACCGGCACGCGGCCGTTAGCGTCGTAAGCGCGGCATGCATGAAAAGGTGCCGTTGCCGTGACCGCCAGATGAGCGGCATGAAAATCAACGTCAATGAGGAAACGTCATGTCTACGATGGAAATCAATCACGGAGAAATTCGAGAGCTGACCGAGGAGGAAATCGACATGGTGTCCGGCGGCTGGGACACACAGGCAGCGATCAATGGCGCGTACATCGGCGGCGTCGCGGGAGGGGTCGGCGGAGCGATCACTGGCGCGATTGCGGGTCCGGCAGCCGCAGCGGGGTTTGTGGGCGGTTTCATCGGCGGAGCGGTCACCGGATTCATTGCCGGTGGACTGTCCGATCTCTCCAATCAGAAGGTTGCAAATACCCAGCTGTAAAGGGCTCGAATGAAAAACCATGATTCAAGGCGTTTGGGATGGCGATGGGCCATCTCGTTCACACTGTTACTCGCCGCTGTGCTGCCCATCGTGTATTACCAGCTGAACGGTTGCTGGCCCGCCACGCTTTATTGGGTCGCCACGCCGCCGCTCTCCACACTCTTGGCGTATGCCATCCACTCCTGCGTGAACAAGGGTCGATAACGACTCTGGGTATTCGCGAGCACGGCGGTCGTCGAATTCGACGACCGCTTATCCCTTCGGCTTCAAGTGCCCCAGCGGCAAGGCCCCACCCGCCTTCACTTCCCCGAGCGAGAAGCTGGTGTGGATGTCCTTCACATTCGGCAGGTTCAGCAGCGTGTCGATCGAGAACCGGCTGAACGCATCCAGGTCGGTGGCCATCACCTCCAGTTCGAAGGTCCCGGCGCCGCTGATGTAGTGACAGGCGATCACCTCGGGCAGTTGCCGGATGGCCTCCTCCAGCTGCTTGGTCGCCGCGCCGTTGTTGCGGTCCGCGTCGACGCGCACGAAGGCCAGCACGCCCAGGCCCAGGCGGCGCCGGTCGATCTCGGCCCGGTAGCCGGTGATGAAGCCCTGCTCCTCCAGCCACCGCACCCGGCGCCAGGTCGGCGCCGGCGACAGGCCGATGCGCGTCGCCAGTTCCGCGTTGGACAGCCGCGCCTCGCGCTGCAGCTCTCCCAGGATCGCCACGTGATACCGGTCGAGTTCGCCGCTTGCCGGTGCACCGGACCCGCCCGCGTCCTCGCCGCGATCGACGCCCCGGTCCGGTCCCTCGTCGCCGCCCGCGGAACCCGTCGTCGCCCTCATGGTTTTCCCTGATGCGCCGTTTTTCGATGCCATTCGAATCCCTTTCGTCATTCCGGGAAAGATTCTTGCTCAAACATCGGTCGTCGGCGCAGAACTAGCAAACACTCGCCGGGCGTTGTTTCCTACACTGTTCCCTGCGTTTTCCGCGCGCCGCCATACTTGGCGCGACGGCAGCCAAGGCACACGGCCTCGCCACAAGCGGGGACCGGACGTCAGCCACCCATCAGGAGACTCCCCGCATGAACGCCCCCTTGCCCGAACACATCCTGCGCGCCCTCGAGAAGGTCACGCTGGATGACAAGTACGCACTCGACGAGGGCCGCGCCTTCATGAGCGGCGTCCAGGCGCTGGTCCGCCTGCCGATGCTGCAACGCACCCGCGACGCCATCGCCGGCCTCAACACCGCCGGCTTCATCTCGGGCTACCGCGGCTCCCCGCTGGGCGGCTACGACCAGGCCCTGATGGCCGCGAAGAAGCACCTCGCCAAGCAGCACATCGTCTTCCAGCCCGGCGTCAACGAGGAACTCGGCGCCACCGCCGTCTGGGGCACGCAGCAGCTCGCGCTCTTCCCCGAGAAGGCGAAGTTCGACGGTGTCTTCGGCATGTGGTACGGCAAGGGCCCGGGCGTGGACCGCTCCATCGACGTGTTCAAGCACGCCAACATGGCCGGCACGTCCAAGCACGGCGGCGTGATCGCCATCGCCGCGGACGACCACATCGCCAAGAGCTCCACCGCCGCCCACCAGAGCGACCACGTCTTCAAGGCCGTCGGCTTCCCGGTGTTCTTCCCGAGCAGCGTCCAGGAGATCCTGGACATGGGCCTGCACGCCTTCGCGATGAGCCGCTTCTCCGGCCTGTGGTCGGGCATGAAGACGATCCAGGAGATCGTCGAATCCTCCAGCAGCGTCAGCGTCGATCCCGACCGCGTCGAGATCCTGATGCCCGAGGATTTCCAGATGCCCCCGGGCGGCCTGCACATCCGCTGGCCCGATCCGCCGCTCGATCAGGAAGCGCGGATGATGGACCACAAGTGGTACGCCGCCCTCGCCTACGTCCGCGCCAACAAGCTCAACCACAATGTCATCGCCACGCCGCATGACCGCATCGGCCTGATCGCCTCGGGCAAGGCCTGGAACGACACCCGCCAGGCGCTGCACGACCTGGGCCTGGACGACGACAGCTGCCGCCGCCTGGGCATCCGGCTGCACAAGGTCAACGTCGTGTGGCCGCTGGAAGCGACCATCACCCGCGACTTCGCCACCGGGCTGCAGGAGATCCTCGTCATCGAGGAGAAGCGCCAGATGATCGAGTACCAGCTCAAGGAGGAGCTGTACAACTGGCGTCCCGACGTGCGCCCGAACGTGCTCGGCAAGTTCGACGAGACCGACGGCGACCGCAGCGGCGGCGAGTGGAGCCACCCGAACCCGAGCAGCAACTGGCTGCTGCGCCCGCAGGCCGACCTGACGCCGGCCATCATCGCGCGCGCCATCGCCAAGCGGCTGAAGAAGCTGGGCGTGGACGCCGACACCGCCGCGCGCCTGGACGCCCGCATGGCGCTGATCGACGCCAAGGAGCAGTCCCTCAAGAGCGAGGAGAAGACCGCCGGCGGCGCGGACCGCACGCCGTGGTTCTGCTCCGGCTGCCCGCACAACACCAGCACGCGCGTGCCGGACGGCTCGCGCGCCGTCGGCGGCATCGGCTGCCACTACATGGTCACCTGGATGCCGGGCCGCAACACCGCGACCTTCACCCAGATGGGCGGCGAAGGCGTGCCCTGGGTCGGCCAGGCGCCGTTCACCGACGAGAAGCACATCTTCAGCAACCTCGGCGACGGCACCTACTTCCACAGCGGCATCCTGGCGATCCGCCAGTCCATCGCCGCCGGCGTCAACATCACCTACAAGGTGCTCTACAACGACGCGGTCGCGATGACCGGCGGCCAGCAGGTCGGCGAGCGGCCCGAGGGCCACAGCGTCACGCAGATCATGAACAGCCTGGTCAGCGAAGGCGTGGCCAAGCTGATCATCGTCACCGACGAGCCGGAGAAGTACGACGGCAAGCCGCTGGCGCCCGGCGTGACGGTCCACCACCGCGACGAGCTCGACGAGCTGCAGCGCCAGTTCCGCGAGATCCCCGGCACCACGGTCATCATCTACGACCAGACCTGCGCGACCGAGAAGCGCCGCCGCCGCAAGCGCGGCAAGCTGGTCGACCCGGCCAAGCGCACCGTCATCAACGAGCTGGTCTGCGAAGGCTGCGGCGACTGCTCGGTGCAGTCGAACTGCCTGTCGGTCGAACCGCTGGAGACCGAGTTCGGCCGCAAGCGCCAGATCAACCAGAACACCTGCAACAAGGACTTCTCCTGCGTGAAGGGCTTCTGCCCGAGCTTCGTGACGATCGAAGGCGGTGAGCTCAAGAAGCCCAAGAAGGACAAGCGCGTCAGCCCGTTCGACGCGTCGCTGCCGGTCATCCCGCAGCCGACGATCCCGAACGCGGTCGAGGCCTGGGGCATCGTCGTGGCCGGCGTGGGCGGCACCGGTGTGATCACGATCGGCCAGCTGCTCGGCATGGCCGCGCATCTGGAAGGCAAGGGCGTGATCACGCAGGACGCGGCCGGTCTCGCGCAGAAGGGCGGCGCGACCTGGAGCCACATCCAGATCGCCAACACGCCCGACGCGATCCACTGCACCAAGGTCGGCACCGCGGAGGCCGACCTGGTCATCGCCTGCGATTCCATCGTCGCCGCCAACAAGACGACGCTGGCCGTGATGCGCGAAGGCCGCAGCTTCGTCGCGCTGAACACGCACGGCTCGCCCACCGCGACGCTGGTCAACGACGCCAACTGGTCCTTCCCCGGCGCCGCCTGCGAGGCCGCCGTGCAGAAGGCCGTGGGCGCCTCGCACCTGGGCATGTTCGACGCGGAAGAGGTCGCGGTGAAGCTGCTGGGCGACTCGCTGTACACCAACCCGCTGATGCTGGGCTACGCGTGGCAGAAGGGCCGCGTGCCGCTGAGCCACGCCGCGCTGATGCGCGCCATCGAGCTCAACGGCGTGCAGGTCGACAACAACAAGGCCGCCTTCGAATGGGGCCGTCGCTGCGCACAGGACCTGGCCGCGGTGCAGTCGCTGTTCGCCGCGCAGCAGGTCATCAACTTCGTCAAGCGCCAGGGCGTCGATGAGCTGATCACCAAGCGCGTCGAGTTCCTGACCGACTACCAGAACGCCGCCTACGCCGAGCAGTACCGCGCCTTCGTCGAGAAGGTCCGCCAGGCGGAAGCGCCGGTGGGCGGCACGCGCCTGACGGAAGCCGTGGCACGCTATCTGTTCAAGCTGATGGCCTACAAGGACGAGTACGAGGTCGCCCGCCTGCACACCGACACCAAGTTCCTCGACAAGATCAAGGGCCAGTTCGAAGGCGACTTCAAGGTCGTGCATCACCTGGCGCCGCCGATGCTCGCCAAGAAGGACGGCCAAGGTCATCTGCAGAAGCGCGCCTTCGGCGCCTGGGTCCGCCCGGCGATGGGCGTGCTGGCCAGGATGAAGGGCCTGCGCGGCACCGCCTTCGATCCGTTCGGTCATACCGAGGAGCGCAGGACGGAACGCCAGCTGATCAAGGACTACCGCGCAACGATCGAATCGATCCTGGCAAAGGGCCTCACCGCCGAACGTCTGTCGACCGCCGTCGAGCTGGCGCGCATTCCGGAAGACATCCGCGGGTACGGTCACGTGAAGGAGCGCCATCTGAAGGCGGCGCGGCTGAAGTGGGATCAACTGCAGAAGCAGTGGCAGGCAGTGGCGTGACCTTCAACGGTCGCTGCTGACGGACAGCCCCTCGCGGGGCTGTATGTCTTTGGTCACTGCGCTGGCTTTTTGATGCCCCCGGATGGGGGAAGTGCGGATTTCCCGACGGTTCACATCGATAGACTCGCACCCTTCGGCCCGAAGAGGCCGGGTTCGATACACCGTTTCGAGGGAAGCCCCATGACCACCACCCCCTTCGCCCGCTCGCTGCGGGTCTTCGCCGGCGCACTGTTCGGCGCGATGTTCATCGCCGCCGCGCCCGTCTCGGCGCAGTCCGGCGAGAACGAGTTCGCCAAGGTGCTGACCGCGGCACAGAACGACATCGTGAAGGGGCCGCAGGACGTGAAGCTGTCCAGCCAGGCGGTGCTGCACCTGCCCGAAGGCAAGGTCTATGTGCCGCAGCCGCACGCGGCCAAGCTGATGCGCGCGATGGGCAACCCGGGCGATTACAGCGATCTGGAAGGCGTGGTGTTCCCGCGCGGCGACGCCGACTGGTTCGCGACGCTGCGTTTCGAGAAGTCCGGCTACATCAAGGACGACGACGCCAAGCACTGGGACGCCGCCGACATGCTGAAGAGCTTCAAGGAAGGCACCGAGGCCAGCAACGACGAGCGCAAGAAGATGGGCGGCCGCGCGCTGGAGATCACCGGCTGGGCGCAGGAGCCGGCCTACGCGGCGGACTCGCACCGCCTGGTCTGGGCGATGAAGTCGCGCGAGGTCGGCGCGCCGGCCAACGAGCCGCAGGGCGTCAACTACAACACCTACGCGCTGGGCCGCGAGGGCTACATGAGCCTGAACCTGGTCACCGGCCTGGACGACCTGCCCAAGTACAAGGGCGATGCGCAGCAGCTGCTGGGCGCGCTGGAGTTCAACGACGGCAAGCGCTACGCCGACTTCAACGGCAGCACCGACAAGGTCGCCGAGTACGGCCTGGCCGCGCTGGTGCTGGGGGTCGGCGCGAAGAAGCTCGGCCTGCTGGCGGTGATCGGCGCGTTCGTGCTGAAGTTCGCCAAGATCATCCTGCTGGCGGTCGCCGGTTTCGGCGGCGCGATCATGAAGTTCTTCGGCCGCAAGAAGAGCGAGTCCGCGGAGTCCTGAGCCGATGACCAAGCTGCTGTTCCTGCTGTTCTCCGGCGTCAAGCTGAGCAAGCTGCTGCTCAGCGGAGGCACGATGCTGCTGTCGGTGCTGCTGTACGCCTGGGTCTACGGCTGGCGCTACGCGGTGGGGTTCATCGCGCTGCTGTTCGTGCACGAGATGGGCCACTACCTGGCCGCGCGCCAGAAGGGCCTGAACGTCGGCCTGCCGACCTTCATCCCCTTCGTCGGCGCCTGGATCGAGCTCAAGGAGATGCCGCACGACGCGCAGACGGAGGCCTACGTCGGCCTGGGCGGGCCGCTGCTGGGCACCGTCGGCGCCACCGTCTGCTACCTGATGGCGCGCAGCTGGAACCTGGACTGGCTGCTGGCGGTGTCCTACGCCGGCTTCTTCCTGAACCTGTTCAACCTGATCCCGATGTCGCCGTTCGACGGCGGCCGGATCACGGCGGTGCTGTCGCCGCGCATCTGGTTCGCGGGCGTGCCGGTGCTGGTCGGGCTGTTCCTCTACCGGCCCAGCCCGATGCTGCTGCTGATCGCGCTGCTGGCCGCGCCGCAGTTGATGAAGGCCTGGAAGTACCGCGCCGACAGCGAGGAGGCGAAGACCTACTACGCCGTCCCCACCCGGGTGAAATGGGAGTACGCCGCGTACTACATCGGCCTGGCGGCCTTCCTCGCGGTGATGACGCACGACGTCCACGAAATGCTGGGCGCGGCGCGCCATCTCGGCGGCGACGTCTGAGGTCGCCACGCCGCCGCCCGTGCCGCAGCGTCGTAGCGTCGCAGCGTCGTAGGGTCGCCGGGACGCTCAATCCGACGCCTCGGGCGCCCGGTAGAACATCGCGCTGGGCGTCTTGCCGCCCTGCCCGCTGGCCCACCGGAAGTGCGGATAGGCGGCCTGGTTGTCCACGACGATCATCTCGTCCTGATTGACGCACCGGACCACCAGGAAGACGTGATCCTCGCCGTGGTGTCGCTCCTCGCGACAGGTGCTGCCGATGTCGCCGGCCTGCTGCCCGCCTGGCGGCACCTCCCGCCATCCGCGCGCCAGCAGCATCGCCGGCACGTCGATCGCCCAGTAGCGTTCGTGGACCTCGAATCCAGCCCCCCGCATGAGCAAGGTCAAGGTGATCGCGCACCCGTCGGCGGGATAGACCTCGCCGCCGGGATCCAACAGTCTTCGGGCGGCGAGCGCCTGGACGGCGCACAGCTGGTCGGGATCGACCGCCATCGCCAGCAGCCCAGGGATCCGGGCGCGATCCGGGACCTCGTCGTCGGGGCGTGGAGGGAGTTCGGTGAACGGCAGGGAATGGAACTGCGGCATGTCGGCCTCGAAGTGACTGGAATGAGTGAACGCCTCCCGACGCCTCGGCATGAGGCGGGGGCTGCGCTCCTCAGTGAAGTCAGTCGGGCGAAGCGCTTCAGTCCAGCTTGGCGCGTTTCGCCGGCTTGACCTGCTTGCCGGCACCGTCCGCACCAGCACGCTCGATCGCCTTCGAGACCTTCATCGCCTTGACGGCCTTCACGGCCTTCACTGCTTTCACGGCCTTGGCGGCTTTTTCCAGCGCCTGCTGCTGACGCGGCCGCAGCCATCCCAGCGAGAAGCCCGCCTGGGCCGCGGCCGGCACGTCGCCGCGCGCCATGGCCATCGCCAGTTGCTCGCGCGCCTGGGACAGGCCGACCTCGAGGTCGTTCAAGGCCCCCAGGCGCTGCGCGGCCTGGTGGACGCGCGCCAGTTGCCGGGCCCGCGCCTCAATCTCCTTCTTGGACAGGCGGCCGCCGTCGCTGCCGCCGGGCACGGCGAAGCTCAGCTCCAGCGCGAGCCGCAGACGTCTCAGGCGCCGTCTCAGGTGATGGCGTCCCTCGGTGTCGAGGCGGTCGAATCGCTTGACCTGCTTGTCCGCGGCGGCACGCCACTGCGCGATGCGTGCGTGGACGAGGGCCAGGCCTTGCTCGTCCCCAGGCACATGGTCCGGCGCAGGACGCGCGAGCCAGCCGATGATCGCGAGCATCCAGCCCTGAACCTCCGGCCCGCGCAGCAGGCCGGCGACGTCGATGGACGGTGCCGGGGGCAGCCCGGACGCCGCGGACGGACGCTCGGCGCGCCAGGCGGCGAGCATCGCGACGCGCCAGGCGGCTTCGGCCTGGGCATCCGCATCGCGCGCGCCGGTGAGTCGTCGCGACAGGTGCCCGGCGCCGTCGGCCAGCGCGTGCAGCGCCAGGTCCTCGTCCGACGCGAGCAGCCGCAGACCGGCGCGCAGGCGCCGCAATCCGACGCGCATCTGATGCAGGTGTTCGGGCCGATGACGTCCGCTCGCGATCTGCGAGGCGTTGCCGACGATCGGTTCCAGGCACTCGCGCAGCAGCACGTGAAGCGCGTCATCGCGGGTCATGTCGCCGGTCCAGTGGATCGCGTGCGAGTCGGCGACCGGCGCGCAGTCCAGGCCGCGCGCGAGCAGGTCGCCGCGCAGCGCCTTCGTGCGCAGTTCCAGCGACAGCCCGAAGCGTTCGATGGCCCATTGCCGCGCGGTTTCGAGCACGGCGCGGGCTTCGCCGCTCTTCAATTCGATCTCGAGTTCGGCGACCGGCGTGCTGCGCAGCGCGTCGCCCTCCCCGGCGAGCAGCGCGCCGTGATCGAGCGCGAGTTCGACCGTGCCATGCGGCGTGCGCAGGGGACGCGTGAGACGGGTGATGTCGGTGCGGAACAGCGCCTGCAGCGCGCCTTCGGGCAGCTGCTCCAGCAAGGCCTGAAGCGCCTGTCCGGCGGGATGGTCGGCGTGGCGGGAGACATCGAGCCGGGGGATGTCCGCGCCCAGCGGCACGTTGTGCTCAAGGCGGGTCATGCCGTCGGGCGCGGCGCCCTTGAGCGTCTGCACCCAGACCTCGCCCTCGCGCCGCAGCCGCAGCGCGAAGCCGGCGTGCGCGAGGTCGCGCTCGGGCGTATCGAAGTAGGAGGCCTGCAGCCGTTCCTCGGTCGCGACGGATTTGCCGGTTCCTGCGACCCAGCGGCGCACGGCGGGCCATTGCGATTCGGGGATCTGGAAACGCAGTTCGATTTCGGTCATCCGGCAGTGTCGCATGGGAGGCGTGACAGGCCTCGGGCAGCGGACGACACGTCACAGTCAGCGCGGCCCGCAGGCTTACTCATCGATGGTGGCCCTCTTGCGACGGACAACGCAAGTTCTGCTTGACGCGAGGCATCGTTGACGCGGCGCAAGGCGTGAAGGGAACCGAGTCGGAAACATGACTGCCCTCTCAATTCCGAGGGCTTCCCGTCATGAAACTTCCCGAACCGGCGAATGAGCCGGTCTTGCTCGCCGACCACGTCCTCACTCAAGTTCCCATCGAGCAGCATCTCGATGCCGTGCGTCCGCACCATCGATTCAAGGGCGTCGCTCGAAGCGGCGTTCCATGGGATCTCTCCCACCTCGAGCCATTTGCTTTCCGTGTCAATCCTGGATTGGGGTTCGACCTCACGGTCGTTGTTCTCTTCTCGTGTCACTGCTTCACTCGATCGCTCAGTCGAGACGGTCGATCACGCCACCAGATACCTGCAGGGGAGATCTTTGACGATCGTCGGGAAGTCAGGGTACTGTGCGAAGAGCGCTACGAACTGTCCCGGCGTTTTCTTCCTGAACTCATTCGAAAGCTTCATCGTCGAGTGATTCGATTTGCCCGAGAATCTCCGCAGAACTTCGTCACCATCGAGGCGCTGGACGATGGCCTTGAAACCGAACGTCGCCACTACGTCGTGTTCATCGCGGTTCAAAGGGACACGAAGCGCAAGCGTCAGGTCTTCATGCAGGTGCAATCCGCCTATGTGAAGCGTCCTCTCGAGCCCTGGCTGAGCAAGGGTCGAAGGATCTCCCTGGAACGCCTGCTCAGCGCGACCACTCTCGGAAAGCGATTGACTGGCTGACAAGCAAGACGCCTCCCAGAAAGACAGACGGCCACCCGAGGGTGGCCGCCGCATGCGGGGTTCTCTATCGCGTTTCCGCGAACTCCCAGTCCGGCTGGGACCCGATGGCTCGGGTGGCTCGACCTTCTCACTCCGCCTGGTTCGATCTTGAGGTGCTCAGTCTATCGATCCGACATGGGCCGCGCAAGATTTCCAGACGACAACACCGCATCCGGCGCGTCCGAAATTTGACCGGCCCGGTCAAACCAGAGTTCGACCTCGCTGCCGTTGGCGCGCAGCAAGGCGAAGCCGTCGCCGGGGTGGTCGGACCAGGCGCTGACCACGCAGCGCAGGCGTCGGCCGTCCGGGCCGTCGAACTCGAAGGCATCGGGCGCGGCCAGTTCCTCGGCGGCCGTGATCGCGAAGGGCCACGGCGCATACAGCGCCGAGCTGTGGACCGAGTGAACCCGCACCGGCGCGCGGTCCGCGCCGTCGACCGCGGAGATCTCGGCGCTCACCCAGCCCGAGCGGTGCTCGTCACCCGACAGGAACACCAGTCCCGACGCGCGATGCCGCCACACCGCGCCCAGCAGCTCGTGCAGGCTGTGCGGATAGCCGTCCCAGGCGTCGGAGCGCAGGCAGCTCGCCGCATGCTCCACCGTCGTGCGTCGCCGCGGCAGCGGCAGCGAGCCGCTCAGCACGAACTTCGGCCGATCCCCGCCGCGCGACAACCACTCGCCGAAGGCATCGCGTTGCGCGGTCGACCACAAGCGCGCGCTCGACCAGTTCGCGACGCGTCGCGCCTCGCGCTCGCAACGCGCGTCTGCGATGAAGAAGGCCGCGCCGCGCCAGTCGAAGTCGTGCCACAGCAGTTCAGGCCCGCCCACGCGCGCACCGGCTTCCCAGCGGTGATCCCAGGCCGCCTGGCGCGCGACATCGAACCACGGGCCCTTGCCCCCGTGACTGGCACGGGGGCTGGGCTCCCAGTTGTCGACGATCTCGTGATCGTCGATCGCGTGGACGAGGCGCGCCACCGTCGGCGGCAACAGCCGCGCCGGGCCGGCCTTGAACTCCCCGTAGCCCCGCGCATAACGCTCGATGCCGCTGCGCGAGTCGGCCAGCCCGCCGCTCGCATCCGCGTAGATCTGATCGCCGGCGAACAGCACCAGCGAGCAGGTCCGTCCGCGCGCCGTCGATCGCGTGAAGGCGTGCAAACGCGCCAAGGACGCCAGACCCGGCCCCGCTTGCGAGGCGTCGAGTTCCCAACCCGGACTCGCATCGAGCAGCCCCGGTGGGTACTGGCACGCCGCCAGCGCGAAGCACACGCCCTCGCCTTCCGACAAGGGATCGGGATCGGGATCGTCCGGCGACGGCACGAAGCCGTGCGCCCAGCGATAGGGCGGCAGATCGAGGAGCTGCTCGAGCGCGCCCTCGACCTGCGCGCGCAGTTCCTCGTCGCCGAGCTCATGCATCACGCCGCGATGCGCGCCCTCCATCGCGAGCGCGCGCGGCTCGAGATAGAGCGCCACCAGCAGCAGGCCGTGGACGTCGATCCCGCGGTCGTCGCCGCCCTCTTCGCCGCCCTCTTCGTCGCCCTCGTCGTCGCCCTCGTCGTCGCTGTCGTCGTCGCCTTCGGCGTCGGACTCGTCATTCGTGTCGATGGCCGCACCGGTTGGTGCGTCGGTTGGTGCGTCGGTTCGTGCGTCGGTTCGTGCGTCGGGCCGCGGCGGAAACGCCTCCACCGCCTGCGAGATCCGCCACGGCGCACCCGGCTGCCCCACGCCGGGCGGCACGAACGACTCGATCCGCCAGGGCTGCGGCAACGGTTCATAGGCCCATCCGCCGCGCCATCGCATCGGCACCCAGAGCAGCCAGTGCGGCCAGCCCCGCTCGGGCCGCAGCGCCGTCAGCAGCGGCACGCGCCCGTGCGCCGGCGCCGCGCGTTCGACGCGATGGCCGGGCGCCTCCGCGCCGATCAACAGCCCGTCGGCCGCCGTGCCCCGCCGGGTCGCGCGCAGCAACCCGCTCACGGCGGCGACTCCTCGGCCAGGAAGGCGAGCACGTGCGGGAACACCTGCGTCGCGACGTGGCGTCCGATCAGACAGTCCTGATGCCCGTGGCCCGCGATCACCCGGTACCGATAACGCCCCGGCGCGGCCTGGTCGTAGTACGCCTTCAGCAGCTCGGCGCTGTCGGCGCTGCACAGCCCGTTGTCCTCGCCGTGCAGCGACAGCACCGGGAACGCCTTCAGCAGCGCCAGGCTCTTCGCGAGGCTGTCGAGGTAGACGCTCGCCCCCTGCCAGTCGGTGATCTCGTGGCAGCGCGCGAAGTGGATCGCCTGCGCGACCGTGTCCATGTTGAGCGGACCGAAGTGATCGTCGATGAAATCGAAGACCGCGCGGTCGACGTTGCCGATCGCGAAGTCGCGTCCGTACAGCAGGTCCATGCGATGCCGCGTCGCCGTCCAGGGGGTGCGTCGCATCCGCCAGGGCGGCCAGGGCGGCGGATTCTCCAGGTCGAACTCCGCCTCCGGATACGGCAGGCTGGCGAGCAGCCGGTCGAGCAGGTGATCGAACAGCGTGAGCGTGCCCTCGGGCCGGAAGGCGTAGTCCCCCAGCGGCAGGTAGGGCCGCAGGTACTGCATCAGCACGCCGCGCAGGCTGTTGGTCGGCGACATCACCATCAGCGGCGTGACCTGCGAGATGACCAGCTTCGAGATCCTGTCCTTCAACGCGGCGCGCAACGGGAAGCAGCGCTCCCAGGACTGCTCGCGCGGCTCCAGCAGCGCCATGTGCAACATCACCGACCCCATGCAATGCGCGAGGAGGTTCAGCCGCTCCCGGCCGGTCTCGCGCAGCACCCGGTCGACGGCGAGCGGGTTGAGGGGGAGCCCGGCTGCCTCGAAGCTGCCGGGCAGACGCGAGGTCGGGAGGCCGGCGCTGGTGCGCAGGGCCAGGGCCCAGACGTCGTGGCCCGCGTCCCACAGCAGCTTGGCCGGACCGGGACGCACGGCGTGATGCGCGAACGTGGTGCCGCTGGCGCTGTAGCCATGGATCATCAGCACGGGCTCCCCGCCCGGCCGGGCGTAACGCGTGAGCCGGATCAGGACCGGGCGCTCGTCGTCCTCGCGCGGCGGGCGGTCGAGGTCCTGGCGCTGCGCGCACGCGTCGCCCCAGCGCCCGGCGGCCATCTCCGTCACCACGGGATCCGGCAGGCCGGGCACCGCGCCCGGCAGCCGCGAGATGCGCCGCGGCGGCGCCTCGTCGGGCTTGCGGAAGGTCCAGGCATGCAGCCCGATCGTCATCCGCGCGACGTAGGCCATCAGGGCGCCGATGTCGCGCGCCGCCGACGGGATGTCGCGCGCCTGCCGGAGGCGCAGCAGCGGCACCCGCTCGCGGGCCAGGTGATGCATGTCCAGCGTCAGCACGATCTCCCGCGCGCCCGGCGGCGGCGCCATGCCGGCGGTGGGCGACAGCGTCATGCGGCTCAGCTGCGTCCACGGGTTGCCGCGTCGCGTGTAGCTGATCCGTTTGGCCCCGATCAATGGCTGGTCGCGCAACGCGGCCGCCCATTCGGGCAGGTCCGCGGCCGGGTCGACGCGCACCTGGTAGCGCATCACCCGCGCCTCTCCGGCGTGTCCCGCGAGGTGCCAGGCGTTGACGGCCCGCGCGCGCAGGCCCGCCCGTGCCGCGCCCGGCGCCGTCGGCGGCGAGCGGCGTCCTGCCCAGTCGACCAGTCCCTGCCAGGCATCCCGCACGCCGCGATTGATCGCCCACGCCCACAACCCGCGCGCGTGCCGTCGCAACGAACCCGACGCTTCACGCTGGAACAGCGTGAGCTCCCCGTCCGCCAGCGGCGCGGTGAAGAGCGCGTGCTCGTCGCCGCGCTCCTCGTGCGCCCAGAGGCGGCCGTCGCCGGGCTTCGCGCCGACGACGTCGAAGCCGCCGGGCCGGCGCTCGCGCGTTTCGAAAACGCGCAGCCGACTCCCGGGCGCCACGATCAGCCGCCGCTCGGGGCCGGGTCTCAACAGGTCCCTCAACGCCTTCGGCTGGTAGACGACGCAAAGCTCCAGGTACTTCACCGGCGAGCCCGGCGCGCCGGACCAGCGCACGAAACCGCCGAGGCGCTCGCGCACCTCGATCACCGTCGCGTCGCCCCCGGTTTCGCCAGCGCCGCCCATGTTGCCAGCACTGCCCGTGTTGCCAGCACTGCCAGTGCCGCCATTGCCGCCATTGCCTCCATTGCCGCCAGTGCCGCCAGCGCGGCCAGTGTTGCCCGTGGTGCCCGTGGTGCCCGTGGTGCCGTTGCCACGAGCGCCGCCGGCGCTCCCCGTGCCGACCGTCGATGAATGGGACGGTGCCTGCCGTCCCGGCCCGGGCAGCGGGCGGAAGACGGGCCGCACCGGTTCCCGTCGCACGGCCACGGGCGACGGCGCGCCCAGTCGCCAGAGGAGGACCAACTGGTCCAGCGCCCGCTGCGCCAGCGCGCTGATCGTCAGCGCCGGATTGATCGCGAGCGATCCCGGCACGATGGCGCCGTCCAGCACCACCAGGCCGTCATGCACCGCCTCGCCGTCGCCGGAGAACACCCGTCCGATCGCATCGACCACGCCGTCGGTGCCGCGGTCGCCCATCGCGCAGCCGCCGAGCGGATGCACGCTGAGCATCGGCCCGCGCGCGTCGTTCGTGAGGAAGGCCATCTCCGGCGGCAGCAGCTGCCACAGCGGGTTGCGCAGCAGCCGCGCGCCCTGGGCGCGCAGGCGTCGTTCGAGTGCCTCGTGCCGGCGCGCGATCGCCGGCTCATCGCGCAGCCCGGGCCAGTCGACCTGCAGTCCGCCGGGTTCCTCGAACCCCTCGCGCCGGACCAGGCGCCCGGTGCCGCTGTCGCGCCCGACGATCGCCAGCGGCAACTGCCGCTCGGTCACGGAGGGGCGGACGGCGAAGGGATCGTCGAAGTCGGCGCGTTCCTCATGCAGTCCGGGGTTGGCGCGCGCCAGCGCGTCCAGCGTCGCCGCCAGCGCGAAGCCCTCCTCGAAGAACGGACGCAGCGCGCCGGGAATCGCCAGGTCCTCGACGACATGATCCGGCCCGGCCTTCCACACGCCGGTGATCGTCGGACCGACCTGCCGCGCCGCGGGGGTCTGGTCCTCGTCGGCGACCGCGTGGACGACGCGCGGCCATTCGTGGCCGACCGCGAGCACATCGCCGTTGGCCGAGAACGCCTGCCCGAGCATGCGCGACAGCGGCAGGCCGCGGTCCCGCGAACGCATCAGGATCTCCGTCGATCCCAGGGTGCCGGCCGCCAGGATCACGCGACGTGCGAGCACCTCGAACGGCTCCCCCTGGCGCTGGCGCAACAGCTCGTCGGTGTGCTGCAGCGTGACGCGCCAGCCGACGCCCGGTGCGGCGGCGAGCGCCTCGACACTCGCGCCGCAGACGAGGTCGGCGCCTTGCCGCCAGGCCTGCAGCAGCAGGCCGGTGTCCAGCGACTGCTTGGCCTCGTGGTTGCAGCCGGTCGCGCAATCGCCGCAGGCGATGCAGGCGTGGTGCGACCACCCGGCCGCGCCGCGCGGCCGGCCGTCCATCGCCACCTGGATCCGGGCCGCGCGCGCCTCCGACGGGCCGAGCGCCTTCAACGCGTCGAGGCGGCGCGTCTGGAAGCCGGCGTGGGCGCGCAGCCGCTCGATGGTGTTGGCGCCCGAGCCCTCGCCCTCGCCCTCGTCGTCGCGGACGCCGAGCAGCCGCTCGGCGCGCTCGAACCACGGCCTCATGTCCTCGTCCAGGAAGGCCTGCGGCCAGCCGGGCTCGCGGAACACCGACGGGTCGGGCCGCTCCATCACGCCCGCGTTGATCAGCGAGCCCCCGCCCAGGCCGTTGGCGAGCGCGACACAGACGTCCGGCCCCAGTCGCAGATCGAAGAGCCCCTCGCGGCGCCCCATCGGTGCGTCCGCGCCCGGACGCGCAAGCCTCACGTGGCCCGGCAGGTCCGCGAAACGGCTGGGGAAGGCGCCGGACAGGTACTCGCGGCCGCGTTCAAGCACGACGACGTCCAGGCGCCGGCCGTCCTCGTCGCGCCGGCCGGCCAGCGCATGCGCCGCCGCGGCGCCGCCATAGCCGCTGCCGACGATCAGCACATCGACGACCGCCGGGCCAGGCTCGGGCTCAGACAGCCGCCCGGCCATCCAGTCCTCGAGCGGCCGCGACAGCCAGCGGGTGCCCAGGGGTCTCGGCGGCGGCGCATCGGCGCCGGCGGTCGGCCCTTCGGACAGCGCTTCGGACAGCGCTTCGGACGGCACGTCGCTCGGCGCGTCGGAGCCGGAATCGGATGCGGTATCGACCACCGTGCCGGACACGGCGTCAGACCGGACGCTCGGCGCCTCCTCGAACGGGCGAGACATCGGGACCCTCCCTTCGATATTCGGCGAGCGCGGCCTGCATCGCGCTGATGAGCAGGTCTTCGGTGACCGGCTTGTGCAGCAGCGTGAGTCCCGCCTCGTGGGCTTCGCGCAACCGCTCCGGCGCAGTGTCGCCGCTCACGATCAAGGCGGGCAGTCCCGGGAACGCGCTTCGCAGCGAGCGCACCGCGCTGATGCCGTCCTCGCCGCCGCGCAGCCGGAAATCGGTCAGCAGCAGATCCGGCTGCTGGCCCATGCTCTTGAGCAGGCCCTCGCGCGTGCTGCCGGCCAGCAGCACCTGGCAGCCGTGCGCGCTCAGCAGCGCATGCATGGCGACCCGCACCGGCTCCTCGTCGTCGATCACCAGCACCCGCATCGGCGGCAGCGCCGGCCCCTGCGTCGGCGTCGAGCCGGGCCGCACCAGCGCGATGTCGGCGGCGGTCACGTTCAGCATGAAGCTGGAGCCCTGGCCCGGCGTCGAGCGCAGTGCCAGGTGCAGGTCCAGCAGGTCCACCAGCCGCGTCACGATCGACAGGCCCAGCCCCAGGCCCTTGGCGCGGTCGCGCTCCGGATTCCCGACCTGGTAGAACTCGTCGAAGATGCGCTGCTGCTCGTGCTCCGGGATGCCCATGCCGGTGTCGCGCACCGACAGCCGCCAGACCTCCTCGTCCTGGCCGCGGTTGACCTCGATGGCGACCTCGCCGCGCGCCGTGTACTTGAGCGCGTTGTCGATCAGGTTGCGCACCACGCGCTCCAGCAGCACCGGGTCGCTCTCGACGCAGGCCTCCGGCGGGCAGTCGAGCCGCAGCAGCAGGTGCTTGCGCAGCGCGGCCGGCTGGAACTCGCGCTGCAGCCGGCCCAGCCAGGGCTGTAAGGCGAAGACCTGGTTGGTCACCGGCACGACGTTGGCGTCGAGCTTGGAGATGTCCAGCAGCGCGTCCATCTGCGAGGACAGCGAATGCAGCGCCAGGTTCATCTGCGTGACGATGACCCGGCCCTCGTCGTCGAGCGGGCGCTTGTCCAGCGCCGCGCCGAACAGCGACAGCGTGTGCATCGGCTGGCGCAGGTCGTGGCTCGCCGACGCGAGGAAGCGCGTCTTCGCCGCCATCGCGGATTCCGCCTGCGACAGCGCCTGGCGCAGCTGCTGGTTGCTCTTGTTCTGCTGCAGCCGGATCAGCACGGATTCGGCGAACACGCGGTAGGTGTCGCGCGCCAGGCCGGTCAGGATCAGGCCGAAGAAGATGATCAGCGCCGACAGCACCCAGTCCAGCCAGCGCTGCTCCGCGCCGGGCTCGTGGAACAGGCCCCACGACAGCGCGGTGGCCAGCGTCACCGGCCAGAGGAAGACCTGGAACACGACGCGGTGCCCGGCCGTCGTCGCGACCGCGCCGGCGCACAGGCCCAGCAGCACGATGGTCTGCACCATCCGCTGGAAGTCGCTCAGGTGCGGCGCCGCGACCAGCGAGGCGCTGAAGGCCAGCCCGTTGGCCAGGCTCAGCCACACGGCCCAGTCCATGCGCTGCTCGAGCGGGCGGTGCTGCATCTCCGGCAGGCGGCCCAGCACGGCCCAGCGCGCCGCCAGCACCGCGTACACGAGGGCCAGCCATCCGTAGGCCAGCCAGGGCGACATGACACTGGCCGCCATCACCGCCATCATCAGCGCGGCGATGCTCACCGGGTAGGGGACGCGGCGGCCCTGCTTGCCGATCAGGCGCAGCAGTTCGAGCTCGACGCTCGCCTGCTCGGCGCTGCGTTCACCCGCCATGACCGGAGGAGACAGCGCCTGGCCGCTGCCGCGAAGGGAACTGCATGGGTTGTGTAAAGCTTGTTCTGGGCGGGCAATATATCTTGCCGATTCCCTTCACGCCCAAGCGTTCGCGATGCGCCACGCAGATAAAACTATGCCGACCACCGCCACCCTTGCGGGCTTTGGTAGGTCGGCATAGCACTCCTCCCCTTGATCACATCGCTGAGGTCCAGGCAGCGAGCGATCGGGATCCAGTATGCAAAGCGGGCCGGGGGTCCGATATCCCCCTCAAGAGGGAGACCGACTTGGACATCGTCCCCTTCCGCCTCAGGCGATGCGCACCCGCTCCGGCGCGCGCGCCTCCCGCAGCAGTTCCTCGAGCAGTGCCAGGTAGTAGGCGAGCGGCGGCGTGCGCATGCCCGGCCGCTTGGCGAGGTCGTCCCAGCGGCGCAGCTGCAGCGACGCGCTGGCCTGCGGGTGGGCCATGAAGAGCAGCCTTTCCTCCGCGTTCATCGGCCCGCCCTGCAGCGCGAGGCTGTGGCGCGAGGCGTCGGACAGGCTCGGCCCGTAGGCCGGGTCCGTGCTCACCAGGTAGCGCTTGGCGGCGACATGCAGGCGGATCGGCTCCACCACGTCCGGGCCCAGTCCGCCGGCGCGCAGCAGCGGGAGGGCGGTCAACTCGTGCTCGTCGTCCCGCAGGGGGGCGGCAGAACCACCGTCCATCAGTTGCCCGAGGTCGTGCAGCAGCGCAGCGACGACAAGGCTATGCTCCGCGTGCGCCCACTCGGCGAGCTGGGCGCATTGGAGCGCGTGCTCCAGCGCGGTGACGGGTTCCCGGCGCTCGTCACCGTACTGCAGGTGTCCGCGGCGGTGGAACACCGCCTCGATCTTGGCGATCAGGTCCATGGCAACTCCTAGCCATCGCTCCAAGGGCGGAGCGGGCGCCAGTCTCGACGCCGACTATGACGGATCTGTGAAGCTTGACCGGGCTCCCCATTCAAATTGGATGAACAGTGGCCTCAGATCCGGTGAACCGACGATGTACGGCGCACGCGGACACTTCGATCCATTCCGGACCACCCGGCGCCCCAGGTCTTCCCAAGGACGCGAGCCCGACATGACCATCAGCCACCAGAACAACGACCCCGACCAGCAGCCGACGCTGCCTGCCGAGACGCTCGACGCCTCCGCGCCCGCCGTGGCCGTGACGTCGGCGGCCACGCCGATGCCTCCGGTGGCTCCCCGATCTTCCGGATCTGCTGCATCTCCCGTTTCCCCGGCGGCAGCCGTCACGCCGCCGGGCAAGACCCGCTACGACGGCCTGGCGATGCTCTTCCACTGGGTGCTGGCGATCGCCATCATCGGCACCTTCTCGGTGGGCTGGTACATGGCCGACCTGCCCTTCTCGCTGACGCGGCTGAAGCTCTTCAACTGGCACAAGTGGGCCGGCGTGACCATCCTGGCGCTGTCGGCGCTGCGGCTGCTGTGGCGCCTGACCCATCGCCCGCCGGCGGACCTGCCGATGCCGGGCTGGCAGAAGCTGGGCGCGCACGCGGTGCACTGGCTGCTGTACGCCGCCTTCTTCGCGGTGCCGCTGAGCGGCTGGGCCTACAGCTCCGCCGCGGGTTTCCCGATCGTGTGGTTCGGCGTGCTGCCGCTGCCGGACTTCGTCGGCAAGGACAAGGCGCTCGCCGAATCGCTCAAGCAGCTGCACCAGTTCTTCGCCTACGGTCTGGGCCTGCTCGTCCTTGCCCACCTTGGCGCCGTGGTCAAGCATGTCGTCCTCGACAAGGACGGCCTGCTGCGGCGCATGCTCCCGGGCCGCGCCTGAGCGCACCGCCCGGAACGGCCCGGACAACACCTGACCCCACGGGCGCCGAGTCACTTCACAGGACGCGCGCCAGAACGCGCACCACAACGCGCACCACAACGGCTTCCACAGACCCGCTTCACCGCATTGCAGAGGACTTCATGACCGCACGCATGGCCACCCATCTCTCGATCACCGCGTTGTCGGTGCTGAGCGCCGCCCTCCTCCTGGCCGCGCCGGCGATGGCGCAGACCAAGCCGGCCGCGGCCCCCGCGGCGACGGCTGCGGCGGCCGCGCCCAAGCTGGTGCCGGCGCAGAGCGACATCGCCTTCACCTTCCGCCAGATGGGCGTGCCGGTGGACGGCCACTTCAAGAAGTTCGACGCCCAACTGGCCTTCGACCCGAAGAACGCCGCGGCCGGCAAGGTGACCTTGTCGATCGAGCTGGGCAGCGCCACGCTGGGCGACGCCGCGACCGACGCGGAGCTGGTCAAGCCCGAGTGGTTCAACGTCAAGAAGGTGCCGACGGCGACCTTCCAGAGCACGGCGATCAAGGCGCTGGGCGGCGGCAAGTTCGAGGCCACCGGCAAGCTGACCATCAAGGGTCAGGTCAAGGACGTGGTCGTCCCGGTCGCGCTGGCGCAGGCCGGCGGCACGACGACGGCGACCGGCGCGTTCGCGATCAAGCGGCTGGACTTCAACATCGGCGAAGGCGAGTGGAAGGACACCGCCATGGTCGCCAACGACGTGCAGGTGAAGTTCAAGCTGGTCATCACCGGCATGGCGCCGCTGTAAGCCGACGCTGCCGCGGATCGCGGCCTCCCGATTTCTCCAACCGGTCCGGGTCCTTCGCCCGGTTCCTTTCCACCGCGGTACCGCCGCGGTTTCCACCACCGTTCCGACCCCTGGTCGACAAGGACCCACCACCATGATGAAGAAAGCCCTGCTGCTCGCCTCCCTGATCGCCGTCGCCGGCCTGGCGCAAGCCCAGACCGCGACCTACGCGATCGACCCGACGCACACCTACGCCACCTTCGAGATCAAGCATTTCGGCACCTCGACCAACCGCGGCCGCTTCGAGAAGAAGGAAGGCACCGTGCAGTTCGACAAGGCCGGCAAGTCGGGCAAGGTCGAGATCACCTTCGACATGAACGGCATCAGCACCGGCTCGTCGCAGTTCGACACGCACCTGAAGAGCAAGGACTTCTTCGACGTGGCCAACAACCCGACGGCCAAGTTCGTCGGCGACAAGTTCACCTTCTCGGGTGACAAGGTCGCGACGGTGGCGGGCCAGCTGACGCTGAAGGGCAAGACCGCGCCGGTGACCCTGACGGCCACCAACTTCAACTGCTACGAGAACCCGATGCTCAAGCGCGAGGTCTGCGGCGGCGACTTCGAGACCACCTTCGACCGCACCGCCTTCGGCGTCGACTACGGCATCCAGTACGGCTTCTCGAAGGACATCAAGGTCATCGTCCAGGTCGAGGCCGTGAAGCAGTAATCCCTCCGGGAACACTTCACACCAATGCCGGAAGGCCCGCGGAAGCGGGCCTTCTGCGTTTCCGGCTTCGGTCGGTGACCGAAGGGTCCGTTCACTTGCTGCTGACGACCTGCGACGCGGATGCGGCAGCGGCAGGTGCAGGCGCCGATGCGGCGGCTGCCGGCGCAGGCGTCGCGCCGATGGCCTCACTCGCCATCGTGGGCTGGCCTTCCTTCTCCACCGTGCGATCGAACACCAAGGTCTTGCCGAACACCAGTTGCACCCAGGTCGGGTAGGTGTAGGCCGTGCCGCGGTTGTGATCGACGATGGCGCCGACCGCACCGCCCAGGATGATGTTGCCCCACATGCCGCCATTGGCGCGTGAGATGGCGCGTGCATTGGCGTCCGGGTTCTGGGGGTCCTTGCAGACGATGTCCAGGTCCTTGCTGGAACGACGGACCTGGGTGGTATCGCCCGACTTCATGGTGGTCGTGCCGTAGTCGTTGGTCAGGCGGCATTCGGCGCCGACGACCGGTTCGCCGGTGGCGCTCTTGGTCTCCACCTTCATCGGGTGGGTGGTCTCGTTCACCACCGAGGCACATCCGGTACAGGCGAGCACGGTCAGTGCTCCGATCAATGGCTTCATCTCAGTTTCCTCCCTCAACTCGTAAAAAATTCCCGGTGCTTCTTTGAGCGCTACATGGCCTGTCTCTTATACACATCTGACGCTGCCGCGATACTCCTTGTGTAGTTGTGGGTGGGGGGCGGGGGCTTAGAGGG
>CAMPJJ010000004.1 GCA_946886855.1 uncultured Roseateles sp. | reverse complement strand
GCCCTGGCCAACGACCTGCCGGGCTCGCCCGTGCTCCTGATCGCCGCGAGCCCCAGCCTGAAGTCGCGTTCCAGCGCCTTGCTCGGCGCCGCCGCGGAGCGGCTTCACCACCACGGCCTGTCGACCCGCACGCTGCGGATCCGCGACCTGCCGGCGCAGCCGCTGCTGCATGCCGACTTCGAGAACGACGATGTCCGCGCGGCCCTGGCCGCCGTGGCCGAAGCGCGTGTCGTCGTGCTCGCCACGCCCATCTACAAGGCCGCCTGCAGCGGGCTGCTGAAGGTCTTCCTCGACCTGCTGCCGCAGGACGGCCTCGCGGGCAAGAGCGTGTGGACGCTGGCCACCGGCGGGAGCATGGCCCACCTGCTGGCGCTGGACTACGGCCTGCTGCCGGTGCTGTCGGCGCTGGGCGCGCGCTCGCATGTCGACGGCGTCTACGCCTGCGACGCGCAGATCGCCAAGGACGCCGCCGGCGAGTACCGCATCAACGACGACATCGCCCGCCGCCTGCTCGCCGGCGCGTCGCAGGTGCTGGACCGCGTGCCGGCGCCGCTGCCCGCCGCGCCCGTCTCGCGTCCAGCGCTGGTGCTCTAAGGGCCCCGAACGCTTCGCGCGTGCCGAGCCTGACGCCTCCGATTCATCCCGACCCCTCCGACTCTTCACTCTCCAGGACCACGACCATGCCGTTCTTCCTCGACCGCCGCGGCGCACTGGCCTTCGCGGCCGCGCTGACCACCTCGCTCAGCCTGTTCGCCGGCGTCGCCAGCGCGCAGACGGCGGCCAAGCCGGCGGAAGTCCGCATCGGCTTCCAGAAGTACGGCACGCTCACCGTGCTGAAGGCCAAGGGCGACCTGGACAAGCGCCTGAGCGCGCAGGGCATCGCCGTGAAGTGGACCGAGTTCCCCGCCGGCCCGCAGCTGCTGGAAGGCCTGAACGTCGGCTCCATCGACTTCGGCACCGTCGGCGAGGCGCCGCCGATCTTCGCGCAGGCCGCCGGCGCGGACCTGGTCTACGTGGCCAACCAGCCGCCCGCGCCGACGGCGGAAGCGCTGATCGTGCCGAAGGACTCGCCGATCAGGACGCTCGCCGACCTGAAGGGCAAGAAGGTCGTCCTCAACAAGGGCTCCAACGTCCACTACCTGCTGGTCAAGCTGCTGGAGAAGCAGGGCCTGAAGTACACCGACCTCACCGTCGTCTACCTGCCGCCGGCCGATGCGCGCGCCGCGTTCGAGCGCGGTGCCGTCGACGCCTGGGTGATCTGGGATCCGTTCCTGGCCGCGGCGGAACGCCAGCTCGGCGCGCGCGTCGTGGCCGACGGCAGGGGCGTCGTCGCGAACCACCAGTTCTACCTGGCCGAGCGCGGCTATGCGGAGAAGTACCCGCAGGTCGTGCAGGCGATCATCGAGGAACTCGCCAAGCTCGACCGCTGGTCGGAGAACAACAGCGCCGCCGTCGCCGCGCTGCTCGCGCCGCAGATCGGACTCGACCTCGCGACGACCGAAGTCGCCGCCGCGCGCTTCGCCTACGGCATCCAGCCGATCACGCCGGCCATCGCCGCCGAGCAGCAGAAGATCGCCGACGCCTTCCATGCGCTGAAGCTGATCCCCAAGGCGATCCGCATCGCCGACGCGCTGCCGAAATCGGTCACCACCGCCGCCAAATGAGCGCGGCGCTTCACACGAGCTTCCCCCCATGAAGATCCTCTGGTTCATCCCCACCCACGGCGATTCGCGCTACCTCGGCACCTCCAAGGGCGCCCGCGTCGCGGACTTCGACTACTACCGCCAGATCGCCATCGCGGCCGACAGCCTCGGCTACGAAGGCGTGCTGCTGCCCACCGGCCGCAGCTGCGAGGACAGCTGGATCGTCGCGGCCAGTCTCATCGAGGCGACACGGCGGCTCAAGTTCCTCGTCGCGCTGCGGCCGGGGCTGGTGCAGCCGGTGCAGTCGGCGCGCATGGCGGCGACGCTCGATCGCCTGTCCGGTGGCCGCCTGCTGGTGAATCTGGTCACCGGCGGCGACCCCGATGAACTCGCCGGCGACGGCCTGTTCCTGCCGCACGAGGAGCGCTACGCGCTGTCGACCGAGTTCCTGACCGTCTGGCGCGACGTGCTGCGCGCCAGCCATGACGGCGAGGCCATCGACTTCGACGGCGAGCAGCTGCGCGTCAAGGGCGGCAAGCTGCTCTACCCGCCGATCAGCAAGCCGTACCCGCCGGTGTTCTTCGGCGGCTCGTCGGGGCCGGCGATCGACCTCGCGGCCGAGCAGGTCGACACCTACCTGACCTGGGGCGAGCCGCCGAAGGCCGTCGCCGGGAAGATCGGCGAGGTGCGCGCGGCTGCTGAAGCCCAGGGCCGCAAGCTCGAATACGGCATCCGCCTCCACGTCATCGTGCGCGAGACCGAGGAGGACGCGTGGGCCGCCGCCGGCGATCTGGTCAAGCACCTGGACGAGGACGTGATCGCCGCGGCGCAGGCCAAGTTCGCGTCGATGGATTCGGTTGGCCAGCGCCGCATGGCGGAACTGCACGGCGGCCGCTTCGACAGGAACGACATCCGCGCCGGCCTGGAGATCTCGCCCAACCTGTGGGCCGGCGTGGGCCTGGTGCGCGGTGGCGCGGGCACGGCGCTGGTCGGCAACCCGCAGCAGGTGGCCGACCGCATCCAGGAGTACGCGGCGCTCGGTCTCGAGTACTTCATCCTCAGCGGCTACCCGCATCTGGAAGAGGCCTACCGCTTCGCCGAACTCGTCTTCCCGCTGCTGCCGCTGGACGTGCGCGAGAAGCTCAGCGCGCCCAAGCTGACCGGCCCCTTCGGCGAGATCGTCGCCAACAACTTCGTGCCCGGTCCGGCCAAGCTGGCCGCGGCGAGCTGAGATGAGCACCGTCGCGATCAAGGCCGAAGGCCGATCCCGATCCCGATCCCGATCCCGATCCCGGGCCCAGCCGCAATCGCAATCGCAATCGCAATCGCAGTCTCAAGTCCAGAGATTGCCGGGCCGCGGCGCGGGCGCGTTCAGGGCCCTGGTGCCGTGGTTGGTGCCGCTGGCGGTGCTCGCGCTGTGGCAGTTGAGCGCGCAGGCGGGCTGGCTGTCGACGCGTGTGCTGCCGGCGCCGTCGGCGGTGGCCCGGGCCGCGTGGGAGCTGGCCTTGTCGGGCGAGCTCTGGCGGCATCTCGCGGTGAGCGCCGGACGCGCCTTCATCGGCTTCACGATCGGCGGCGGGCTCGGGCTGCTGCTGGGCCTGCTGACGGGGTCGCAGCGCTGGGCCGAGACCGCGCTCGACACGACGCTGCAGATGCTGCGCAACATCCCGCCGCTGGCGCTGATCCCGCTGGTGATCCTGTGGTTCGGGATCGACGAGACGGCCAAGCTGTTCCTGGTCGCGCTGGGCGTGTTCTTCCCGGTCTACCTGAACACCTTCCATGGGATCCGCGGCGTGGACCGCGACCTGATCGAGATGGCGCGCTCCTACGGCCTCAGCGGCTGGTCGCTGTACCGCCAGGTGATCCTGCCCGGCGCGGTCGCGTCCATCCTCGTGGGGCTGCGTTTCTCGCTGGGCCTGATGTGGGTGCTGCTGATCGTGGCCGAGACGATCTCGGCGCAGAGCGGCATCGGCTACATGACGATGAATGCGCGCGAGTTCCTGCAGACGGACGTGGTGCTGGTCGGCATCCTGATCTACGCGCTGCTGGGCAAGCTGGCCGACGTCGCGGCGCAGGCGCTGGAACGCGCATGGCTGCGCTGGCATCCGGGGTATCAGGCATGAGCGCCGACGCCCCGGCCATCGCCGCAGACATCACCGCAGACATCACCGCAGTTTTGACGGGCAAGACATGATGAGCGTGACCGAGATCGACGTCCTGACCGAGTGGCAGGATTCGCAGCCCGCGGCGCTGCCTGGCGAGGCGTCGCCGCGCGCGACGACCGTGCAACGCGAGGCTGTTGCGACAGGGTCTGCGCCTGGACGGCCGAATGGACCAGCGAACGGCCAGGCCGTGAAGCTCGACGGGCTGGGCAAGGCCTTCGGCGAGCGTCAGGTCTTGCACGGCATCGACCTGGACATCGCGCCCGGCGAGTTCGTCGCCATCATCGGCCGCAGCGGTTGCGGCAAGAGCACCTTGCTGCGCCTGCTCGCGGGACTGGAGACGCCGAGCGCCGGCGCCCTCGACGCGGGCGGGTCCGGGGACACGCGCTTCATGTTCCAGGACGCGCGGCTGCTGCCGTGGGCGCGGGTGCTGGACAACGTCGCGCTGGGATTGAAGGGGGACGATGCGCGCGAGCGGGCGCGACAGGCGCTGGCGCAGGTCGGGCTGGCGGACCGCGCCGGCGAGTGGCCCGCGCGCCTGTCCGGCGGTCAGCGGCAACGCGTGGCGCTGGCGCGCGCGCTGGTCCACGCGCCCAAGCTGCTGCTGCTCGACGAGCCGCTCGGCGCGCTGGACGCCCTGACGCGCATCGAGATGCAGCGGCTCATCGAGACGCTGTGGACGCGCCATCGCTTCACCGCGCTGCTGGTGACGCACGACGTGGCCGAGGCGGTCGCGCTCGCGGACCGCGTGCTGCTGATCGAGGACGGTCAGCTGGCACTGGACCTGCCCATCGATCTGCCGCGTCCGCGTCGCCGCGATGCGACCTTCGCGTCGCTGGAGCAGCGACTGCTCGACCGCGTGCTGAGCACGCCCGGTCGTGAGCCTGACGCCGCTCACGAACCGGTCCCGCTGTCCGTCGCCGCGCCGATGTTGCGCTGGGCGGTGTAAGGGCGCAGCCGCTCAGTTCCCGAACGCCTTGCGCAGCCGCTCCCCGGCGAAGGCCTGCGCATTGCGCGCCTTCTCGACGACGGCGGCCATGCCGAAGAACTCGTGGGTGACGCCTTCGTAGTCGCGGCGCTCGACGAGCACGTCGGCCTTCTTCAACGCCTCTTCCATCTTCGCGCTGTCCGAGCGCAGCGGATCCACGCGCGCGCTGATCAGCGTCACCGAGGGCAGTCCCGCGAGCTTCGCGTCGACGAGGTTCAGACGCCAGTCCTTGAGCTGCTCCTTGTTGTCGAGCAGCTTGTCGATGAACCACTCGACCATGGCGCGGTTGAGCGGCTGGGCGACGGCGTTCTCGAGGTAGGACTCGGTGTTGAGGCTGCTCTGCGTGACCGGGTAGATGGCGAGCACGTGCGCCGGCTTCTGGAGATTCGCGTCGCGCGCGGCGATCGCGGTGGCCAGCGCGAGGTTCCCGCCGGCGCTTTCGCCCGCGAGCGCGATGCGGCTCACGTCGCCTTTGAAGCTGGCCGCGTTGGCGATCGTCCACTTGTAGGCGGCCAGGGCGTCGTCCCAGGCGGCGGGGAATTTGTTCTCCGGCGCCTGCCGGTAGTCGACGGACACGACAACCGCCTGGGCCTGCTTGGCGATGCCGCGCGCGCTGGCGTCGTAGACCTGCTTGTCGGCGATGACCCAGCCGCCGCCGTGGAAGTAGACGACGACGGGGAAGGGCCCCGGGCCGGCCGGCGTGTAGAAGCGCGCCGGGATCATGCCCGCGCCGCCCTGCACGGTGCCGTCGATGCTGGTCACGCCGGGCACGAGCTGCGCGGGATCGGTGCTGCGGCCGTTCTGGCGCAGCAGCGCGTTGACCGCGTCGGCGACGGTCGGGTTGGCGCGGGCGGCGGCCACGTCGATCTTCTCGATCGCCTTGGGGCGCAGGCCCTCATGCGCCTTCAGCACGGCGCGCATGTCGCCGTCGAGCCGGATCCGGCCCATCGTCTTGGCGATGGCGGTCTTGACCTTGCCGGGCTGCTCGTTGCCCGTGCCCTTGCCGGCATCGTCGGCGGCGTGCACGAAGGGCAGGGTGAACAGCAGCGCGCTCAGCGCGGCGACCTGGAAACGGAGGTGGGGCATGGCGACGTCCTTGTTGAACCGGGCGATGCATCCGATGCGGATGCTCACGCAGGGCTCAGCAATCAGGATGCCCGGCTCACCATGCTCCTGGCCGCGGCCAGGATCGCTTCGTCGGCGGGACGCGGATGCCAGCCCAGCAGCGTGGCGGCCCGCGCGTTGGAGGTCCGTTTGGCATGGCCGAGGTCGTGGACGACGCTGCGCAACTCGGCCTTGAACAGGGCCATGACGCGGAGCACGAGGTCGGGGATGCGACGCGTGGGCACGCGCCGGGCCACGTCGCCGAGCCCGGCCCGAAGGAGGGCGGCGATCTCCGCCATCGCGAGCGCCCGGCCGTTCGACAGCAGGAAGCGTCTGCCGGCGGCCTCGGGCGCGGTCATCGCGAGGAGGTGGGCGCTGGCGACGTCGCGGACGTCGACGACCGGGATGAAGAGGTTGGGGAGCCCCGGCATCGCGCCCTCAAGCAGGCGCTGGAGCAGATGGTTCGAACCGGAGATGCCCGTGCCCATCACCGGGCCCATGACGGCAACGGGCAGCATCGTCGTCAGTGCCATCCCGCCGCCCTCGGCGGCGATGAAGTCCCAGGCGGCGCGCTCGGCCAGCGTCTTGCTCCGGCCGTAGGCGTCGACGCCGGGACCGTGGAGGACGGTCCAGTCGTCCTCGGTGAACAGGTGGTCGCGGTGCGGCCATCCCCAGCTCACCGCATGGAAGGCGGAGGTCAGCACCACCCGCTTCACACCGGCATCGCGCGCGGCACGGAGCACGCGCAGCGTGCCCTCTCGCGCGGGGCGGATGAGGTCGTTCTCGTCGCCGACGTGGCCCGGCTGCACCGGCGAGGCGACATGCAGCACGACGTCCACGCCCGCGACGGCCTGCGGCCAGCCCGAGTCGCTCAGGAGGTCGGCAGCGACGAACGACAGTCTGTCGTCCTGCACCGCACCGGATTGCCTGAGCGCGGCACGCACCGCGGCTTCCTGGCTCAGCGAGCGGAGCGTGGCGCGAACCTCATGGCCTTGCGCCAGCAGTTGGAGGAGGCAATGTCCGGCGATGAAGCCGGAGCCGCCCGTGACGAGGATGGGCTTGGAACGCATGTCGGAGATCCTGTGTGATTCAAGCGGGATGCAGGCCCGCCGCCGCGGCGTGACGCTCGCGCCAGCGCGAGGGCGTCGTCTGCTCCCAGCCGCGGAAGGCCCGGGCAAACGAATTGGGTTCCGCAAAGCCG
Organism: uncultured Roseateles sp.; assembly: GCA_946886855.1. Next base: position 102,648 of record CAMPJJ010000004.1, on the reverse strand, counting down.
AGCAGCATCGCGATCGCGACGGTGTCGAGGTCGGTGTTGGCCAGGAGCCGGCCGGCGAGGATCCGCCGCACGGTGGCGAGCTGCTGCTGGAAGCTGGTGCCGCAGCCGGCCAGGCGGCGCTGCAGCGTGCGGCCGCTGGTGGCGAGACGGCCGGCCACGGCTGCTGCGGTCGGGGCGCGGCCGGCACTCAGCTGCTGCGCAATGGCCACGCGCACCTGACCCACCAGCGCGCTGAAGCCCTCACCCTCGACGAGCGCCCGCTCAAGGCCGGCCAGCACGCGCGCAAACGCGCCGCCGTCGGCGGTGACGAACGCCACGTCGAGCGATGCGCGAGGGAACACCATCGCGTTGTGCGCCGCGCCGAACACGACGGGACAGTCGAAGTGCCGACGCAGCAGGGCCCCGTCCATCGCGCGCCGCGTCAGCTCGACGCGGGTCGGCAGGACCTGACCCGCCGTGCCCTGTTGCGCCAGGGCCTTCAGCGACGCCAGCGTCGTATCGATCAGCAGGCGCGGCACGTCGCCGCTGGCCTGCAGCCATCGGTAGCGCACGACGACGTCCTCGCCCACGGGGTCGATCTCGACGAGTTCCGGACAGGTCAGGCGCTTGTACCGGGACAGGGCCGCCAGCGCGCCGCGCAAGTCCGGCGCATGCAAGGCCACGAGCGCCGCAACGCCGTAGCCGCGGGCGATGCCCTCGGCGCCGAAGCGCAGTCCGGCGGCGCGGTCGCCGAGCTCCTCATCGAGGACGGCCCAGAGGCGGAAGAAATCGTCGGTGCACCAGGCCGTCGTGGGCGCGACCCCGGCGCGGGCACACAGCCGCGCCATCGACAGGCCCAGCTTGTCGAGCAGGTGTGCAGGCACGGAGAAGGTGTCGGGAGGCATGGCGCCAGCATAGGGAGCCGTCCCTCGCGCGACAAATCGGATCGCGCCAAAGTGCGTGGCGGTCCTACAGCTCGGAGCGCAGGCTCTCGAAGGACTCCCGCAGCAGCCTGGCCATCGGCTTGCGCGGGCTGGGCAGCTCGTTCCAGGTCTGCGTCGTCACCCGCATGGCGCCCATCGCCACCATGGCCACCATGCGCAGCGCGGGCCGGCGCTCCGGCTGGCGCCAGACCTCGCACAGCTGGGTGAAGAGCACCTGCTCCTGCTCCGCATAGAAGGCCTGCTTGCGCGAGTGCAGCGTCGGGCTGGACCGCATCAACGTGTCGATCGCCTGCATCTCCTCCGAGGTGTAGCGCGACATGTGCTTCACCATGATGTCCCGCACCGCGTCCAGCGGCGGCACGTCGGGCGACGTCGTCAACAGATCGTCGTAGATCGCGCGCCAATGCACCTCCTGCCAGAACAGCAGGATGTCGTCCTTGGACTTGAAGTAGGAGAAGAAGGTCCGACGGGAGATCTCCGATTCGGCGGCGATCACGTCCAGCGTCGTGCCCTCGAAGCCGTGCGCGAGGAAGAGCCGCAACGCGGTCTCGGCGATGCGGTGGCGCGTCTCGCGACGCTTGCGCTCGCGCGCACCTTCGGTGGCGTCGTCGTCCGGGGCGGGCAGAGGAGGAGGCATGCGGTCGTGCTTGTGTTCGTGCACCGGGTGCGCTATAACTTGCACCCAGTGCATTAATTTGTGCATCCAGTTTACTGCAGGCAAGGAACCATGGCGCCCTGGACAGCTTCCGACATTCCCTCCCAGACAGGCCGCACGGCGGTCGTCACCGGCACCGGCGGCCTGGGCTTCCACGACGCGCTGGCGCTGGCCCGCGCCGGCGCGACGGTGATCATTGCGGGACGCAACCCGCGCAAGGGCGCCGAGGCCGTCGATCGGATCCGCGAGCATGTCGCCCGGGCCGATGTGCGCTTCGAGGCGCTGGACCTGGCCAGCCTCGCCAGCATCGAGGCCTTCGCCGCGAGGCTCGGCAGCGCCATGGCGGGGCTGGACCTGCTCATCAACAACGCCGCCGTCATGACGCCGCCGCGGCGGGCGCTGACGTCCGACGGCTTCGAGCTGCAGTTCGGGACCAACCATCTCGGCCATTTCGCGCTGACCGCCCGGCTGCTGCCCTTGCTGCGCCGGGGGCGGGCGCCGCGGGTCGTCAGCGTGTCGAGCGTGGCGGCGCGCTCCGGCGTCCTGGACTTCGACGATCTGCAGTCCGAGCGACGCTACAAGCCGATGGCCGCCTATGGCCAGTCCAAGCTGGCCTGCCTGATGTTCGCCTTGGAGCTGCAGCGTCGCAGCGACGTCGGGGGATGGGGCGTCCAGAGCATCGCCGCACATCCGGGCATCGCGCGCACCGATCTGCTGCCCAACGGCGCCGGTCCGTCGAGTCCCCAGGCGATGATCCGCCGCTTCCTCTGGTTCCTCTTCCAGCCGGCGGCGCAAGGGGCGCTTCCGACGCTCTTCGCGGCCACGTCGCCGCAGGCGGAGGGCGGGCTCTACTACGGGCCTGACCGGCTCGGCGAGACACGGGGCCACCCTGCCTTGGCCCGGGTGCCGACGCAAGCGCTGGACAGGACGGATGCCGCGCGGCTGTGGGCCGATTCGGCCCGGCTCACCGGGGTCAGTCCTTGAGCGCCGATGTCCACGCGCCGGTGAGCGGACGTCGCCGGAAGGTGAGTGCGTTGCTGCTGGCCTCCGCGCTGCCGATGCCCGCGCTGACGCGCGCGGAGGACGCGAATCCCGGCAGCCTGCCATCACGCATCATCGATGTCGACTGGGTCGATGCGGCGCGATCGCGCGCCGTGCCTGCCCGCCTGTATTGGCCGGCGCGGACGTCGACGGCGGAGGGTGTCCCGCTGGTGGTGTTCTCGCACGGCATCGGCGGCTCGCGGCAGGGCTACAGCTACCTCGGCAGGCACTGGTCGTCGCATGGCGTGGCGAGCCTGCATGTGCAGCACACGGGCAGCGACACGGCCGTCTGGCGTGGCAACCCGTTCGGCATCGTGGGTCGCCTGCGCGCGGCCGCGCAGGAGAGCGAGGCCATCGCCCGCGCCGCCGACGTGCGCTTCGCGCTGGACCGCATGCTCTCCGACGAGACCGGTCCGCTGGGGCGGGCGGTGGATCGCCGGCGTCTCGTGGCCGCCGGACATTCGTACGGCGCGAACACCACGCTGCTCTCGATCGGCGCGCAGGTGGTGCGGCAGGGCCGGGTGGTCACCTGCCAGGACGAGCGCTTCTCGGCAGGCATCGTCATCTCCGCGCCGCCGTTCTATGGCGAGAGCGATCTGACGGCGGTGTTGGGACACGTGTCGGTGCCGACCGTCCACATCACCGCCACCGAGGACGTGATCGAGATCCCCGGCTATCGCTCGGGCGCGGCGGACCGGCTCCAGGTCTTCGATGCGATCGGCGATCCGCGCAAGCTCCTCGCCGTGTTCCAGGCAGGATCGCACAGCATCTTCACCGACCGCGCATTCACGGGCGGCGCGGCCTTGAATCCGAAGGTGAAGCTGGCCACCGCGGAGCTCGGACTGGCGTTCCTGGACCTCGCGTTCAAGGACGACGGCGCCGCGCTCGCGCAATGGCGAACGACGTGGCAGCCCCTGCTGGCACGCGCGCCGGAGTCAGGCTTTCCACCTCCACATACCGCGATGCAATCGGCGCTGGACGCCGCATGACGATGACCAAGTCCCTGGTCGACACCCCTGCGGCTGGCTCACCTTGAGCGGCGAGGGGATCGATCCGATCGCCGAGCGCACCTACTTCCTGGCCTTCGCCTCCAGCACGAAATAGGCGACGGCCGCGATCGACAGCGGGGCGAGGTAGTAAAGCGCCCGGTACGCGATCAGCGCGGCGAGGACCTGCCCGTGCCCCAGCGTCGGACCGAGGAAGGCGACGAACACGCCTTCCAGCACGCCCAGGCCCGCGGGCACGTGCGCGATGACGCCGGCCACCGCGGCGACCAGCAGCACGGACAAGGTGTGGCCGTAGTCCACCCCCTGCTGCAGCAGCACCCAGAGCACGGCGCCCATCGTCAGCCAGTTGGCCGAGGAGATCGCCAGCTGCATCAGCGCCAGGCGCAGGCTCGGGACGAAGAAGTCGTGGCCGCGCAGTCGGAACTCGCGACGCGGGGAGAAAGCGCACAGGGCCAGGTAGCCGGCCACGACCGCCCACATCAACGCGCCCAGTCCGCGCAGCGCGCCGGTGCCGACGTGCCACTCGGCCGGCGGTTCGAGCCAGCCGAAGAGGAAGAGCCCGCCCGCCAGCAGCCCGTAGCCCAGCCAGTTCGAGGCCATGCTCAGCGCGAGGATCTTGGCCGGGACCGGATGCTTCAGCCCTTCGCGCGCGTACAGCCGCAGTCGCATCGCGACCCCGCCGACCAGCGAGCCAAGGTTGAGGTTGAACGCGTAGCTGATGAAGGTGATCAGCATCACCCGCCGCGTGGGCACCGCGTGGTGCGCCCAGCGCTTGCCGATCAGGTCGTAGCCGCTGTAGATCAGGTGGCTGAGCGCGCACAGCGCCGCACCGCCGACGAGCACGCCCGGCGGCAGCTGCCGCAGCGCATCGCCGACTTCCGCCCAGTCGACCTGGCGCGCCGCCCACGCGAGCAGGGCCACCACCGCCACCGCGAACAGGCCGCTCACCCATCGGCTCCACCGCCAGCGCGCCGGGCGTGGCGCCTCGGCCTCCGGCGTGGGCGTGGCACTCACGCAGCGGTCTCCCTGCTCGGGCAGCGCACGCCTTGGGCGTCTTTGCCGTCTTTGCCGTCTTGGCCGTCTTGGCCGTCTTGGCTGCCTTGGCCGCCTTGGCCGCCTTGGCTGCCTTTTGCCTCTTCCGTTGCTGACGTCGCCTGCACGCGATGCGCGTCCTGCCATTGCCAGGCCTGCGCCTCCGGTGTCTGGGGGGCGCTGACGACGACCGGCGTGTCGGCGACCGGCATCACCGGCTGCTTCTGCCGCGGCAATCGCGCCAGCCAGCGCGGGAAATGCCTCATCACGTGGAAGACGAACGCGCCCATGCCAAGACGCCACCACCAGCGGTGCGCGTTGGTGTGTTCAAGCTTGAGCAGCTTGCACTGGCTCTCCATCAGCGGGAGGAGCTTGTCGCGCAAGGCGCGGTTGAACGCGCGGTCCTCGACGATCACATTGGCCTCGAGGTTGAGCGACAGGCTCAGCGGGTCGAGGTTGCTGGAACCCACCGTCGCCCAGTGGTCGTCGACCAGCGCCACCTTGGCGTGGATCGGTCGTTCGCAATACTCGTGGATATGGACGCCGGCGCGCATCAGCTGGTCATAGACCATCTGCGCCGCCCAGCGCGCCCAGGCGATGTCGGGTTGGCCTTGCAGGATCAGGTGGACCTTCACGCCGCGGCGCGCGGCGCGCTGCATGCTCCGCAGCAGCAGGAAGCCGGGGAAGAAGTAGGCGTTGGCGATGATCACCTCATGCCGCGACGCGTGCAGCGCGAGCCGGTACATGCGCTCGATGTCGTCGCGGTGACGGTGGTTGTCGCGCGTGACGATGACCGCTTTGGCCTGGCCGACGGCCGAAGACGCCGTGTCTGCGGTGGAGGGGTTGCTCTTTCGGGGTTCCTGCGCGCGGCTCGGCCACCAGCGTCGCTGGGCGGTCGGTCCGGCGGAAGGCGTCTGCGGTGTCGCGGTCGCGAGGATCTCTCCCGTCACGCGACGCAGCTGCGACACGACCGGTCCCTGCACGCGCACCGCGTAGTCCTGCTTGGCCTCGGGGCCGAAATCGAGCAGGTGGTCGGCCGAGTAGTTGATGCCGCCGATGAATCCGGTCTCGCCGTCGACGACGACGATCTTGCGATGCAGCCGGCGGAACGGCTTCAGACGGCGCGACAGCTTGGGCGGCGGATCGAAGACGTGCAGCCGCACGCCCGCGTCGGTGAGGCCGCTGACGAAATTCATCGACAGCTCCGGCGAGCCGAAGCCGTCCACCGTCATGTCGACACGCACGCCGCGCTTCGCGGCGGCGATGAGCACCTCGCGCAAGGCCAGCCCGACCTTGTCCTCGAAGAGGATGAAGGTCTCGATGAGCACCTCGTGCTTCGCCGCCTCGATCGCGGCGAAGACGGCGGGGAAGAACTCCTCGCCGTTCTCGAGCAGCTCGAGCCGGTTGCCGGCGCTCCAGTCGGGGCGCTTCACAGCCGGATCTCCGCCGCCAGCGGCGCGTGGTCGGACAGGTGCGACCAGGGTCGGCGTGGCAGCACGATCGGATCGTGCACCGACGCCCCGCGCACGTAGATGCGATCCAGCGGGAGCAGCGGGAAACGCGCGGGGAAGGTGCGCGCCGCGGCGCCGTAGGACTTCACGAAGACCTCCGCGAGGCCGGCGCAGCGGCTCAGCATCCGGTGCGCGCGCTGGCGCCAGTCGTTGAAGTCGCCGGCGACGACGACCGGGGCCTCGGGCGGCAGGCTGTTGATCAGCTGGCACAGGCGTTCGACCTGGCGCTGGCGGTGCGATTCACGCAGGCCCAGGTGGACGCAGATCGCGTGCAGCTCGCGGCCGTCGGCCAGCTTCAGCACGCTGTGCAGCAGGCCGCGGCGTTCCGGGCCCTCGATGGAGACGTCGTGGTTGGTGTGGCGCGTGATCGCGAACTTGGACAGCAGCGCGTTGCCGTGGTGGCCCTGCGGATAGACCGCGTTGCGGCCGTAGGCGAAGTCGCTCCACAGGCTGTCCGCGAGGAACTCGTAGTGGGGCGTCTGCGGCCAGGTGGGGACGCGGGCCGCATGCAGTTCGTGCTCGCCCAGCACTTCCTGCAGGAAGACGACATCGGCCGAGACGGCCCGGACCGCCTCCCGCAGCTCGTGCAGGATGAAGCGGCGGTTGAAGAAGCCGAAACCCTTGTGGAGATTGACGGTGAGGACGGTGAATTTCATGGCCTGCCCAGGCAAGCCATGTTCCCGTCACCCGTTCAGAGGTCGTCGGGCTTCAGCATCATGGGGCCGACGCACAGGACCCCGAAGGTGAGCGCGAAAGCGCCCACGAGAATCGCGCCGATCAGTTCAAGCATGGGGTGCTCCTGGTGGCGGTGCCGCGTGGCGGCGGGCTCCCGGTTCCCCGGGCGCAAGGCCCGGGGAACCGGGGGGGAGCGATCAATACTAGACCTGTCGGGCGACTCGCATCAATCGCGCACGCCGGTGTCCCACCGCCCGTTCGGGGGATTCCGGAGGCGGGTTGCGCAATCGTTCCAGGCGTGCACCGAATGCGCGGCGCCGCCGCTGGATTGCCGTACGCGTCCGATAGCAGCCTGACCCTGTCTTGCACCAACGTAACGTCGGCGCAATGAAGTCCATCAAAGCGCAACGCGGCGCTCCGGGCGCAGGCGTCGCCACTAGATTGCGGGCCACCGAACTCGTTGCCCAGGAGCACCTACGTGGCCAAGCCCTCCCTCAAGTCCCTTTGCCCCTCCCTCCCGAAGCCGCACCCGAAGCCGCTTCTGCTGCCCAGGCTCATCGGGCTGGCGCTCGGCGCCGCGGCGTTCGGTGCCGCCAACGCGCAGGAGGCGAACCAGCAGCTCGACACCGTCGAGGTCCGCGGCGTGCGGGCGACGCTGAAGAAGAACCTGGCCGAGAAGCGCGAGGCGCAGAACATCGTCGACAGCATCAGCGCCGAGGACGTGGGCAAGTTCCCCGACAAGAACGTGGCCGACTCGCTGCAGCGCGTGCCCGGCATCTCGGTGGACCGCATCTGGGGCGAGGGCAAGGCCATCTTCGTGCGCGGCACCGACAAGAACCTCAACATGACGCAACTCAACGGCCAGGCCGTGGCCTCGTCCGAGTGGTGGCTGAACGAGCCGCAGACGCGCAGCTTCAACTACGACGTGCTGCCGTCCGAGATCGTCGGCAGCCTGGACGTCTACAAGAGCCCGTCGGCCGACCAGGATGAAGGCTCCATCGGCGGCCTGGTCATCGTCAAGACGCGCCGGCCGCTGGCTTTCAAGGACCCGTTGACGGTGCAGGTCGCGGCCGAGGCGATGTACAGCAAGCTGCCCGACAAGACCGATCCGCAGCTCTCGGGCCTGCTGAACTGGAAGAACGACGACAAGACCTTCGGCGTGCTGCTGGCCATCAGCAGCCAGAAGCGCCACATGCGCCGCGACGGCCTGGAGCAGTTCTCCGACGGCAAGTACGACGTGAAGGACCAGAACGGCGTCGTCACCAACGCCTATGCGTCCTGGGGCGGCGGCTCGGCCATCTTCCGCCAGGAGCGCGAGCGCACGACGACCAACCTCGCGCTGCAGTTCCAGCCCAACCCGGCCACCGACCTCGTGCTGAACCTGATGGATTCGGACATGAAGATGAACAACAACAACCAGAACTACCTCTGGCAGGCCGGCGGCCTGGCGGTGGGCGGCGTCATCAGCGCCGTCGACCCGACGTTCATCACCGTGGCCGACGGCAGCAAGGCGCTGGTCGGCGGCACCTTCGGGCCCAGGACCGGCGTGTCCTTCGAGCCCATCTACCGCGAGAGCTACATCAAGTCGCGCGTGGCGGACCTCGACGGCACCTATCAGGGCGGCAGCTGGCAGCTGCACGGCCAGGCGGGCACCACCAGCAGCTCGGGCGGCAGCACGCACGACCGGCACTTCTGGATGGAAGGCGACACGCGCACGACGATCTCGCTGGGGCCGGACCACTACGGCGTGAAGTACCTCGACATCAACCCGCTGGACCCGACGGCGCTGACGCTCAAGTCCGGCGACGACCGCATCCGCCGCATGGATGCCCGGGAGAAGTACGCCCAGGGCGACCTGACGGTCGACATCGACGGCAGCGTCATCAAGGCGGTGAAGGTGGGCGTCAAGCTGCGCGACAACACGCTCAGGAACACCCGCATCCAGGGCACGGCCGGGCCGGGCTCGAACGGCTGGCAGTCGTTCTCGCTGGCCGACCTGTCCACCGGTCCGTCGCCGCTGCTGAGCCAGGCGGGGGGCACGCCCGACGCGCTGAGGCAGTACGCCTGGTTCGACGACGGTCTCGTCGTCGGCAGGGGCATCCCGATGTTCGACAAGGCCATGACCTACACGGACGTGCTCAACGAGAACTACAAGATCCACGAGCGCATCAGCGCGGTCTATGCGAAGGCCGACTTCTCGGTGGCCCGGTTCCGCGGCGATCTCGGCCTGCGCGTCGTGCGCACGCAGCAGACCTCGGACGGCTATCTGGGCAATGCCGGCGGCGGCTTCTCGCCCACCAGCGTCGACCACAACTACACCGACGCGCTGCCCAGCCTCAACATCGTCTACGACCTCAACAAGGAGGTGGTGCTGCGCGGCGCGGTCTCGCGCGCCATGGCCCGCCAGACCTTCGACCTGCTCAGCCCCGGCCTGCGCCGCGACGGCACCGTGCTGTCCAAGGGCTACGCCGGCAACCCGCTGCTCAAGCCCGTGCACGCCAACCAGGCCGAGATCGGCGCGGAGTGGTACTACGCCGACGCCGCGCTGCTGTCGGGCACCTTCTTCATCAAGAAGCTCGACACCTTCACCTACAAGGCGTCCAAGTCCGAGCAGGTGGGCGGCGAGACGCTGACGGTGGAACGCCCCTACAACGCCGACAACGGCGCCGACATCAAGGGCGTCGAGCTGCAGTGGCAGCAGCCCTTCGGCCACACCGGCTTCGGCACCGTCGTGAACTACACCTTCACCGACGCCAAGGCCGGCGCCGTGGCAGGCCAGCCGCGCCTGAAGGTGCTGGGCAACTCGCGCGACCAGTTCAACCTCAGCGGCTACTACGAGCGGGGACCGATCACGCTGCGCGTGTCCTACAACTACCGCTCCAAGAGCTACGGCAACGTGGAGATGGGCGGCCAGGTCGTCAACGCCGCCTATGGCCAGTGGGATGCGTCGGCCAGCTGGGACGTGACGCGCAACATGGCGATCTACGCCAGCGCGGTCAACATCAACAACGAGGTCATCAAGTCCAACACCGTCGATGGCATCCCCATCGGCCTGTACGAGAACGGCCCGCGCTACAGCGTCGGCGTCCGGGCCAAGTTCTAAGGGACGGTCTCCTCCATGCACACCAGAACCCTCACCCCGCCGGCACGCCAGGGCGTGCTGCTGCCCATGATCTTCATCGGGCTGATGTTCTTCATCCTCGGCTTCGTCACCTGGCTGAACGGCTCGCTGATCCCCTTCCTGAAGATCGTCTGCGCGCTGAACAACTTCCAGGCCTTGTGGGTGGCCTTCGCCTTCTACATCGCCTACACGGTGATGGCGCTGCCGTCGGCGGCCCTGCTGGCCCGCATCGGCTACAAGAAGGGCATGACGGCCGCCCTGGGCGTCATGGCCGCCGGCGCGCTGGCCTTCATCCCGGCCGCGCGCTCCGGCCAGTACGCGATCTTCCTCGCCGCGCTGTTCACGCTGGCCAGCGGCATGACGCTGATGCAGACCGCCATCAACCCCTACATCGTCTGCATCGGCGCGCGCGAGAGCGCGGCCATGCGCATCTCGATCATGGGCCTGTTCAACAAGGGCGCGGGCATCGTCGTGCCGCTGGTGTTCTCGGCGCTCATCCTGTCGGGCATGGAGCGTTTCTCCGAGCCGGCCCTCGCGGCGCTGGATCCCGCCGGACGCGAGGCGCTGCGCAACGAGCTGTCGCAGCGTCTGGTCCTGCCCTACGCGGTGATGGCCGCGGGTCTGCTGGCCTTCATGGCGCTGATCCACTTCTCCTCGCTGCGCGAGCCGGACCTGGACGAGAACGACGCGCCTGCTGCCTCGACTTCTGCCTCGACTTCTGCTTCGACTTCTGACGCGCTGTCGGACGCGCCTCCGCACAGGGCGAGGCGCTGGGGCGTCTTCCAGCATCCGCAGGTCGTGCTCGGCGCCATCGCGCTGTTCGGCTATGTCGGCGTGGAGGTGATCGCGGGCGACACCATCGGCCTTTATGGCCGCGAGCTCGGCGTGGCGCACTACGGGGTGCTCACGTCGTACACCATGGGCTTCATGGTGCTGGGTTATCTGCTGGGCGTGGCGCTGATCCCGCGCTGGATGTCGCAACGCACCGCGCTCCTCCTGTCGGGGGCGGGCGGCCTTCTGTTCGTGCTCGGCGTGGCGCTGTCGTCGCCGACGGCATCGGGCCTCTCGCAGGCGCTGCTGGGCTGGGCGGGCGTGCCGCCGGTGCCCGACACGGTGTTCTTCCTGGCGCTGCTGGGCCTGTCCAACGCCCTGGTGTGGCCGTCCATCTGGCCGCTGGCGCTGGAGGGCCTGGGCAAGCACACGGCCGCCGGCTCGGCCCTGCTCATCATGGGCATCGCCGGGGGTGCGCTGATCCCCATGCTCTACGGGCACCTGGCCGATGTGACCAGCCCGCAGCTCGGCTACTGGGTCATGCTGCCCTGGTACGGGCTCATCCTGCTCTACGCGCTGTTCGGCAGCCGCCTCAGGCGGTGGTGACGGCGGGGTCCCTCTTGCTTCCTCTCCCGCTTGCGGGAGCGGGCAGGGGTGAGGGCCCGCGGCGGCGGCAGTGCGTCGGGCGAGGGAGGGGCAGCGCTCAGGCCGCCGGGAGGGCGACGCGCGCTTCGAAACCGCCTGACGGGTGATTGCGGAAGCGCACGGTGCCGCCGTGGTCGGCCACGATCTCGCGCACGATGGACAGGCCCAGGCCGAGGCCGTCCTGGCGCAGGCTGGCGCCGTGCTCCAGCCGCGTGTAGGGCTGACCCAGGCGGGCGAGGGCGCTGTCGGGCACGCCGGGCCCGTGGTCGCGCACCGTGACCAGCACCAGCCCTTCCTCGTCGCTGCCCACACTCACTTCCACCGCCTGCGCGGCATCGCCGTAGAACATCGCGTTGTCCAGCAGGTTGCCGATGGCGCGCTTGAGCGCCAGCGGCTTGCCGAACACGGTCAGCGGCTCGTTCTGCAACTCGATCAGGTGCCCGCCCATGCGCGCGTCCCGCACCATCTTCTGGAGGACCAGGTCGATGCGCAGCGGCGCGCGGTTCTCGTGGATGTCGGTGTCCTTCACGATCTGCAGGGCGGTCTTCACCATCATGTCCAGCTCGTCGAGGTCCTCGTGGAACTCGTCCTGCACGGCGGTGTCGTCCAGCAGTTCGCTGCGCAGCCTCAGGCGCGTGATCGGCGTGCGCAGGTCATGCGAGATGGACGCGAACAGGCGCTCGCGATCGCCGATGTAGCGGCGGATGCGCTCCTGCATGTCGTTGAAGGCCTCGATGGCCTGGCGCACCTCCTGCGTGCCGCTGACGGGCAGGGGCTTGGGCGCCACGCGCCGGCCCACACGCGCGGCCGCCTGGCTCAGGCCCGCCAGCGGCCGCGTGATGGCGCGCACGGCGATCAGCGTCAGCAGCACGGCCAGGCCCAGCGCCAGCAGTTGCGGGGTCAGGCGTTGCCAGGTGAAGAATTCCAGCTGTTCCAGGAAATACGGGTCGGGCAGGGTGCTGCTGAGGTAGAGCCACACCCCCGGCTCGGTCTCGGCCTGGATGACGAGGAAGGGCGCCGGCCGCTCGGCGGCGATCAGCGACGGCTCCACCCAGCTCTCCGGCAGGTCGCTGAGCAGCGCGCCGCTGGGCGCCACCGCCAGGCCGATGGGCGAGGCCAGCGCGACACGCACCGGCGTGCCCGGGGGCAACTGGGCCGTCAGCTCCTGGGTGACCCGCTGTTCCAGCAGGCGCGCCATGGGCTGGTCGGGCAGCGGCGTCACCGGCACCGCCGCGTGGTTGAAGAAGACCTGGAAGCGCGTGCCGCCCATGGTGCGCAGCTGCTCGATGAGCAGCGGCCGGTAGGCGGCGGGCAGTTCGCGCAGGGCCCGCACCGCGCCCATGGCGCCGCTGGTCACATGATGGGCCGCCAGTTCGGTCTGACGCCGCACGCGCTGCTCGATCTGGCTGTACCAGACGAGGTTGACGGTGAGTTGCACCAGGGCCAGGCCGCCCAGCATGGCCAGGACGAAGCGGCCCTGCAGGCTGTCGAAGAGGAATTTGCGGGCGCGCTGCCAGGCGGACTCACGGCGCATGCCGCGGCGTCACCGTCGTCGAGAACACATAGCCCGACCCGCGCACGGTCTTGATCAGCGCGGGCTGCTTGCCGTCGTCCTGCAGGCGTTGGCGCAGGCGGCTGACCTGCACGTCCAGCGAGCGGTCCAGCGGCCCCAGGTCGCGCCCGCGCGTGACCTCGGCCAGGCGGCTGCGGTCCAGCACCTCGCCGGGATGTTCGACGAGCAGCTTGAGCAGCTGGAAGTCCATGCCCGACAGCGCCGTCGCCGTGCCGTCGGGATCGACCAGGCTGCGCTCGAGCAGGTCCAGCGTGAAGCCGTTGAAGGCGTAGTAGCGCGGCTCCTTGGCCTTCTCCTGGCCGGTGCGGCGGGTGATGGCCTTGATGCGCGCCAGCAGCTCGCGCGGGTTGAAGGGCTTGCCGAGGTAGTCGTCGGCGCCCAGCTCCAGGCCGACGATGCGGTCGGTCTCGTCCGCGCTGGCCGTCAGCATGATGACCGCCACCTCGGAGCGGCGGCGCACCGACTGGCACAGCGTGAAGCCCTCGGTGTCGGGCAGCATCACGTCGAGGATGCACAGGCTGATCTCGTCGCGGTGGCGCTCGAACTCGGCCATGAAACTGGCGCCGTCGTGGGCCAGCAGCACCTCGTACTGGTTCTTCTCGAGGTAGGTCTTCAGCAGGCTGCGGATCTTCTGGTCGTCGTCGACGATCAGGATTTTTCGCGGGGTCATGGGGCGGCTCTCCTTGGGCTCAGCGCGCGCAGCAGGCCCTGCAGCTTGCGCTGGGCGGCGGCGGGCGACTGGCTCGGATCCAGCGCGAAGCGGTGGACGGTTTCGATGATGGCGTTCTTGCCGATCTCGCCGAAGGCCATGCGGTGCACGAGGCTGGGCACGCGCGGCGTGGCGGGGTTGGCGAAGAGGTGGAAGGAGGCCTGGGCGCAGGGGTCGAGCTCGTCCACCGGCACGTCGCGGCGCACGGGGATCGACCCCTTGATGCGGTTGTAGCCCAGCTGCAGCGTGGCGCTGCCGAGCAGCTCGGCCATCTTCTCCTGGTCGGCCTGGCTGCTGCCGTTGCCGGCCAGCATGGCCAGCGTGTCGATGCTGTAGAGATGGACCTGGGCGGTGCCGGGCACGGCCTTGCAGCTGAAGTCGCGATCGCCTTCCAGCCCCATCGTGCCGAGCTCGCCGCGGGCCCAGTCGCCCATGATCATCATGGCGGCGCGCTCGTTGGCGAAGTCGGCGACGACGTCGGTCCAGGGCCGCTCGCCGGGCGCCGCGCCGCTGGCGGACAAGGCGAGGTTGCGCCAGTTGCGCAGGCGTCTGAGCGCGCGCTCCAGCGCCGGATCGTCGAAGGCGCTGAGGTCCCGCTGCTCCAGCATGCGGCGGTACAGGGCCGGGCCCGCTTCGCTGAGCAGCAGGGCCTCGAAGACGGTGGCCACCTGCCAGGGCTCGTCGCTGAAGGCCACGGGCGTGACGCCGGCGGCGCGCAGCTTGACCGCGGCGCGCTCCAGGCCGTCCCAGTCCTCGGGCGGGGCGATGCCGTGGCGCTTCAGCAGCGCCTTGTTCAGGTAGAGGTTGTTGATGCGCTGGATGCCCAGCGGCGCCGCGACGACGTGACCCCGCACGGTGACCTGCGCCATGACCTGCGGGAACATGACGGTGGCCCAGTTGCGCCGGGCGGCGACGCCGTCGAGTTCCAGCAGCAGGCCCATGTCGGCCCACTCGTTCATCGACGCGCCGTTGAGCTGGGCCACCTGCGGTGCCATGCGGCGCAGGATGCGTTCGTTCAGCACCTTGATGGCCGGGCCGCCGCCGCCGCCGGCGACGGCACCGTCGACCCATCTCAGGCCGTTCTCGGCCATGCGCGCGGCGACATGGTTGGCCGCGGCACGCTCGCTGGCGGAGGTCCACCAGTGCAGCACGTTCAGCTCACCGGCGCCGTCCACCGGCGGGACGGCGGCGATCGGCCCGGCCGCCATGACCGAGCAACTCCAGGGCAGGACCGTCAACGCCACCATGCGTCGCATCTTGCGGGCGGCCAGACGGCGCCAACCTTGCGTTTTGTACGACCGCTGTAATGTTGTGTGACTCAAGGACGCCGCCCGACTGCAGGGAGGCGTGGATTGTCTTGAGCGATGCGCCGGATGGCGATTGGGGCTTTACCGCGAGCCGATGGCGTCGCGCGCGCGAAAGGAAGTTCGGATGTGCGGCTTGGTGCGCGTCGGCGGTTCTCTAGAGAACTGGCGGAGCCTGAAGCTGCAACGCCAAAGAGAAAGGGGTCGCGCCTTTCGGTGCGACCCCTTCCGGATCTGTTGGTGGAGAGGAGGAGGATCGAACTCCCGACCTTCGCATTGCGAACGCGACGCTCTCCCAGCTGAGCTACCCCCCCAACGAAGACATCGACTATAGCAGAGATTTCACGAAGTCAGCCTCGTCGGCGGGATCCGGAATGGAGTTCGCACAACACGCCTGACGATCGTCGGGCGCGCCCGGGTCACCAGCGGCAACCCTTGTCCCGCGCTGCGTCGCGCACCAGCGGCACCACCGCCAGCAGACCCTTGTCCGCATACGCCTTGCGGCACTCCTGCTGGCCGGCCTCGCGCATCTTCTCGGCCAGCGCATCCTTGTCCTCCGGCGGCTTGGGCATCGCCGAGATCACGCCCGAAGGCGTTCCGCGTGGACGCATCGGACCACGGGCGGCGTTCATGTCGAGGTTCAGCTTCGGCGCGTTCGGCGGCGTGGAGGCCGGCGTCGCCACGTCGTGTCCCGTGCGCGAGCCGGCGTCGGGCGCACCGACGCTGGGTTGTGTCGTCGTGGGCGAGGTCGAGCCGTCCAGCGAGATCCGGTTGGCCGGTGTCGGCGTCGGGGACGGCGTGGTCGACACACGCGGCTGCGGTGCCGGCGAAGGCGCCGGACTCGGCGTGGGAGCGGCCGTCGCTGGCGGCGTCGGCGCAGGGCTCGGGGTAGCCGCAGGCGCCGGCGCCGGGGCTGGCGCCGGCGCGGGGGCAGGTGTTGCCACCGGCGGCGCTGGGGTCGGCGCGGGTGGCGGCGCAGCGGCGGGCGCCGCGGTCAACGGTGGAAGTTCCGTGGGAGCCTTGAGTTCCGTCGGGACGGGCGGCGTTGGAGACCGCTCGATCGGTGAGCGGTCGATGCGTCTCACCGTCGTCGGCGTCTCGCTGAGGATGGGCGCCGGGCGCTCCGGCAACTGCAGCGTCGGCGAGGGCGCCTGCAACGCGTCCGTCGGTAGGGCGGGGCGCGTGGGCGTCGTCTCGCGTGTGGCTGGCGCGATGCGCGTCGGCGCCGTCACGGTGGCTTCGCCCGGCGTGGTCAGCGTCGTGATCGCCGGCGCAGGTTCCGCGGTGGGCGAGGGCGAGGGGGCCGGCGGTGCGGTCAGTGGTGTCGGCGTCGGAGACGTCAATGCGGGCGTTGGCGCAGGCGTCGGCGCGGGTGTCGGCGCGGGGACAAGCGTCGGCGCCGGCGGCGGCGGTGCGGGCTTGAGGGTCGGCGCGGGCACTGGTGCCGTGGCGGCTGGCGGCGCACTGCGATCCGCGGGCGCGTCGCCGGTCAGTTCGTCCCCGGGCTGCTGTCGCCATTGGCCCTGGCGCGCGGCGCCTGGCGTCTTCTGTTCCTCGGGCGTCGGCGGGCGCTCCCGCACCGCGCCGCCGAAGCGGGGCTGTTTCGCCTCGCCCACCGGCCCCCGCTCGGGCAGCACGACGGCGGGTTCGCCCGAGCCGGGCTCGTAGCGGTCGCCCTGCAGTCGCACGTTCAACGGCCCCCAGGCGCCTTCACCCGGCTTCGCCGACCCGCCGGGCGCATTGCCGATCGCCACGAGCAGCAGCACATGCAGCAGCACGGCCAGCAGCAGGGCTTGCCCCATCTGGTCGGGCACGCGGTGCAGCGGTGTCTGGGCGGGATCGAGGACGGCGGACAAGGTGGATCGCGGAGGATCGCGGCGGACGGCGCTGGGGCGCAGCATAGCCGGAGTCAGCGGCGTGCCGTGTCAGGACTTGTCTGTGAGGGGGGACGCGTCGGCGTCGCAGAGACGGTGCCCGTGGCGGGCGCTGACGGCGGGCTCCGGGCCCGCTCAGGTGCCAGGATTGGCCTGGTTCAGATCGGCGCGCCGGGCGCCGGTGAAGCGCTTGGCCCAGTACGCCTCGCGCATGTCCTCGACGCGCACGGCGCCGCCGACGCGCGGCGAGTGGATGAACTTGCCTTCGCCGACATAGATGCCGACGTGCGAGAAGGTCGCGCGCATCGTGTTGAAGAAGACCAGGTCGCCGGGCTTGAGGTCTTCCTTCTTGATCGGCACCAGGCTGGACAGCTTGGCCTGCTCGTCGGCGCGGCGCGGCAGCACCAGACCCACGCTCATCTCGAAGATGTGGCGCGTGAAGCCGCTGCAGTCGAAGCCGTTGTTGACCGAGTTGCCGCCGCGCTTGTACGGCACGCCCAGGAAGTTCATCGCCGACAGCACCAGGTCCGAGGCGTTGTCGCGCACCCGGTTCAGCAGGCCCGGCGCGGGGGCGTCGATGCCTGGCGAGGCGGGCGATTGCTGAGCCTGCGCGACGATGCCGCGCTGCTGCAGGAAGCGGGCGACGGAATCGCTGGCGTTCGCGTTGCCGGCGGCGGCACCCATCAGGGCGGTCGGCGGCAGCGAGGCTGTCGTGTTGGCGGCGGGCGTGGCCGGCGCGACCAGCGCGGCGGCGGTACCCGCGGCGGCGACGGTCGTGGCGACGGCGGGCGAGCGCATCAGGCTCTGCCCATAAGCGCCCATCATCGTGCCGGCGGGCGGCGCGACCTCGGATTTGGCGTCGGCGACTTTCGCGTCAGCCTTCGCCGGTGCGGGCTTGTCCGCAGACTTCGCTTCGGGCTTGGTCGACGCGACTTTATCGGCGAGCTTTTCCGCAGCGGACTTCTCGGCGACAAGCTCGGTCGCCGCGGACTTGTCCTCGTCGCGCTTGGCCTTCTTGTCCTTGCCGGCGTCCTTGGCCGCGACCTGCTTCGAGGACTTGCCGTCCTTCGAGGCCTTGGCGGCCGGCTTGGCCTGGGCGGTCTTTTTCGTCGCCGGCTTGGCGGCGGCCTTGGCCTGAACCTTGGGCTTGTCCTGCGACGCGTTGGTGGACGAGGTCGACTGTTGCGCCCAGCAACCACCGCTCGCGAAGACGCAGATCAGCCCCAGTGCGGCCATGGCGCGCTGGAGCTTCTGGTGTCGGGGAGCGGAGCGGGAAGGACGAACAGTACTCATCGGTGTTGGGCGCGGAGACTAGGCACCATCTCCGTACCGGTCAAGCGCGAATGCCCGCAGGGGCGCGCCTGGCTAGGGAAAGTCCGGGCGTGGCCACGAGACCCTTCCCAGGAAAACCCGGATTGGACCACAGCCCCTGGCTGCAACGCTGTGAACGAAAGTTTCAAAAAAGCTGCCGATGCGAGGATCCGTGCGGAATTCGCGCATTCAATACCTGCCTCCAAGGAGACCCCGATGACCGACAGTTACGCGGCGATGTACCGGCGTTCAATGGACGATCCGGACGGCTTCTGGACCGAGCAGGCGCGGCTGATCGACTGGGCGCATCCGTTCGAGCAGGTCTGCGACACGAGCCGGCCGCCCTTCGCGCGGTGGTTCGTCGGCGGTCGGATCAACCTGTGCCACAACGCGGTCGACCGCCACGCGGCATCCCGGCCCGACGACGCCGCGCTGATCTGGGCGTCGAGCGAGGTCGGCCAGGAACGGGTGTTCAGCTTCGCCCAACTGCAGGGCGAGGTGGAGGCCGTGGCCGCGATGCTGCGCGAGCAGGGCGTCGGCGTCGGCGACCGGGTGCTGATCTACCTGCCGATGATTCCCGAGGCGGCCTTCGCCATGCTGGCCTGCGCGCGGATCGGCGCGATCCACTCGGTGGTGTTCGGCGGCTTCGCCAGCCATGCGCTGGCCAACCGCATCGACGATGCCGAGCCCGTGCTGATCGTCAGCGCCGATGCCGGCAGCCGCAGCGGCAAGGTCGTGCCCTACAAGCCGCTGCTCGACGAAGCGATCCGCCTGGCCGCGCACAAGCCGGCGAAGGTGCTGATGGTCGATCGCGGGCTCAGCGCGTTCGATCGCGTGGCGGGCCGGGACCTCGACTATGCGGTGCAGCGCGAACGTCTGCTCGGCACGCGCGTGCCCTGCGAGTGGCTGCCTGCCGACGCCGTCAGCTACACGCTCTACACCAGCGGCACGACCGGCCGGCCCAAGGGCGTGCAGCGCGACGTCGGCGGCTACGCGGTCGCGCTGGCCGCGAGCATGAAGCACATCTATGACGGTCATCCGGGCGGAACCTTCTTCTCCACCAGCGACATCGGCTGGGTCGTCGGCCACAGCTACATCGTCTACGGCCCGCTGATCGCGGGCATGGCCACGCTGATGTACGAGGGCACGCCGGTGAGCCCCGATGCGGCGGTCTGGTGGCGGCTCGTCGAGCGGCACCGCGTCACGGTGATGTTCAGTGCGCCGACCGCGGTGCGGGTGCTGAAGAAGCAGGACCCCGCCTGCCTGACGCGGCACGACCTGTCGTCGCTGCGGGCGCTGTTCCTCGCCGGCGAGCCGCTGGACGAGCCGACGGCGCGCTGGATCGCCGATGCGATCGGCAAGCCGATCGTCGACAACTACTGGCAGACCGAGACCGGCTGGCCCATCCTGACGCTGGCGCGCGGCGTCGAGCCGGCCGAGCCCAAGTTCGGTTCACCGGGCGTGGCGATGTTCGGCTACCGCGTGCAGCTCCTCGACGAGCGCACGGGCGAGGTGCTCGAGGCGCCCAACCAGAAGGGCCTGCTCACCATCGCCTATCCGCTGCCGCCGGGCTGCATGCAGACCGTCTGGCGCGACGACGAGCGCTTCGTCCGCACCTACTGGGACAGCGTGCCGGGCCGGCAGGTGTACTCGACCTTCGACTGGGCCTTGCGCGACGAGGACGGCTACTACTTCATCCTCGGGCGCAGCGACGACGTCATCAACGTCGCCGGTCACCGGCTCGGCACGCGCGAGATCGAGGAATGCATCGCCGGTCATCCGGCGGTGGCGGAAGTCGCCGTCGTCGGCGTCGCCGATCCGCTCAAGGGTCAGGTCGCGATGGCCTTCGCGGTGCTGAAGGATCCGGCGCGTGCCGCGACGCCGCAGGACGCGCTGGCGCTGGAGGGCGAGATCCTCAGGCGCGTGGACCAGCAGCTCGGCGCGGTGGCGCGGCCGTCGCGGGTGCGTTTCGTGGCGCTGCTGCCGAAGACACGCTCGGGCAAATTGCTGAGGCGGGCCATCCAGGCCGTCTGCGAACATCGCGATCCCGGCGACCTGATCACCCTCGACGATCCGGCCGCGTTGCAACAGATCCATGAGTTGATGAAGGGAACCTCCTGATGATGCAAAGGAATGCGTTGATCCTGGCCGCCTGCGCGCTGCTGGCCGCGCCGGCGTTCGCTCAATCGGCGGCCCGCGCGCCCGCGTTGCCCACGCCCGCCTTCCCCGGCTTCGCCGACGGCAAAGCCGTGGACCGGGCCTGCGATGCCGGTCTGAAGGCCTTGAACCGCGAGGTCGCCCAGTTGGCCACGCGCAAGGTCGACAAGGGCTGGCTGGCCGCCTACGACCTGGTGATCGCGCATCATGAGGATGCGCGGTTCCCCATCGACTTCGTCCAGAACGTGCATGCCGACAAGGCCGTGCGCGACGCCGCCCAGGCGTGCGCGCTGCGCTGGTCCGACTTTCAGACCGCGCTCACGCAGAACGAGAAGATCTATCGCGGCCTGAAGACCGCGCCCGCCGCCGACGCGATCGACCGCGAGCTCAAGCGCAACGCGCTGGGGATGTTCGAGGACAGCGGCGTCGGCCTGTCCAAGGACAAGCGCTCGCGTGCCAAGGAGATCCTGGACCGGCTCTCCGCGCTCGACCAGCAGTTCTCGAAGGCGATCCGCGACGCCAACATCCGCGTCGCGTTCACTGCCGAGGAACTGCGCGGCGTGCCCGACGGCGTCTGGAAGGACAAGCCGCGCGACGACCAGGGGCGATACCTGCTCGGCGTCGACAACCCGACCTATACCGCGCTGATGCAGACCGCCGAGAGCGGCGCCGCGCGTGAGCGCATCTGGCGGGCCAAGACCAACGAAGGCGGCGAAGGCAACCTGAAGCTGCTGACCGAGATCATCACGCTGCGCAAGGAATACGCCGGCCTGTTCGGCTACGACAACTACGTCGACTTCAACCTGCGCCGCCAGATGGCCAAGGACGCAGCGACGGCGACGCGTTTCCTCGGCGAGGTCAAGGGCACCGTCCAGCAGGGCGAGCGCGCCGATCTGGAAGCGCTGCGCCGCGCCAAGGCGGCGCATCTCGGCACCGCGGTGGAGGCCACCACCGTGACGCAGTGGGACGGCGTCTACTACGCGGAGCGCATCCGCAAGCAGCGCTTCACCGTCGACCAGGAGGCCTTCCGGCCCTACTTCCCGCCGGCGGAGAGCCTGGCCTTCACGCTGCGCATCGTCGACCGGCTGCTCGGCGTGACGCACACCCCGGTGACGGTGCCGGGCCTCTGGCATCCCGACGTCAAGGCCTACGTGGTCAGCGATACCGCCACGGGCAAGGCGCTGGGCACGCTCTACGTCGATCCCTTCCCGCGCGACGGCAAGTACAACCACGCGGCGGTCTGGCCGCTGCGCTCCAGCAGCACGCGGCTGGGTCGCCATCCGGCGGCGGCGCTGGTCGTCAACCTCGATCGCGGCGGCCTGTCGCTCGACGAGCTGGAGACGCTGCTGCATGAGTTGGGTCACGCGGTCCACAACAACCTGGCGCAGACGCGCTACGTCTCGCTGGGGCAGTGGGCGGTGATGCACGACTTCGTCGAGGCGCCGTCGCAGATGCTCGAGGACTGGGTCTACGACCCGCGGGTGCTCAAGCTGATGGCCGAGGTCTGCCCGTCCTGCAAGCCGGTGCCGGAGGAGCTCGTCGGCAAGGCCCGCGAGGCGCGCGACTTCGCCAAGGGCACGAAGTTCGGCCGCCAGCACCTGTATGCGAGTTATGACCTCGCGCTGCACGGCGCCACGATCCAGGATCCGCTGGCGCTGTGGGCGAAGATGGAGGGCGACACGCCGCTCGGCCATGTGCCGGGGACGATGTTCCCGTCGCGCTTCGCGCACATCGCGGGCGGCTACGGCGCGGGCTACTACGGCTACCTGTGGAGCCTGGTCGTCGCGATGGACCTGCGCACGCCGTTCGCGGCGGACAAGCTCGACGCCGCCGTGGGTCGTCGTTATCGCGACGCGGTGCTGTCGCGCGGCGCGGAGAAACCGGCGCCGGAGCTGGTGCGCGACTTCCTCGGCCGCGAGTCCGACGCCAACGCGTTCTACGACTACTTGCGCAAGTAGGTCCGCCAGTCGTCGCGGATGAACTGCACCACGGCGTCCTCATGGTGGAAGCCGATGATGCGGTGCGCGGCCTGCTTCACGTCGTCGCTGGCATTGGCCATTGCGACGGCGTGATGCGCGGACTTCAGCATCGTCAGGTCGTTGACCTGGTCGCCGAAGACGACGAGTTCGCGCTCGTGCAGCGCGTAACGCTGCGCCAGCGTGGCGATCGCCTGGTCCTTGCTCGCCCGGCGGTCGTGCACGTTCAGCCAGGGCCAGCCGGGCATGTAGAGGTCCTCGGCCAGGTGCGTGGTGACGAGATCGCCGCAGGTGGCCAGGATCTCGGCCTGCAGCGCTTCCAGCGGCTCGGCGCGGCCGACCACCAGCAGCGTGACCAGCGGGTCGTCGAGCTGGTCCTGCAGGCGGTCGACCTGGCGCAGCCGCGGGTCGGCGTTGCGCTGGCGCTCGGTGACGAAGCGCTGCTGACCTTCGTTCTGCACCTCCTGCCAGAAGAGCTGGTCGCCCTTGGCGCCGTGCGTCGCGATGAAAGGCATCAGGCCGTGGCGCCGCACCAGCGCGAAGATCGCCTGGCCGAGTGCCGGCTCCATCGCGTTGACCAGTTCGTGCCGGCCGGTGCGCAGGTCGCTGATGTAGGCGCCGTTGGACGAGACCACCGGCAAGGAGATCGGCAGGCCTTCGAGGATGCGGGCGATCGACACCACGTGCCGCGCGCTGGCGACGGTGAAGGCCAGGCCTTCGGCCAGCAGTTCGGTGAGGCCGGCGCGGGTGGCGGCGGAGAGGCGCGCCTGCGGATCGAGCAGGGTGCCGTCGAGGTCGGAAACGTAGAAGCGCATGGGTCCTGGAGGTCGCGCGGGAGGTGATCGGGGGCAGGGCGCCACCGCGTGCCGCGACAGGCGCACATCCTACGCCGCCGGGGTCCGATACTTGCCGCATGCCGTCCATGCCTTCTTCCTCGACGACGCCGCTCGACGTGCTCGGCCGCCCGGTCCTCGACGACGCCACCCGCCGCTGGCTGCCCTGGGTCGTCGCGCTGGCCTTCTTCATGCAGACGCTGGACACGACCATCCTCAACACCGCGCTGCCCGGCATGGCCCGCGACCTCGGCGAGGATCCGCTGCGCATGCAGTCGGCCGTCGTCGCCTACCTGCTGACGGTGGCCCTGCTCATCCCCGCGTCGGGATGGCTGGCCGACCGCTTCGGCACGCGGACGGTCTTCCTGTGGGCGATCGGGCTGTTCAGCCTGGGCTCGCTGGCCTGCGCGGTCTCGCCCAGCCTGCACGTGCTGGTGGCCTCGCGGGTGGTGCAAGGGGTCGGCGGCGCGCTGCTGGTGCCGGTCGGACGGCTGGTGGTGCTGCGGGCCTTCCCGAAGGCCGAGTTCCTCGCGGTGATGACCTTCATCAGCCTGCCGGGGCTGCTGGGGCCGCTGCTCGGACCGACCTTGGGCGGCGTGCTGGTGGAATTCGTCAGCTGGCACTGGATCTTCCTGATCAACCTGCCGGTGGGCCTGGCCGGAGCCGTCGCCTGCCGGCGCTTCATGCCGGAGATCCGCGGCCCCATCGGCAAGCGCTTCGACTGGGGCGGCTACGGCCTGTTCAGCGTCGGGCTGATGCTGATGTCGCTGGCGCTGCAGGGCTTCGGCGAGCACATGGTCAGCGTCGCCGTGTGCTTCGTGATGCTGATCGCGGGCGTGGCCTGCATGATGGCCTACTGGCTGCATGCGACCCGCGCCGCCGAGCCGCTCTTCACGCCGGCGCTCTTCGCCGTGCCGACCTTCCGCATCGGGCTGCTGGGCAACGTCTTCGCGCGGCTGGGCAGCGGCGCGACGCCGTTCCTGACGCCGCTCTTCCTGCAGGTGGGACTGGGTTTCTCGCCCAGCGAGGCGGGGCTGTCGATGATCCCGTCCGTGCTCGGCGCGATGTTCACCAAGACGCTGGCGATCCGCCTGATCAAGCGCGCCGGCTACCGCCGGGTGCTGATCGTCAACACGCTGCTGCTGGGCCTGCTGATCGCGAGCTTCGCGCTGATCCCGCGCGGCGTCGGGCACGTGTGGCTGGCGATCCACCTCGGCCTGTTCGGGATGGTCAACAGCATGCAGTTCACCGCGATGAACACGCTGACGCTGGGCGACCTCGACGAGCGCACCGCCAGCCCCGGCAACAGCCTGCTGGCGGTGGTGATGCAGCTGTCGATGAGCCTGGGCGTGGCGACGTCCAGCGCCTTCCTGCTGCTGTTCTCGCACGGGCTGCCGCGCACCGAGGGCGCCGCGATCGTGCCCGCCTTCCACGGCACCTACCTCGCGCTGGGCGCGATGGCCGCCATGGCGGCGTTCATCTTCTACCAGCTTCGCCTCGACGAAGGCGCCGCCGAGGAAACCGTCCAGTCCAAGCTGACCCCCGAAGAATAGGAGCGGCAACGAAAAAGCCACCCCGAAGGGTGGCTTTGGAAAAGTTCCGAGGCCCGTGAGGCCCCGTGCTCACGGCGGGCTCAGAGCACCTCGGACGCGAAGTCCGCGAGCCGCGAGCGCTCGCCGCGCGCCAGCGTGACGTGGCCGCTGTGGGCCCAGCCCTTGAACTTGTCGACCGCGAAGGTCAGGCCCGAGCTGCCCTCGGTCAGGTAGGGCGTGTCGATCTGCGCCAGGTTGCCCAGGCAGACGATCTTGGTGCCCGGACCGGCGCGCGTGATCAGCGTCTTCATCTGCTTGGGCGTCAGGTTCTGCGCCTCGTCGATGATCACGTACTTGTTCAGGAAGGTGCGCCCGCGCATGAAGTTCAGGCTCTTGATCTTGATCTTGCTGCGCACCAGATCGTTGGTGGCCGCGCGACCCCATTCGCCGGCGCCGCTCTCGCCGCGCCCCAGCACTTCCAGGTTGTCGTCGAGCGCGCCCATCCACGGGCCCATCTTTTCCTCTTCCGTGCCGGGCAGGAAGCCGATGTCCTCGCCGACCGGGACCGTCACGCGGGTGACGATGATCTCGGTGTAGCGGCGGTCGTCGAGCACCTGCGACAGGCCGGCGGCCAGCGTCATCAGCGTCTTGCCGGTGCCGGCCGAGCCGGTCAGCGTGACGAAGTCGCAGTCCGGATCCATCAGCAGGTTGAGCGCGAAGTTCTGTTCGCGGTTGCGCGCGGTGACGCCCCAGACCGAGTGCTTCTGATGGCCGAAGTCCTTCAGCGTGCGCAGCACGGCGGTCTTGCCGGTGATCTCCTGCACCTTGGCGTAGAGCGGCGCGGCGCCGGGCGCCTCCAGATAGATCAGCTGGTTCACCAGCAGCGTCGGCACCAGCGGGCCGCTGATCCGGTAGAAGGTGGTGCCGCCCTGCTGCCAGCTCTCCATCGTCTTGCCGTGGCGCTCCCAGAAGTCCGCCGGCAGCGCCTGCACGCCGGTGTAGAGCAGGTCGGAGTCCTCCAGCGTCTTGTCGTTGCGGTAGTCCTCCGCTGGCAGGCCCAGCGCACGGGCCTTGATGCGCATGTTGATGTCCTTGGACACCAGCACCACCTCGCGGCCGGGCTGCTGCTGCTTCAGCGCCTGGACGACGCCCAGGATCTGGTTGTCGGCCTTGCCCTGGGGCAGGCCTTGCGGCAGCGGGGCCTCGAACAGCGTCGTCTGGAAGAACAGCTTGCCGCCGGCCTCGCGGTGACCGGTCTGGTCCAGCGGCAGGCCCTTGGACATCTCCTCGATCGTGCTCGACTTGAGGCTGCCGGCCAGCGCGTCCAGGTCGCGGCTGACCTGGCGCACGTTGCGGGCGACCTCGGTCATGCCCTTCTTGTGGCCGTCCAGCTCCTCGAGCGTGATCATCGGCAGATAGATGTCATGTTCCTCGAAGCGGAACAGCGACATCGGGTCATGCATCAGCACGTTGGTGTCGAGCACGAACAGCTTGGGATCGCCCACCGGCTTGCGCGCCTTGGTGCGGGTCGGGGAACTCTTCTTCGCGGGGGCCCGGGACGGGGTGGGCGAGACCAGCGCCAGGGAGGGCGACGACGGCGATGACGACGGCGAATAGCCGCGGGCTTCCACCGGTTCGGTGCGGGCGCGGACGTTGGCCGCCGGCGGCTGTGCGGAAGCGCCAGCCGGAGTGGAAGCCGGGACGGAGGCGGAGGTGGAGGCCGCGAGGTCGGCTCGGGCGTCCGTCCGGGGATCGGCCCGGAGGACCGGTTCGGACCGGCTGGGGGCGGACGGTCTGGCCTCGAGCGCGGGAGGGCGTTTGCTGGGCGACAGGTCGGTCGCGAAGGCGTCGGAATCTAGGCGGCTGGCGCGCTTGGTCGGAGGCTTGGGCAGTGGCATGTGCGGGGGTGACGGGCTTGCGTGATGAGCCTGGGGCGATGCCGACCAGGGGTCATGCCCCGGGCCTGACGGGCGCTGGCGATGCCGGAGGTATCGGCGGCATCGGTGGCCTCGAACTCGCTCGCGGCTCCCAGAAGGCAGAAAGCCGCACCGGGGCCGGTGCGGCTCGTCTTCGGGAGGTCATTCGCTGCGATCAGGCACAGGGGCATGCGACTGATTATGCACAACTCCCGGCCTCCGCCCGTGACGGACGGAAGAAGTTCAGGCGCGCGGATCAGACGCACATCATGTGCGGATCCGCGTTGCCGATCAGGCGGCTTCCTTCTTGAGGGCCTTGACGGCCTTCAGGACTTCCTCGACGTGACCGGCGACCTTCAGGCCGCGCCACTCTTCGCGCAGAATGCCCTGCGCGTCGATCAGGAAGGTCGAGCGTTCGATGCCCTTGACCTTCTTGCCGTACATGATCTTGTTCTTGACCACGCCGAACATGTGGCAGAGTTTCTCTTCGGTATCGGCGATGAGTTCGAAGGGGAGTTCCAGGTTCTGCTTGAACTTGTCGTGCGAGGCCATGTTGTCGCGGGAAACTCCCAGCACGACAGCACCGGCCTTGACGAATTCCTTGTGATGATCACGGAACTGCATCGCTTCGGTCGTGCAGCCCGGGGTGTTGTCCTTCGGGTAGAAGTACAGCACCACGACCCTACCCAGAAATTCCTTGGGAGTGAACTTCACGCCTCCCGTGGCAAGAGCTTCAATGTCCGGGAGGGGTTTGTTGAGCGCTGGCGTCATGTGGCGTTCTTCAGAGAGATGTGCCCGGGCGGGCATAGCCATCGATTATACGTTGAATGGGTCGTTCCTCGCCCCGTCTGACATGGACGAGTCAGTGGCCTCCCAGAGAGTGGGAGGCGGGCCGCCGCAGAGGCCCGGCTCGCGGGCGCCCGCGAGTGCGTCCTGATTGCGCGCTCAGCGCGTGTTCATGCCGCGATCACGCCTCGATCACGACTCGATCAGCAAGGCCGCCAGCACCGCGCGGCCTTCGCTGGCCAGCACGTTGTAGGTGCGGCAGGCGGCGCCGATGTCCATGGTTTCCATGCCGATGCGGGCCTGGATCAACGCGCGATGCAGCGCGGGTCGGGCGAACCGCAGTTTCGAGCCGCTGCCGAAGATCACCAGTTCCGGCTTGAGTGCCAGGATGCGCTCGAAATGCGCCTCCGTGAGATCCTCGAAGCGCGAGACGCCCCAGTTCTCCGGCTGACCTTGCCACGGCACCAGGACGCTGTGCGCCTGCTCGACGCCGTTGACCCACACGTGGTTCAGGTCGTGGGCGGAAATCATGTTGCCGCCGAGCGGCTGGTCGGGTTGAAATTTCATTGAGGGTGATTCTGGCAGCGACGGAGGGTGTGTCCCCGCGGGCGTGGGATTACCCGCGATAACCCTGTGTTTAAATCGACAGCCCTGATTTTCCCCTGTGCGTTCCCCATTCGGAACCATTGGAACCCTCGGCAAGCTCCGCGGAGCTTCCCTTGAAACCTCGCCCGGAGTCATCTTGAGAACCGTCGCCAAGTCCAGCAAGCTTTCCAGCGTCAGTTACGACATCCGCGGGCCTGTGCTGGACAAGGCGCGGCAGATGGAGGAAGAGGGTCAGAAGATCATCAAGCTCAACATCGGCAACACGGCGGTGTTCGGGCTGACGCCGCCGGACGAGATCGTCCAGGACATGATCCGCAACCTGGCGGATGCCGGCGGTTATACCGACAGCAAGGGCCTGTTCGCGCCGCGCAAGGCGGTCGTGCACTACACGCAGGAGAAGGGCATCCGCGGCGTGACGGTGGACGATGTCTACCTCGGCAACGGCGCGTCCGAACTGATCCAGATGGCGATCAACGCGCTGGTCAACGACGGCGACGAGATCCTCATCCCGTCGCCCGACTTCCCGCTCTACACGGCGGTGGTCGGCCTGTCGGGCGGCCGGCCGGTCCACTACCTGTGCGACGAGGGCAGCGGCTGGCTGCCGGACCTGCAGGACATCGAAGCCAAGATCACGCCGCGCACCCGCGCCATCATGGTCTGCAATCCCAACAACCCGACCGGCGCGCTGTATCCGGACGACGTGCTGCTGGGCCTCATCGAGATCGCCCGGCGTCATGAGCTGATCGTCTTCGCCGACGAGATCTACGACAAGACGCTCTACGACGGCAACACCCACACCAGCATGGCCAGCCTGGCCGACGACGTGCTGTTCGTGACCTTCAACGGCCTGTCGAAGAACTACCGCAGCTGCGGCTACCGCGCCGGCTGGATGGTGGTGTCGGGCGAGAAGCGCCATGCCCGCGACTACATCGAGGGCCTGAACATGCTGGCCTCGCTGCGCCTGTGCGCCAACACGCCGGGCCAGCTCGCGATCCAGACGGCGCTGGGCGGCTACCAGAGCATCAAGGACCTGGTCGCGCCGACCGGCCGGCTGTGCCACCAGCGCGACCTCGCGTACGAGCTGCTGACGCAGATCCCCGGCGTGAGCGTCGTCAAGCCCAAGGCCGCGCTGTACATGTTCCCCCGCCTCGACCCCACGATCTACCCGATCGAGGACGACCAGCAGTTCGCCTACGAGCTGCTGGCCGAAGAGAAGGTGCTGATCGTCCAGGGGACGGGCTTCAACTGGCAGGCCCCCGATCATTTCCGGCTCGTGTTCCTGCCCAACACGGACGATCTCCGTGAAGCCATCGGCCGCATCGAGCGATTCCTGGCGCAATACCGCAAACGCCACGCACGCTGACCTCCCGACCTTCTGAAAGACAAGACGATGAACCCGATCAAAGTTGGCCTGCTGGGCATTGGCACCGTCGGCAGCGGCACCTTCCAGGTGCTGCGCCGCAACCAGGCGGAGATCCGCGGACGCGCCGGCCGCGGCATCGAGATCGCGATGGTGGCCGACCTGGACGTCGAGCGCGCCCGCAGCATCGTCGGCGACGCCTGCACGGTGGTGTCCGACGCGCGCGAGGTGATCGCCAATCCGGAGATCGACATCGTCGTCGAGCTGATCGGCGGCTACGGCATCGCGCGCACGCTGGTGCTGGACGCGATCAAGGCCGGCAAGCACGTGGTGACGGCCAACAAGGCGCTGCTCGCGGTGCACGGCAGCGAGATCTTCGCCGCGGCGCGCGAGCAGGGCGTGATGGTCGCCTTCGAGGCGGCGGTGGCCGGCGGCATCCCCATCATCAAGGCGCTGCGCGAAGGCTTGACGGCCAACCGCATCGAGTGGATCGCCGGGATCATCAACGGCACGACCAACTTCATCCTGTCGGAGATGCGCTCCAAGGGGCTGGACTTCGCGACGGTGCTGAAGGAGGCGCAGCGGCTGGGCTACGCCGAGGCCGATCCGACCTTCGACATCGAGGGCGTGGACGCCGCGCACAAGGCCACGATCATGAGCGCGATCGCGTTCGGGATCCCGGTGCAGTTCGAGCAGGCGCATGTCGAGGGCATCACGGCGCTGCAGGCGACCGACATCAAGTACGCCGAGCAGCTCGGCTACCGCATCAAGCTGCTGGGCATCGCGCGCAGAAGAGAGAACGGCATCGAGCTGCGCGTGCATCCGACGCTGATTCCCGCGGGCCGCCTGATCGCCAATGTCGAAGGCGCGATGAACGCGGTGCTGGTGCAGGCCGACGCCGTCGGCACGACGCTGTACTACGGCAAGGGCGCGGGCGCGGAGCCGACGGCCTCGGCGGTGATCGCCGACCTCGTCGACATCACACGCCTGGCGACGGCCGATCCGGACCACCGCGTGCCGCACCTGGCCTTCCAGCCGGACGCGATGAACGACACGCCCATCCTGCCGATGGCGCAGGTGCAGACCGCCTTCTACCTGCGGCTGCGGGTGGCGGACCAGGCGGGCGTGCTGTCGCGCATCACGACCATCCTGGCCGAACACGAGATCAGCATCGACGCGGTGCTGCAGCGCGAGTCGGCCGAAGGCGAGAGCCAGACCGACCTGATCATCCTGACGCACGACACGCAGGAAGGCCGCATGAGCGAGGCGCTGGCGAAGATGCAGGCCCTGACGACGGTGCTGGCGCCGATCGTGAAGCTGCGCAAGGAAGAGCTGGCGTGAAGTACCTGAGCACCCGCGGCGACAAGACCGAGCGCCACTTCTGCGACATCCTGCTGGAGGGCCTGGCGCCCGACGGTGGGCTGTACCTGCCGACCTCGTACCCGCAGGTCGACGGCGCGACGCTGGCGCGCTGGCGCGGCCTGTCCTACGCCGACCTGGCGTTCGAGATCCTGTCGCTCTACATCGACGACATCCCCGCCGCCGACCTGAAGGCGATCGCGCACCGGACCTACACCGAAGCCGTCTTCGGCACGCCGCAGATCACGCCGCTGAAGCCGCTGGAGCCGGGCCTGGCGCTGGTCGCGCTGTCCAATGGCCCGACGCTGGCGTTCAAGGACATGGCGATGCAGCTGCTCGGCCAGCTGTTCGAGTACGAGCTGCAACGCCGCGGCGAGACGCTCAACATCCTCGGTGCGACCTCCGGCGACACCGGCAGCGCCGCCGAGTACGCGATGCGCGGCAAGGCCGGCATCCAGGTCTTCATGCTGAGCCCGCACGGCCGCATGAGCCCGTTCCAGCAGGCGCAGATGTTCAGCCTGCAGGATCCCAACATCCACAACATCGCGGTGCAGGGCGTGTTCGACGACTGCCAGGACATCGTCAAGGCGGTGTCCAACGACCTCGCGTTCAAGCGCGGCTACCGCATCGGCACCGTCAACTCGATCAACTGGGCGCGGCTGCTGGCACAGGTCGTCTACTACTTCGCCGCCTACTTCCAGGCCACGAAGGCCGAGGGCGAACGCGTGAGCTTCACCGTGCCGTCGGGCAACTTCGGCAACGTCTGCGCGGGCCACGTGGCGCGGCGGATGGGCCTGCCGATCGAGCGCCTGGTCGTGGCGACCAACGAGAACGACGTGCTCGACGAGTTCTTCCGCACCGGCGTCTATCGCCCGCGCGGCGCGGAGCACACGCTGGAGACCTCCAGCCCGTCGATGGACATCTCCAAGGCGAGCAACTTCGAGCGCTTCGTGTTCGACCTGCTGGACCGGGATGGCGACCGCGTGAAGCGCCTGTTCGGCGAGGAGCTGGCCTCGAAGGGCTTCTTCGAGATCACCGCCGAGGAGCGCGCGCGCATCGGCGAACGCTACGGTTTCGTCTCGGGCCGCAGCACGCATGAAGACCGCGTCGCGACGATCCGCCTGTGCCACCAGCAGTACGGCGTCGTCATCGACACGCACACGGCGGATGGCTTGAAGGTGGCGCTCGCCCGGCGCGAGTCCGGCGTGACCATGCTGGTGCTGGAGACGGCGCTGGCGGCCAAGTTTGCCGGCACCATCGAGGAAGCGCTCGGCATCGTGCCGCCGCGGCCGGCCGCGCTCGACGATCTCGAGACGCGTCCCAAGCGCGTCAGCGTGATGCCGGTCTCGGTGGAACAGGTCAAGCAGTTCATCGTCGACCATGTCTGACGCGAAGCATGTTCCGGGAACGGCCGCGAATGCTGGGGTCGCTGCCGCCGCTTCGGCCCCCACAACCTCCACGACCTCTCCCCGCGCGCCGATGATGCCGATGGAGGAGGCGCTGGAGCGCCTGCTCTCGCAAGTCACCTCGCTGGGCCGGACCGAGTCGGTGACGACGCCGCTGGCGCGCGGCCGCGTGCTGGCGCAGGACCTGGACTCGCCGCTGGACGTGCCGCCCTACGACAACAGCGCGATGGACGGCTACGCGATGCGCGCGGCCGACGTCGCGGCGCTGGGCGGCGAAGGCGCGGTGCTGCCGGTCTCGCAGCGCGTGCCGGCGGGCTCGGTGCCCCGGCCGCTGCAGCCCGGCACCGCGGCGCGGATCTTCACCGGCGCGACGGTGCCTGAAGGCGCCGACTCGGTGCTGATGCAGGAGCAATGCGAGGCGATCGCCGATGCCACGGGCGTCGCGGGCAACTTCGGCCAAGTGCGCATCAATGGACCACTGACGGTGGGCCTCCACATCCGTCGCCGCGGGGAGGACCTTCGCGTCGGGCAGCCGGTGCTGCGCGCCGGCATGCGCCTGAATGCGGCCTCGCTGGGCTTGGCGGCGACGGCCGGCGCGGCGGCGTTGACGGTGGCGGCGCGGCCGCGCGTCGCGCTGTTCTCGACCGGCGACGAGCTGGTGCTGCCGGGCCAGCCACTCGGCCCCGGTCAGATCTACAACTCCAACCGCACGACGCTGCACGCGCTGCTGCTGGCCATGGGCTGCGAGGTGCGGGACCTGGGCATCGTGCCTGACACGCTCGACGCGACCCGCGCCGCGTTGCGCGAGGCGGCCAAGGACGCGGACCTGATCCTCAGCTCGGGCGGTGTGTCCGTCGGCGAGGAAGACCACCTCAAGCCCGCGCTCGAGCGCGAAGGCCGGCTGGACTTGTGGCAGATCGCGATCAAGCCGGGCAAGCCGCTGGCGTTCGGCGAAGTCACCAGCACCGGCGGGCGCACCTGGTTCATCGGACTGCCGGGCAATCCGGTGTCCAGCTTCGTGACCTTCCTGCTGTTCGTGCGGCCGGTGCTGCTGCGGATGCAGGGCGCGACGCAGCTGACGCCGCGCGCCTTGCCGCTGCCGGCCGAGTTCACCTGGACCAAGGCCGACAAGCGGCGGGAGTTCCTGCGCGCGAAGCTGAGCGACGCCGGCGGCCTGCAGCTGTTCGGCAACCAGAGTTCGGGCGTGATGAGTTCGGCGGCGTGGGCCGACGGTCTGATCGACCTGCCGCCGGGCAGCACGGTGACACCGGGGCAGGTCTTGCGCTTCATTCCGTTCAGCGAGCTGTTCTGAAACCTGTTCTGAAACCTGTTCTGACAGCTGTCTTGACCCATCGACCCGACATGACGATCACCGTGCGCTACTTCGCCTCGCTGCGCGAGGCCCTGGGAACCGACGAGCGCTTCCCGCACCATGCCGGGGCGACGCTGGGCTCGATCCGCGATGCGCTGATCGCCAGCGACGCGGCGCACGCGGAAGCGCTCGCGCGTGGCCGCGCGATCCGTTGCGCGCTGAACCAGCAGATCCTGCCCGAGGACACGCCCGTCGACGACGGCGCGGAAGTGGCGTTCTTCCCGCCGGTCACGGGCGGCTGAGTCCGGCGTCCTTCCTCATTCCTTGAAATAGACCATCTGGTGCGTGCTGGCCAGCATCTGGCCGTCGTCGCTCCAGACTTCGGCGGTCTGGTCGAAGTAACCGTTGCGGAAGTTGAGGGCCTTCGCCATTGCTAGCACGTGGCGGTCGCCCTGCCGCGCGAGCTGGGCCGAGTCCGCATGGAAGTAGGTCGTCAGCGTGACGGTGCCGATGGCGCCGGGCTTGCGGCGGCGGACGAAGATGCGCGGGAAGAAGCTGTCGCAGATCGCGGCGAGGGACGGGAAGTCCATGGGTCGCGCGGGCTCGTCGCGCACCCAGTAGCGGCTGATCGAATGGGGCTGTTCCTGGCCGTCGAAGGGCCCCGGCGCGAACCCGGGCAGGAAGCGCATGTCGTAGCGCGAGACCCAGGCGGGCAGGAAGCCGACCTTCGGCAGCGGACTGAGTGCTGATGCGGGCGGCACGTCCGCGGGCAGCTCGGCTTCCTTCGCGGACCAGGTCTCGCGACGCTGCGCGAAGACGGCGCTGCCGGTCGCGGCGACCTCGCCGTTCTGCGTGAGCTCCAGCACCCAATGCTGCGTCGACCGGTTCGTGCGGGCGGGGCGGGTTTCGACCTCGAAGGCGCCGTCGGCGAGCGGACTGCAGAAGTTGATCGTCAGCGCGATCGGCTCGCCGATGCGCTCCGAATGCAGCAAGGCCGCGTTGAGCATCGCCGCGCCCGTCGTGCCGCCGAACGGCCCGACCATGTTGGCGTAGGCCGCATTCGTCGCACCGGCGAAGCGGTGTCCGCCGGCGGGGGCGAGGAGGATGGCCTGGTCGAGGTTGTGTGGCATGTCGAACCTTGGGTTGTGAGGTGCGCGTCCATTCTGGTGACTCACGTCGGCGGGAGATGTCACCTCAATGACCTGCTCTGTATGACAAGCCTCCACGCCCCTTTCAAGCTTGGCAAGGGTGACGGAAATCCAGGAAGCGGTCTGCATGATCAAGTCACCGGGAGGCGAAAAACCACCTGAAGTTCTGCTTGGCGGATTCTGTGTGGCGGAACACGATGTGGCAGGATCTGTTCATTCGGCTGTGCCGACACTGAGGCACTTTTTTCCAGCAAGGTGGTGCCTCGCTTCCGGCGCATCGAGCGCGTGGCGAGGCGCAAGCTCTTGATGGTTCATGCCGCGACGGTGGTGGGCGCGCTGAAGGTTCCACCAGGGAACCGCCTGGAAGCCCTCTGCGGCGATCGGAAGGGGCAATACAGCATCCGCATCAATGACCAGTGGCGCATCTGCTTTTCATGGAGGCTGGACGGCGCACACAACGTTGCGATCGTCGACTACCACTAGATCCTTATGGCCAAGCTGCTAGACGAAATCCATCCCGGGGAGATCCTCCTCGAGGAATTCATGAAGCCGATGAAGCTGACCGCCCGTCAACTTGCGGCCGACATCGACGTACCGCCGAGCCGTGTGAGCGATCTGGTGAATGGACAACGACCGATTACCGTGGATACCGCCATGCGGCTCGGGTTGTTTTTCAGCATGGATCCCAGGTTCTGGCTGAATCTGCAGGCTGAATACGACATTCGCGTTGCGACGCGCGACCTGATGCCGACGCTGGAGATGCGGGTCCGCGTCTATCAGGCGAATCTCGCCTGATCAGCGCGCGTGGCGGATGCGGGTCGCCACCACTGCCCCCTGCGTGAACGTCTCCTCGAACACCGAGTAGCCCGCCAGGTCCGCATGCGCGAACTCAATGCGCTGCAACGGTCCGACCCTGTCCGCGTGGGCCGGGGCCGAACCAAGGAAGTCGTGTCCGCGGAGCGTCCCTTCGCTCCCCCAACAGGCGGCCCTCTTCAGGACGAGATTTCCAAGCGCAACACGCAGCACTGACCGTCATCGCAGCTTCGCGGGAAGTCGACGTGATTGGACCCGTGTACGTGACGCAAGGATTTCGCCGATGGATGAGCAAGCAGGTCTTGAGTGAGAGCGACCTGTGCCGCGCTGTGGCTGAAATGGCACGGGGATTGATCAGACGCAGATCTGGGTAGTGGACTCGTCAAGAAGCGGATCGCACGATCTGGGGCTGGCAAGCGAGGCGGGTATCGCGCGCTCGTCGCCAATCGCCGAGGCGGGCCGTGGTTCTTCATCAAGGGTTTCGCCAAGAGCGCGATGGATGACGTCGATCCGGAGACGCGTCTGTTCTGCGCGGAGACGGCGCGTGATCTGAATGCCCTGCCTGAGGCGAGCCTGTCAGAGGCCGTGGCCAATCAAAAGCTGAAGGAGTTGAACTGTGATGCGCAAGAGGAAGAATGAAACGATCCTGGAGCTGCTTCGTATGAGTCGAGAGCTCCACGCGTGCGGCGCATTCGATGACGACGCGATCCGGAGGATCGAGCATGCGGGCATGCTGCCTCCGGAGCCGCTCACGCCAGAGGACTTCCGGGCAATCCTGGCGCAGCCCTCGTGCAACGTCTACACGCTGGCTCGCATGCTCAACACGACGGCCCGACGCCTTCGTCGATGGGAGCGGGGACTGGGCAAGCCCCAGGGAGCGGAGCTCAGGCTGCTCCGCATGATGCGGGATCGGGGCGTCGATGCGGTGTTCCCGTGAATCCGGACGCGAGGGATCGCGCTCATGCGCTTGCGCGACCTCTGCCAAGCAGACGTGCGGCCACGGTCTCACCTTGCGTGAAGGCCTCTTCGAACACCGAATACCCCGCCAGGTCCGCATGCGCGAAGTGGAGCCGACCTTGCGCGCGCTCGCGCAGCGCGGCCAGCGCTGGCGACCCGCGCAGGCCCGGATGCGGAATGCTCATCGCGTGCCCGTATCGCATCAGCTCGATGCGCTGCAGCCGCTCGGGCAGGTCCGGATGCAGGGGCGCCATGTCCGCGAGCACGCGGGCGCTCCAGGCTCGCCAGTCGTCCTGCAGCAGGTCCTTGCGCTGCGACTCGCGCAACGAGCGGTAGGCCGTCAGCACCATCGGGCCGCGGCTCGGGTCGAGGTCCTGCTGGTTCGCGTTGACGTAGCCCAGGGCCTCGCCGCCGTAGGCGACGTTGTCCCAGGACATCGGTGCGCCCAGCCGTTCCAGCGGCGGCGCGTCCAGCAGCAGGTTCGCCACCAGCCACGGCGCGTAGCGCATGCCGCTGGCGGCTTCCGTGAGCGCGGATGGCGGCTGCTCCGGCAGCCTCGCCGCGATGAACAACGGCATCGCCATCACGACCTGATCGGCTTCCCATCGCTCCGCCACCTGGTCCTTGTCGTTCCAGACGAGCACCTGCACCCCATGGCGTTCCTCGCGCACGCGCAGCGCCGTGCGGCCGCCGTGGAAGGATTCCGCCAATGGCGCGGCGAGGCGCTCCGACAACCAGCCGTTGCCTTGCGGCCAGGTCAGCACGGCCTCGCGTTCCTCGCCGCTCATGAAGCCGTGACGGCTGCCGAAGTAGTGCAGCCCCGCCCACGCGGAGACCTGCGTCGCATCGGCGCCGTAATCGTCGCGGCAGCAGTAGTCGAGGTACCAGCGCAACGGCGCCGCAGTCAGCTGATGCTCATCGAGCCACGCGGCGAAGGTCTTCGCATCGAGCGCCTGATGCGCCGGCGTCCACGCGTGATGCGTGCTCGGCATCGCGAAACCGACCTCGTGCCGCGCCTGGTCGACCAGCTTGCCGAACCGCTGGTACTGCGCCAGCACGTCCGGCGACTCCGCCGGCGGCAGCAGGCCGTCGACCCATTGGTCCTTCCACCAGAGCCGCTCCTGCGGGCTGTGGCAGAGCCAGCGCTCCTCGTAGACGGTCTTGCCGTGCTCCTGGCGCGCGAGGCCGAGGTCCTCCAGCAGCGCCCGCACCTCGAGCGCTTCCGGTCCCGGCGTCGGCAGGTAGTGCGCCCCGAGCGGGCAGCGCAGACCCTCGCCGAGCGCAGGCCCCGCGCCGATCCGATGGCCGCGGCTGTTGCCGCCGGGTCGATCCTCCAGATCCAGCAGCGCCACATCGACGCCTTGCAGCCGCAGCCGACGCGCGCAAGCCAGGCCCGCGATTCCCGCGCCGAGCACCAGCACCTGCGCGCGCTTGGGGGCACCGGTGGCTGTCGACCAGCCGGGGAGGGGACCGCGCAGCCGATGACCGCGCTCCCAGTTCGCGCCGGTCCATCCGCCGGGGAGTTCCGCGAGGCGCTCCGCCAGCCGCTCGGCGAGCGGCCGCGCCTCGCGCCCGCAGGCCGACAGCAGCGGCA
This sequence comes from uncultured Roseateles sp., assembly GCA_946886855.1. Next base: position 64,741 of record CAMPJJ010000004.1, on the reverse strand, counting down.
CCAGCGACGCCGCGAGCGAGGCCGTCAGCGTGCGCGTGAGCAGGTCGCGGCGCTTCAATGCAGCTTGCCCCATTCACGCTCGAACTCGTGGACCAGCACCTGGTTGGAGAGCCGGTTCACTTCGAGGTGCTCCGGCCGCGCCATGTCCGGCGGGAAACTCATCAGCGCCGGGATGCCGTCCAGGCTCAGGAAGCGCAGCCCGTCGGGCAGCTTCCTCGGCGTCGACCACGGCCGGCGGCTCGCCAGCACGAAGCCCCATTCGCCGAAGCTCGGCACGTGCGCGTGGTACGGCGTCGCCGTGAGGCCGACCGACTCCACCGTGTTCACCACGGTCCAGAACGCGCGCGGCGCCACCAGCGGCGAGGTCGACTGGATCACCGCGTAGCCGGACGCGCTCAGGTGCTGGTCGACCATCTTGTAGAGGCTGGCCGTGTACAGCTTGCCGAGCGCGAAATTGCTCGGGTCGGGGAAGTCGATGACGATGACGTCGAAGATCTCGTCCGTCGTCTCCAGCCAGCCGAAGGCGTCGGTGTTGACGATGTGCAGCTTCGGGCTGAGCAGCGCATCCTTGTTCAGCTGCCTGAGCAGCGGCATCGTCGAGAACAGCCTCGTCATGTGCGGGTCGAGCTCGACCAGCGTGATGTGATCGACGGACGGGTAGCGCAGGATCTCGCGCACCGCCATGCCGTCGCCGCCGCCCAGCACCAGCACCTTGCGCGGCGCGCCCTGCGCGGCCATCGCGGGATGCACCAGGGCCTCGTGATAGCGGTACTCGTCGCGGGAGTGGAACTGCAGGTTGCCGTTGAGGAACAGCCGCGTGCCCGCAGCGCCCTGCGTGACGACGATGCGCTGGTAGTTGCTGCTTTCCTTGAAAACGATCTGCTCGCCGTAGAAGCGGTCCTCGGCCCAGGTGCTGAGCCGGTCGGCGCCGGCCATCGCCGCGGCCAGCAGCCCGATCGAGACCGCGCAGGTCACCGCGTGCGACCGCCAGCCGCGCAGTTCCGCGCGGAACAGCCACAGCGCCCACACCGCGACGGCGACGTTCAGCAGTCCGAAGAACAGTCCGGTGCGCACCAGCCCGAGGTGGGGCACCAGCAGCAGCGGGAAGGCGACGGCGACCAGCAGCGCGCCCAGGTAGTCGAAGGTCAGCACCTGCGACACCAGTTCCTTGAGCGCGTAGCGCTGGCGGAAGTGGCGCTTGAGGATGCGCATCACCAGCGGGATCTCCAGGCCCACGAGGGTGCCGACCAGCAGCACCAGCCCGTACAGCAGCACGCGGAAGGCGGCGACCTGGGACGGCGGCAGCAGGCTGTGCGCGGTGAAGAGCGCGGCGGGCATCAGGCCGCCGATGACGCCGACCAGCAGCTCCAGCCGCAGGAAGTGCGCGACCAGTTGCCGGTCGATGTAGCGCGACAGCCAGGACCCCACGCCCATCGCGAAGAGGTAGGCGCCGATGATGGTCGAGAACTGCAGGACGGAGTCGCCGAGCAGGTAGCTCGCGAGCGCGCCGGCGGCCAGCTCGTAGACCAGCCCGCAGGCGGCGATGACGAAGACGCTGGCGAGCAGGAGCACCTCGGGCAGCGAGGCGCGCGCGGGGGCGTCGTCGACGGTCGGCTTGTGGAGCTCGTGGGGCTCTAGGGGCTCTCGTGGCTCTCGTGGCTCTCGTGGCTCTCGTGGCTCTCGTGGCTCTTGGCGCTCTTGGGACATGGGGCGCGAGGCTATCACGCGTGTCCGGCTCCTCGAGAGAGGACGTCCTCGTCGGTCGCGGGGAAGCGACGCGCTCAGGCCGCGAGCCGATGCTCGTAGAACGGTCGCTCGCGGTCGTCGAGCAGGCGTTGCATGGCCGCCAGATCGCCTTGCGGATTCAGCCACGCGTCGAGGTTGGCTTCCTTGATCGGGATCACGCAGCGATCGTGCCCGGTGGCCGCGATCTCGGGCGGCGGCTCGTCGGTGATGGCCGCGAAGGACAGCAGCGACGGCTCCCCGGGCGCCTCCCAGCGCGACCACAGGCAGGCCACCAGCATGTCGCCGAGACCCTGCGGACGGAACTCGAGCACCGCCTTCGCGCCGTCGCGCTCGACGACCTCGAAGAACGCGTCCGCGACCATCACGCCGTGGCTCACGCCGAACTGGCCCTTCCAGAAGCCGGAGAGGCTGTCGCGCCGCGCGTTGTACGTGCCGGGGTATTTGGCGTCGAAGAAGGCGGGCTTGCCGGCGGGGCGGCACTGGTAGCGCATCGGCTTGAGCACGCGCTCCCCGTTCTCCATGACGATGACGGGCACGTACCAGCCAGGGTAGATGCGCGCGTCCTGCTCCTCGGTCGCTGGGTCTCGGCGCAGGTCGCCGAGCCAGCGCAGGCGCTGCTCGATCTTGTTCGTGGCGATGCGGCGGCTGTCCTCGGCGGACTTGGTGGCTCTTGCGGCGAGCTTGCGGTCGGCGTCGGCGACGCGGCGGCGCAGGTCGAAGAGCTCCTGCTCGATCTCCGACGTCCGCGTCGCGCGGTAGCGGACGATGGCCGCCCAGGCGCGTTGCTCCTCCTCGGTGCGCGGGTCCGCGAACAACGCCTCCATCGTCTTGGGGATCGCCAGCTTGCGACCGTCGGCGCGCTCCCAGAAGAGCGCGATGTATTCGGCCAGCGGGATCTTCACGCCCAGTCGGGCGCAGAAGGTCTTCCACTCCTGGCGGATGCGGGCGCTGTAGCACATGGCGGCCATGCTAGCGCCGGGGCGCCGCGGACTGTCTCCCTCAATCGCGGGCTGCTGGCTTTCAGCGAAACGCTTTCGCTGCCAGGCGGCCTTCCGGCGCCAGGAACGGCGCGGCCTGTTCCCAGGGAATCGTCACATCGCGCATGCAGGGGCTGTAGACATAGGCCCCCGCGGCGACCTTGAAGACGAGTCCTCCGCGCGTGGGGTACATCAGCCTCCCGCTGGCGGCGACCTTGTCGAGGCACTCGGTCTCGCCGTCCTCGACGGAGAGATAAAGTCCGACCAGGAGTCGGCCCAGCAAGGATGTCAGATCGATGTCCTTGCGGTAGGCCGGCATCAGCCACTGGGCCGCGTCGACCGTCTTGCCGCTGACGAGCTCGTAGACGGTGGCATAGCTGCCGGATATCGGATGCGCGCCGCCGCAATACTGTTCGTGGCTGGTCATGACCACGACGTAGCGCTCGTTCCACGCAGCGGGCCGTTGATTCCAGCCGTATTCGTAGCCATGCTGCAGTCCACGACGCATCCGACCTTCGCCGGTGCAGTCGAGTGCTTCGCCCATGGCGTCCTTCGCCTCCCGCCAGAGCTGCGTGTTGATGCCGGCGATGCCGGGCTCGTCCCCCCACAGCGCGATCGTCGACACGGACGGGATGCCTGACACCTCCTGCTTGTCGTAGACATGGCCCTCGAAGTCGTGTGTGGTTTCCTCGTCGACCTTCAGATCGCGCAGATGTTCGGCGTGGTACCCGTCCATGTCCGAGGCCGGGCGGGCCGACACGGGCAACGCGCGTCGGCGATCTGGCGAGCGCCAGGTGCCCGTGAGCCTGTCGCCACGGCAATCCAGTTGGATGCTGCCCGTGACGCGACCTGACTCATCGGACTCTTCCCAGATGGACGGATCCGCCTTGCCCGCGCGCAGGTAGAGCTCCTTCAGGGAGCGGCGGTAGTAGTAGCGGGCCGGCGCAGGCCGCCCGTCGCCTTCCGGATCGCCAAAGGTCAGCGAGATCGCAGCGGCGCCTATCGTCCCCGTCCACGAGCTGCGGTCGCACGCCGCGTGAGCGGGCGTGTTCCACACGAGCAGGGCGAGCAGTGACAAGAGCGAGGGCGCGGCGGATCTCATCTTGGGCATCGCCGGTTCAGGAGCGGCGCGCCGGGGCGCCGACGGTGAACATCACCCACTCCGGCCGCATGTTGATGCGGATCGGATAGATGCTGACGCCCAGGCCGCTGGTGATGTAGACCGGCCTGCCGCCGATGTCGACCCAGCCATGGGTCTTGTCCTTCGGCCAGCCGTGCGGCGCGACGGCGGAGCCGACAAAGGGGATCCAGACCTGGCCCCCGTGCGTGTGCGCGGCCACGGCAAGGCCTGGCACTGGCGGCAGCCCGAGCGCGCTGGCCGGGTCATGCATCAGCGTGAGCGCCTGGGCGCCGGCCGGGAACTGGCGCGCGGCGCGGGCCGGATCGCTGTGCATCGAGGTCCGGTCGCCGATGCCCAGCACCCACACGTCGGTGCGGGGCAGCGGCACCGCCTCGTTGAGCAGCACCCGGATGCCCGCCGCGCTCAGCGCCTGATTGAAGCGCGCACCGTCGGTCCACCAGTCGTGGTTGCCCAGCACCGCGTACACGCCGTGCGTGGCCCGCAGCCGGCCCAGCACGGCGGCCACGTCTTCCGGCGTGGTGCCGTCCTCACCGCGTCCGGAGATGAAGTCGCCCGGCAACAGCACGACGTCGGGCTTGGCGGCGTTGATCTCGTCGACGATGGCGTTGGCGCGCGCGATCGTCATGACGCGCTTGAATTCGTGCGCGATGTGCCAGTCGGAGGCGACCACCACTTTCAGTCCCGGCGGGCCGCGCCAACCGGGCACCTCGACGGGGAGGTCGCGCCGGGCCACCCAGCGGGGCTCGATCAGCAGCCCCCAGACCGCCAGCAAGGCGAGGGCGAGCAGCAGGAAGAGCAGGAACTTGAAGAGCTTGCGGAGCGCGGACAGCAGCATCGAGAGGCGTCGGGACAGGGCGTGGATCGGCACGGAAAGGAACAGTATCAGCGGATCCGCGTGCCCCTATGTTCCGGTCCGATTCAGGACGGGCGCGCTCAAGGCACAGGCGCGGCGGCCGCTTTGTCCGGGAAGGACTTCGATACGTAAGGCTGACCGAGATCCCAACGCGACTGCCAGTGCGCCAGGTATTGCCGGACGACCTCCGGCGCGTTCCGGATCACGACGACGTTCTCAGAGTTGAGCGTCTCCGCCGAAGGCGCGAAGTTGAACGAGCCCGTCTCCACGGTATGTCCGTCCACGATGATGGTCTTGTCGTGGTGGATGTGGAAGTGGTCGTTGGTGCGCAGCTCCACGCCCTTGCTCGTCACGAAGTCCATCGCCTTCTTGCTCGGCTTGTTCTGGTTGCGCTTCTTGTCCACGACGACCTGCACCTGCACGCCGCGCTGTTTGGCGTCGACCAGCGCCTGCATGATGTCCGGCGCCTGGAAGGCGTAGGCCAGGATCTGGATGCGCTCCTTGGCGCCGCCAATGGTCTCCAGCACGAGCTGCCGCGCCGAGCCTTCCGGCGAGAAGCCGACCTGGATCTCGGGTTCCGCTTGGGCGGAAAGGGAAATGCTCAGCAGGGCTGCGAGCGCGAGGCATCGAATCGGTGTCAAGGGAGTCTCTCCGTTGCTTCGGAAGGCGACAGCGCCGCGCCGATTGCAGCATGTCGTCCGGCAACGAGGCAATGGAAGCACTGTCAGGTGGGTAGCCGCTAAGACACGTCTCGCAGGCGTGGCCTGCCCGGAGGGACTCGAACCCCCGACCTGCTGCTTAGAAGGCAGCTGCTCTATCCAGTTGAGCTACGGGCAGACTGAAATCAGTCAGTTGACGGCCCGACGTCCGGAAACGACTTCGGGCCCTTGGAAGGCGTTCCCACGCCTCCGAAGGGCCCGAATTGTGCCACGCGATCCGCCGTCAACGGCGGCCGTGGATCGGTTCGAAGTCGATCCTTGTCCGATCGACAGTCGATAAGCTCAAACTCAGATCAGCACGTTGACGATCGCGTTGCCAATGCCCATCAGCGCCGCGCCCGAGATCAGGCCCGCGCAGATCGGCTCGCAGCCGTCCACCCAGCGCTTCCAGCCCTTGGTGCCCGGCGTCTTGTAGAGCTTGCCCATCACGAAGAACATCATGGCGCCGACCCACATCGCGAAGGTCGACTCCGGCGGCAGCACCACGCCCAGGCCGATCGCCACCGACGACAGCGGGAACTTGCCCTTGGTCGCCATCTTGATCACCTCGATCACCACCGCGCAGACCGCCGCGATCGCCATCGTGATCAGCGCCGACGCCGGCAGGCTGTGCAGCCCGTTGGCGATGATCTCCGCCACGCCGCGCCATTGCACCGCGGCCGGCATCGAGAACTGGTCCGAGATGATGGTCGCCGTGCTGCGCACGCCCTCGGCGTTCTTCGGCACGAACAGCAGGAAGAACAGCGGCACGCAGAACAGCACGCCCGCCACCACGCCGATGATGTGGCCGATGGCCTGATGGCGCGGCTTGCCGCCCAGCATGTAGCCCGGCTTGATGTCGCTCAGCAGGTTGGCCGCGTTGGACGCGATCTCGGCCGTCATCCCCGCCGGCACCAGGTTGGAGGCCGGGTTGGAACGGTCGATCGCGCCCATCGTGAACTGCGTGATCTTGGACAGCGCGCCGGTGGGCGTCCACGAGGTCAGCGCCATCGAGTTCGTGCAGATCACCGTCAGCACGAAGATCAGCGGCAGCGAGATCAGCGCCATCAGGAAGGGCACGCCGAAGAAGGCGTGCGAGGTCCACGCCGCCAGCACGCCGAAGACCGGCACGCCGACGTAGGAGATCCACAGCGGCACCTCGATGTGGTTCAGCAGGTCGCTGCCCTCGCTCTTGCCCGCGGGCTTCTTCTTGAAGACCTTGAACACCGCCAGGAACAGGTCGGGCTTGGCCAGCAGCGTGGTCAGCGAGCCGGCGACCATCATCGCCACGCCCCACCACATCGACCACTGGTTGACGATCTCCACGCGCGAGATCGGGATCAGCGCGCCGGTCGGGCCCACGCGCTGCACGATGTCGCCGGCCTGGATCATGATCGGCGCCAGCACCACGAAGTTGACGAAGGCGCCCAGCAGGCAGCTCGTCGCCACCGCGATGCCCATCAGCCCGCCCACGCCCAGCATCGCCGCGTCCAGCGTCAGGCGCAGGCCCAGCACGCGGATGTCGGTGCCCAGGATCTTGGGGATCCAGATGTCGGCCTTGGCCGCCAGGCCGTAGTAGTACTGGTCCAGCCGCTCATGGAAGGTCCAGGGCTCGGTCATGCCGGCCCACTGGTCCATGCGCAGGATCTTGAACTGCAGCAGCTTCATCCAGCCGTCGCTGACGATGGCCTGGTACAGCGCGGCGGCGCCGGCGACCTTGGCCAGCAGCTTGGCCTTGTAGATGCCTTCGCCGCCCTCGCCGGTGTACAGCGAGTCCAGCACCACGCCGCAGGCGCGGCCTTCAGGGAAGGGGAGCTGGTCCTCGTTGATGAAGCGCCGCTTCATCGGGAAGGCCACCAGCACGCCCAGGATCGCGATCACGATCATCCAGACCATCATCTGCCACCACGGCACGATGTGGTCCACCACCAGCATGTACGCCGCCAGCGACGAGAACAGCGGCGACACCACGTAGCCGGCGGCCGTCGCGATCGACTGGGTGCAGTTGTTCTCCAGGATCGTGTAGTCCGCGGCCCAGCCCAGCGTCGCGAAGATGCGGAACATCGCGAAGGCCAGGATCACCGAGGTCAGGCCGACGCCGACGCTGATGCCGGTCTTGCCGCCGATGTACAGCGAGGTCGCCGCCAGGATGCCCCCCAGCATGAAGCCGGTGAAGCCGGAGCGCAGCGAGAGCTGCGCCATGTCGCCCCGGAAGACGTTCTTGAACCACCACTCGTCCTTCTGCGCGCGCGACCAGGTCTGCACCTGCTCGTCGGTCAAATGCTGTAGCGCCATGCTGTGCTCGATCTTTCCGGGTTCGTCCCCGTTGCCGCGCCCCGCGCCCGCATCCCGGCTCGTGACCAGGCACACAGGAAAAGGCGCTGCTTTGAAACAAAAAAACAGCGCGCATTGTCTCTGCCTGACTTCGTGCTGACATGGCCGTGCGCATGGGGTTTCCACCTATCGGCGCTTGCCCATCGCGCCTATCGCCCCTAAGGGTGGGGTGTCGCGCGCAGGCCGCGTCGCACGGGCTGCTTCGGCGTCGAGTGCGCTCGTGACGCCGAGTTCTTCACAGCGCAGGGCGACAGCGGGTCAGACCTGCCCCCGCATTCCGGTGCTGCCAGCGCACGGAAGCGCGTTGAACGCCTAGCATGCGAACTTCCTGCCCTTGCTGCTTCCGGAGCCGTTGTTGACGCTGATGTGGGTTCTCCTGGGCGTCCTGCTGGGCGTCGTGCTGACCCTGGTCCTGCTGACGGCGGCCCAGGGGCGCTTCGCTCGCGTCGGCCGACGGCGCCAGCGGGATCGGCTCACCGGCCTGCTGCTGTCGCGTCGCTTCGAGGACGAGTTCGCCGCCACGCTGGAGGCGCTCCAGCGCCGCGGCGGGCAGGGCAGCCTGCTGTACATCGGCCTGGACGGCTTCCGCCTAGTCAACGACGAGCACGGCAAGGCGTTCGGCGATCACCTGCTGGTGCGCACCGCCGAGCGCCTGCGACAGATCGGCGGCAAGAAGGCGCTCGTCGGCCGGCTCGCCGGGGATGAATTCGCGCTCTGGAGCGAGCTCCCGCAGGGGCAGGCCGATGCCCTCGTGCGCCAGGTCCTGGAGAGCCTGGGCGAGCCCGTGGTGATCGGTGCGACGCCTTTGCGCGTGGGCTTGTCGGTGGGCGTGGCGATGTCGCCCGAGCACGGCAGCTCGATCCGGCTGATCCGGCGCGCGCAGACGGCGATGCGGTCGGTGAAGCGCCAGGGCGGCAACGGCCACGCCTTCTTCGACGCGGTGCAGGAGGAAGAACTGCGCGAGGAGCTGACGCTGGCGCGCGAGCTGCGCGAGTCGATCAGGAACAAGGAACTCGAGCTGGTCTACCAGCCGAAGATGAACGCGGGGACGATGCAGGTCACCGCGGTCGAGGCGCTGCTGCGCTGGCGGCATCCGACGCTGGGCATGGTGAGTCCCTCGCGTTTCATCCCGATCGCGGAGCGCTACGGCGTGATCGACACGATCGGCGACTGGGTCGCCGATACCGCGCTCGCCCAGGCCGCCCGCTGGCGCGAGATGGGTCTGCGCATGCGCGTGGCCATCAACGTGTCGGGGTATCAGATGCGGTCGGACGACTTCATCGCCCGGCTGGAGAAGGGCCTCAAGAAGCACCGCCTGCGGCCCGAGCGCTTCACCGTCGAGATCACCGAATCCGTCGCGATGGAGCACGCCACCGTCACCGGGCGCGCGTTCAAGCGCCTGGGCGCGCTGGGCGTGCATGTGTCGATCGACGATTTCGGCACCGGTTACTCCAGCCTGGCCGCGTTGCGTCAACTGCCGGCCCAGGAACTCAAGATCGACAGCAGCTTCGTCGCGGACGTGGCGACCAGCGTCGAGGCGCAGGCCATCGTGCGCGCCGTCGTCGAGATGGCGCGGGTGCTGCAGCTCAAGGTGGTCGCCGAGGGCGTGGAGACGCCGGCGCAGCGCGACCAGCTCGTCGCCATGGGTTGCGACGAGCTGCAGGGCTACCTGTTCGCCAAGCCGATGTCCGCCCGCGCGATCGAGGTGCTGGCGTCGGACTCGGGCAAGGCCCCGAGCGGCCATGCCGAGGGCTTCCGGCCGTCGATCTTCGTCGAGACGGCAGCCGTGCCGCTGGACGTCGTCGCGCGGCGCTGAGTCGCGCCATCCGCGCCATCCGCGCCGTCCGCGGCGCTCAGCCCTCAGCCCTCAGCCCTCAGCCCAGCTGCGGCTGATAGCGCTCCAGCCAGTGCGCATACGGCGCGGGCAGCACCCAGGTCGGCTTGTCCTTCTTCAGCGCCTGCGCAGCCTGATAAGGCCAGTGCGGATTGGCCAGCAGCGCGCGGCCGATCATGACCAGATCCAGTTGACCGTCCGCCACGGCGCGTTCGGCCAGTTCCGGCGTGTGGAAACCCCAGGCGGCGGCCACCGGCAGACCGGTTTCGCTGCGCACCCGCTGCGCGACCGGTCCGAGGAAGGCCGGGCCCCAGGGCACCTGCGCCTGCGGCGTGGTGAAACCGACGCTGACGTTCAGCAGGTCGAGTCCCTCGGCCTTCATCGCCCGCGTCAGGCCGATGGCCTCGGCCAGCGTCTGCTCGTCGCGACCGTCGTACTCGATCACGCCGAAACGCGCCGTCAGCGGCAGGTGCTCGGGCCAGACCTGGCGCACCGCGCGCAGCGTCTCCAGCAGGAAGCGGCCGCGGTTCTCGGCGCTGCCGCCGAACTCGTCGTCGCGCTGGTTGGCGTGCACGGAGAAGAAACTCTGTGCCAGGTAGCCGTGGGCGAAGTGCAGTTCCAGCCAGCGGAAGCCGGCGTCGCGGGCGCGGATCGCGGCGGCGACGAAGTCGGCCTGGACGCGGGCGATGTCGGCCTTGTCCATGGCCTTGGGCACCTGCGGCAGGCCCTTGCCGAAGGCCACGGCGGACGGCGACAGCGTGGCCCAGCCGCGCGGGTCGCCGGCGGCGATGTGGTCGTCGCCTTCCCAGGGTTTGTGGGCGCTGGCCTTGCGGCCGGCATGGCCGATCTGGATGCCGGGGACCGCGCCGAAGGAGGCGATGGTGGCGGCGATGCGCGCGAGGCCCGCCGCCTGCTCGTCGTTCCACAGGCCCAGGCAGGCCGGCGTGATGCGGCCTTCGGGCGAGACGCCGGTGGCCTCGACGATCACCAGCCCGGCGCCGCCGCGTGCCAGGCCGGCGTAGTGCGTCAGGTGCCAGTCGTTGACCAGGCCGTCGGTGGCGCTGTACTGGCACATCGGCGGCACGGCGATGCGGTTGCGCAGGACGACGTCCTTGAGGGTGAAGGGGGAGAACAAGCTGGACATGGCGACCTTGGGCAGGAAGAGGAGGGCAGGGAAAGACCTGCGGAGGCGGCAGTCTAGGAACTGCGATCCATAATGGAAAGCGATGCGGCCTTATTGCCGCGATAAGACTTGCTTATGTTGAATCCCCAATGGCTGAGGAGCTTCGCCACCCTGGCGCGGCTGGGCAGCTTCACGCGCGCCGCCGAGGCCTTGGACCTGACGCAGGCGGCGGTCAGCCAGCATGTGCGGCATCTGGAAGCCTCGCTGGGACCGCTGCTGATCCGTCGCCCGAGGGCCATCGAACTGACGCCGGCCGGTCTGGCGACGCTGGACTACTGGCGCGAACTCGACGAGGCCGACCAGCGCCTGCGCGGCCGGCTTGCCGACGAAGATGCCTGCCAGGGCGAGGTCGGCATGATCACGCCGGGCGGTATCGGGCTGTTCGTGTATCCGCACCTGCTGGACCTGCAGGCGCAGCGTCCCGGGCTGGTGGTGCGGCACCGCTTCGCGCCCGATCCCGACGTGTTGCAGGCGGTGCTCGACAACCGCTATGAACTGGGGCTGGTGACGCTGCGGCCGGACGATGCGCGGCTGGCGAGCTGCGCCTTCCTGGAGGAGCCGCTGGAGCTCGTGCTGCCCGCGGCGGAGAAGTGCGCCGAGTGGGACGATCTGCGCCGCATCGGCTTCATCGATCACCCCGACGGACAGGCGATGGCCAACCGGCTGCTGAGCCGGCACTTCCCCGGCTCGCCGGGCGTGCGCGACCTGCCGGTGCGCGGTTTCAGCAACCAGATCGGCCTGCTGCTGGAGCCGGTGGCGCGGGGGCTTGGCTTCACGGTCCTGACGCGGCATGCGCGCCGCGCTTTCCCTCGTCAGGAGGAGATCCGCGTGCTCGATTGCGGCTCGCCGGTGGTGGACACGCTCTGGTTGATCCACCGCGCCGAATGGCCGCTGTCGGCGCGCGCGCAGCATGTGGTGGCGCACCTGCGCAAGACCGTCGGCGCGATGGCGCCGAAGCTGGTGAGTCCTAAGCTGGTGAGTCCTAAGCGCGCGGTGTCGAAGTAGGGCGCGAGACGCTTCGTCGCCCGGGACGCGCGCCCTCTGTCACTAAACCGTGTTGGTGACCAGTCGTCAACTGGCGGCATCGAGGCGAACGCCTCTGGGACACTTAGCTTGTCAAACCCTGCCCTTGCCCTATGACCACCTTCGATGTCTCGTGCCTGGCCCTCGATAGCCCTCGGTGGGGCGAGTTGGAGCATGCCTACGGGCGAGCTTTGGACATCCCAGATTTGCTTCGCCAGTTCGTGTCACTGCCTTCGTCGGCCGACAACCAAGAACCTTGGTTCTCGCTTTGGAGCGCACTGGCCCACCAGAACGACGTCTACTCGGCGTCCTTCGCCGCAGTGCCGCACGTGGTGAAGGCGCTGGCGACTTCGCCTTCGACGGCAGATTTCACCTACTTCCAGTTCCCGGCCGTCGTTGAGGCGTGGAGGCAACAGAAGGACGTCGCGATACCCGACGACCTGCGAGCCGACTACTTCGCTGCTTTGGCCGCTTTGCCATCGCTTGTGGCCCAGGCGGCCGAGCGTGAATGGGATGAGGGCTTTCTGGTCTGCGCGCTCTCCGCCGTTGCCGCTGCCAAGGGGTTCGGGAATGTCGCCGAGGCCGTCCTTGAGATGACGCCAGAGGTTGCCGAAGAGTTCATGGAGTGGTTCTTCTCGCGCTGAGCCAGCGTCTCGCCGTAGTCGCTGTTCGTCGGCACGCCAATCGCGTCAGGCACGAGCTGTTGTGGCTTCGCAGCGCCTGCTGTTCGGTCGAAGAAGCGGAACCAACCCAAGTAGACCGGCAGGTTTTTCGTGGCGACGCCTCGGAAGGGCCTCAGGCCCTCCTTGATGCGACAGTGCGGAGCGTTGACGTTCTGGATGTGGTACGGCCCAAGCCTGTGCGTGCCGCGCGGGATTTGCCGAACTACCATACCGAGTGCTTTGGTGGCTGTCTTACATGCGCTGGCGGAGTCGGACACGAGGACCGTATCGGGCTTCAAGACGGGGCCTGCGGCGGCGCCCGCCGTCGCGGCGCTCGGGACCGAGGGCAGCACCGCAATGAAGCTGTTCCGCGAGCCCCGAGCTATTGCTGTCAGCACCGCGACTTGCTCTCGCGAGGTGCCCCGTTTGCTAGCCGGTGTGCCTCGCTTCTGCGCCGGGCGCGGCATGCCTCGCTTCTGCCCTTGTGGGAGTGTCTGAAGAACGCCTCGTCAGCCTCAGCGACACCCTGCAACTCGCCTGGTTGGTGCTTGTCCAACAACGGCATCATGAGGTGCCGATAGCGGAAAGCGGTATTCCGGTGGAGGCCCATCCGGTCAGCAGCCTAGCGCACGCTGAGCAGGTCCTTCATGCAGGCGGCGTTTTCCAGCAGCTTTGCCTTGTCGTGCACGCGGCCGAACGGCGTGCCGGTCAAGCTGGTGAACGTCTTGCGGCAGCCGACGCATCGGTACCGCTGGTCCCCTGTGGCTGTGCGATCCCAGCGCGCGAATTCCGCGTTCCCGCAGTGCGGACAGGCGCCCATCGCATCGACGTTTGTCCGTCAGGTCCTGGACCTCACGACGGTCGTTCAATTCACCGACTCGCAGCGACACCTGGCGCAACTGGGCAGGAGTCAGCCCGCCGAGTGCTTCAACCAGCCGCTCGAACTCCCTCTTCCTCATCGCCAGCCCACCCCGTCAACACGTTGGCCGACATGCTGCCAACACGGTTCAGTGACAGACCAAAAGGAAAAGCCGCAAGGAGCAGGACTCCTTGCGGCTTTCGTGTTGGTTGGTCGGGGCGGCGGGATTCGAACTCGCGACCCTCTGCTCCCAAAGCAGATGCGCTACCAGGCTGCGCTACGCCCCGACTGAGCCTTGCATTCTAGCCTGGAAAATCCATGCGCTCAGGAATTCGCTCGGACATCCGTGAGGGGCGTTCGATCTCACGCCACGCTGAGGATGATCTTGCCCTGGATGCCGCCGCGGGCCGCCCGTTCGTGAGCCTGGCGCGCATCCGCCAGCGCGAACGTGCTGTCGATCGCGACGCGCAGTCGATCCTCCGCGAGCAGCCGCCCCAAGGCTTCGAGTTGCGTGCCGTTCGATCTCACCTGCGTCGACGACACGGCGACGCCGCGCCGCGCCGCTTCATCGGCTCCGTCGAAACCCAGCGGATAGACCGGGAAGAGGGCGCCGCCGCGCTTGATCGTGCGCAGGAACCGCGCCGTCGTCGGCCCGCCGAGGGTGTCCAGGACCAGGTCGAGGTCTCGCGCGATGTCTTCCGGCGGCGTGGCCGTGTAATCGATGAAGTGGTCGGCGCCAAGCCCGCGCACGAACGGCTCATGCTTGGCCGATGCGACGGCGATCACTTCCGCGCCTTGCCATTTCGCCAACTGGACGGCGAGGTGCCCCACGCCCCCGCCCGCGCCGTTGATCAACACCGTCCGGCCGGAGAGCGGCACGGGACGATGTCGTTCGGGTTGGAAGGGGTTGGGCGCGTCGTGGCCGAGTTCGATCAGGAACTGCCATGCGGTCAGTCCCGCCATGGCCGCCCCGGCCGCGCGCGAGTGATCGACGCCGACCGGTTTGCGCGCCAGATCGGTCACCGGCGCGGCCACGTATTCGGCATAGGCGGCGCTTTCGCCGAAGCTGGGGAACTTCACCATGCCGAACACCTCGTCGCCGACGGTCAGCGCCGTGACGTCCGCCGCCACGGCCGCCACGACGCCCGATACATCCGAGCCAGGAATGACCGGCAGGCCGACCTGCGGCCGCCAGTCGGCGGGCAGGCTCCGGTAGCCGTCGCGCAGATACCAGTCGGGCGGATTGACAGCCACCGCGTGGACGCGGACCAGCACCTCGCCGGGCTTCAAGGTCGGGATCGGCGCGTCCTCGTATCGAAGAACTTCCGGACCGCCGAACTCGTGGATCCGAACGGCCTTCATCGTGTCTTGAGTCATCACTGCTTCCTTCTCGAAATGGGGAGGGACGACACCGCAGGGGTGTCCTGAAGTCGCAGTGTGGATAGTCGCCGTCGGTTTGATAATCCTTCCATCGATCACTTGTTAAGTGCCATGACGGAACAAATCAGCCTGGAGCGCCTGACCGGCATCGTCGCGTTCGCGCGCGCCGCATCGCATGGCAGCTTCACCGCGGCGGCGCAGTCGCTCTCGGTCTCGCCGTCCGCAGTGAGCAAGACGATCCAGCGGCTGGAGCAGCAACTCGGCCTGCGTCTGTTCACGCGGACCACGCGGTCCCTGGTACTGACGCCGGAAGGGCGGGACCTGCATCAGCGCGCGCTCGAGCTGCTGCGCGCGGCGGACGACGTGGTCCAGTCGGCCGTCGCCGCGAAGGCGGAGCCCGCAGGCACCTTGAAGATCGCCGCGCCGCTGCCGATCGGCACGCGCCTGCTGGCGCCGGCGCTCCCGGAGTTCCGTCGACGCCACCCGAAGGTCCACATCGACCTGCGTCTCAGCGATCGCTACGTCAATCTCGTGGAGGAGGGCATCGACGTCGCCGTGCGCATCGGCAACCAGCCGGACTCCAGCTTGATCTCGCGCGGCCTGTCGCCGGTGCGCCTGAGCGCCTTCGCATCGCCGGCCTACCTGGCCGCGCGAGGCACGCCCCGTCGGCCTGAGGACCTGGGCACGCACGACTGCGTGAACTTCCGCTACCAGACCTCGGGGCAGACGCTGCAGTGGCAGTTCAAGGTCGGGCAGCGCCTCGTCGAATTCACCCCTCACGCCGCGATCGTCGTGGATGTCAGCGATGCGGTCGTGGAGGTGCTGGCCGCCGGGGGAGGCGTCGGCATGGCGGCGTCGTGGATCGCCGCGCCCTACGTGGAGCGGGGCCTGCTGGTGCCGGTCTTGAGCGAATTCGCCGTGGATCGTTCGACGATCACCGCGGTCTGGCCGGAGAGCCGGCGCGCGAATCCTGCCGTGAAGGCCTTCGTCGGCTTCCTCGATGAGCTGTTCCCCACGCCTTCTCCCTGGGACGCCGTGATCGCGGCGTGGCCGGCGTCAGCCTGAGAGCTTCTGCGCGAACTGCCAGCCCAGCTCCGCCATCGGCTTCGCGCCGGCGCCGGCCTCGCGGGCCTGCTGGCTGGACGCGGTGCCGTCCTCGACACGCTTGGCGATGCCCTGCAGGATCGCGCAGATGCGGAACAGGTTGTAGGCGAGGTAGAAGTTCCAGTCCTTCATCACCGTCGCCGCGTCGCCGCGACCGGTGCGCTCGCAGTAGCGGCGGACGTAGTCGAGTTCGCTCGGGATGCCCAGCGGCGCCAGGTCCACGCCGCCCAGGCCGCGCGCCGCGCCGCTCTTGCGGATGTGCCAGGACATGCAGTGGTAGCTGAAGTCCGCCAGCGGGTGGCCCAGCGTCGACAGCTCCCAGTCGAGCACCGCCAGCACGCGCGGCTCGGTCGGGTGGAAGACGAGGTTGTCCAGCCGGTAGTCGCCGTGGACGATGGCGACCTCGCGCTCGTCGCGCGCCGACTCGGGGATGTGCGCCGGCAGCCACTCGATCAGGCGGTCCATCGCCTCGTTCGGGCCGGTGATGGTCGCCTGGTACTGCTTGCTCCAGCGGCCGATCTGGCGCTCGAAGTAGTTGCCCGGCTTGCCGTAGCCTTCGAGCCCCAGCGCGCGGAAGTCCACGCGATGCAGTGCGGCGATGACGCGGTTCATCTCCTCGTAGATCGCCGTGCGCTCCGCGTTGGCGGCGCCGGGCAGGGTCTGGTCCCACAAGACCCGACCCTGCATGAATTCCATGACGTAGAAGGCGCGGCCGACGACGGATTCGTCCTCGCACAGCGCCAGCATGCGCGGCACCGGCACGTCGGTGCCGGCGAGCGCGCGCATCACGGTGAATTCACGTTCGATCGCGTGCGCGGACGGCAGCAGCTTGGCCACCGGCGCCGGCTTGGCGCGCATCACGTAGGTCGCGCCCGGCGTGATCAGCTTGTAGGTGGGATTCGACTGGCCGCCCTTGAACTGCTCGATGGTCAGCGGGCCGGCGAAGCCGTCGATCTCGCGCGCCAGCCAGGCGGCGAGCGCCTCGGCATCCATCGATTGCGAAGGGGCGCGGGTGCCGGTGAAAGCGTCGTCCACAAGGTCTCCTGGAGTTGTCGTGATTCGTGACCCGAGCGTTCCGGAGACGGCGCCGACCGCTGCGAGGCGGTCGACCTTCCCGGAACACTCAGCGGTTGGCGATGGCCAACAGCTTTTCCTTGCTCAACACCACCAGCCGGGTCGGCTCCACGCGCACCGCGCCTTCGCGCTCGAAGCCCTTGAGCTCCTGGTTCACGCGCTGCCGCGAGGCGCCCAGCAGCTGCGCCAGATCTTCCTGCGCCAGCTGCAGGCCGATGCGGACTTCCTCGCCCTGCGACACGCCGTAGCTGCGTGCCAGCAGCAGGATCTGCTTGGCCAGGCGCGAGGCCAGGGGTCGGGTGTTGAGGTCCTCGACCTGGTCGAACATCAGCCGCAGCCGCCGGCAGTTCAGACGCAGCAGCGCCTCGTAGAGCTCGGTGTGGCGCTGCAGCAGGTCGCGGAAATCCGGCTTGCGGATCACCAGCAGCGTGGTCTCGCCATGCGCGCTGGCGTCGTGCGTGCGCGGCAGGCCGTCGAAGAGGGCGATGTCGCCGAACCAGATGCCCGGTTCGACATAGGTCAGCGTGACCTGCTTGCCGGAAAGCGACACCGAGCTCACCCGCACCGCGCCCTTGGCCACGCCGATCCATTCCTCGGCCGGTTCCCCGCGCACCGACATCAGCGCCCCGTCGGAGAGACGTCTCACGGTGGCGCGCGCCAGAATGTCGCTGCGCAGCGGCAGTGACAGCTTGGAAAACCACGGCCCCGTCTCGATGTTGTTGCGTTCCGAAATTGTAAGAACCGAGCTGTTCATGCTTTGTCGCTGGCGTGACAAGCCAGCCGTCTCCTGAAATGTGGGGATGGACCGCCGGCGTCGCGGCTTGTTCCGACCTGTTTCCGGTCTATTGTGAGGGACCCGAGGCGTGCCCGCAGACGCCGCGACTATGCGCGCATGATGCGTGGGCGATGGGCATCCAGGGGGAAGCCAGGGCGCTTTTCCGGGTTTGTCCCTGTAAGTGCCGTGCTAGAGTGAAACGCACACCAACAGCAACAACAGCGGGAATGGATCGAGATCATCACGACCCGCGCGGCGCACTGCCGCCGCACAGCGTTCTCGTGCTTGCCCTCCTCATGATGTCGGCGCCGGCCTGGAGTCTCGGTGTCGGCCGCCCCCAGGCGGCATCGTCATTGGGCCAGCCGCTGAACCTGTTGTTCCCCGTCCAGCTCAACCCGGGCGAGACCGTGACGCCCGAATGCGTGCGCGCGGAGGTCAGCGCCGGTGAGAATCCGCTGGCCAGCTCGGGCCTGCACTGGCAGGTCGAGGGCGACGGCTCGCGCGTCACCGGCGTGCGGCTGCGCAGCATGCAGCGCATCGACGAGCCCATCGTCTCGGTGCAGCTCAGCGTGGGCTGCCCGGCGCGGCTGACGCGCCAGTACACCGCGTTCATCGACCCGCCCGGTCTGAACGGCGAGCCGCTGGTCGATCCCGGTCCGCCGGCCGCGGCGACCGTGTCGCCCGCGTTGCAGGCCCTTCAGGAGAGCCAGCCGGCGCGACCGTCCGAACCGGCGTCTGCACGCGCCTCGACGCCGCGCGCCGCCGCACCTTCCGCACCTTCCGCACGTTCAGCGCCGTCGCGGGAGCCGCGCCAGAGCTCGACGCGCCAGGCGCCGACGCGCGAGGCTCGCGCCGCGCGCCCGGCGACCCCGCGCCTGTCGCTGGAGCCCGTGGAGGCGCTGCAGTCGCCCGCGCCGGCGCTGCTGGCGGCCGAAGCCGCCGCCAATGCCGCGAGCGCTGCCGAGGACGCGCGCCAGCAGATGCTGGCGATGCAGAAGCAGCTCGCCGACATGCAGGCCGAGCAGAAGCGCTCGCTGGCGGCGATGGCCACCCTGCGCGAGGAACTGCAGGCGGCGCGTGAACAGGCCGCCAGCGGCGGCAACGCGTCGTCGATCTGGGTGCTGGGCCTGAGCCTGCTCAGCCTGGCGCTGGCGGCGAGCAGCCTGCTGCTGTGGCGCAGCAACCGCGTGCACAAGCGCGAGGCCGGCCAGCACTGGCTGGGCGATTCCCGCCACGACGCGCAGGAAGCCGAGACGGTGCTGCCGCCCGTGGCCACGGGTCCGTCGCCGTTCACGCCCACCGATCCGCACAGCTCGCCGGCGCCGCTGATGTCGCACCTGTCGAGCGACGGCCCGGTGGCGTCGATGGCGCCGTCGACGATCCCGATGCCGTTGAGCCTCCACGAGGAGCCGACGCGTCCCGCGCCCTTGATGACGTCCACGCCGCCCGCGCCGCCCGCGCCGCCGCGCCCGCCGGCCCGGGCGCCGACGACCGCCGCCGACGACGCGCTGGACGCCCTGGCGGCGCTCGATGCGATGGAACCGCTGAGCCTGCGCTTCGATCGCGGCGACACGCTGCCGGCGCCGCTGACGGCCGACCTGGGCGGCGGCGCGGTGACCGTGACCGTCGAGGAACTCATCGACCTCGAGCAGCAGGTCGACTTCTTCATGGTGCTGGGCCAGGACGATGCGGCGATCGAGCTGCTGTCCTCGCGCCTGAACCATCGCGACGCGGCCGGCGGCCTGCCGTTCCTGAAACTGATGGAGCTCTACCAGCGCCGCGGCGACCGGGAGGCTTTCGACCGCGTCGGCGCGCGCTTCGCCGAGCAGTTCCACGCCCGCGCGCCATCCTGGAGCGACGACCTGAACCAGGGCGAGGCGCTGGAGGCCCACGACGAACTGATGTCGCGGCTCGAGGCCGCCTGGTCCGATCCCGAGGGCAGCATGAGCCTGCTGCAGGACCTGCTGTCCAACCACCAGGAATACAGCGGGGACCTCGGACTGCCGGCCTACCGCGACCTGCTGCTGCTGTACGCGGTGGCGCGCGACCGCGCCGAGCATGAGATCGACGGCAACTCGATCGACGTCGTGCTGCCGCTGGATGCGACCGCACCGACGGATCAGATGGCGACCATGGTCTGGCAGTCGCCGTCGCCGTCGCGGACGCCGCTCACGCAGTCGGTGGATCTGGATCTGTCGCTCGTCGAGGACGACGAGACGCCGCGCGCGCCGAAAGGGCGTTGATCCGGACTGCGGGGGGGCAGGCGCGGGCGCTCCACGAGGCAGGGGGCATCGCGTCCGCGAACCCCCAGCCTCATTCCGGCCCCAGGGGCGCTCGCTGTGAGCGGGTCCGGGGCGTGCGATTGACTCAGATCTTCTTCAGGCGTTGCAGTGCGAGGTCCAGCGTTTCGTCCTTCTTCGCGAAGCAGAAGCGGATGACCTTCGCGTCGCTGCCGCCGCTGTAGAACGCCGACAGCGGAATCGCCGCGACGCCGATCTCGCGCGTGAGCCACTGACTGATTTCCATGTCGCCCATCGCCGCCTGCGCCGCAGGCAGCGCGCTGTAGTCGACGCACTGGAAGTAGCTGCCGGGGCAGGGGCGCAGGACGAAGGCCGAATCGGCGAGCCCGGCACGGAAGCGGTCGCGCTTGCGCTGGTAGAAGTCGCTCAGGCCCAGGTAGGGCGCCGGATCGCGCAGGTAGGCCGCGATGCCGTGCTGCATCGCCGAGTTCACGGTGAACACGTTGTACTGGTGGACCTTGCGGAACTCCGCCATCAGCGGCGCCGGCGCGGTCACGTGACCGACCTTCCAGCCGGTCACGTGGAAGGTCTTGCCGAAGCTCGACACGACGAAGCTGCGCGCCGCCAGTTCGGGCAGCCGCGACACGCTCTGGTGCGTGTGGCCGTCGTAGACCATGTGCTCGTAGACCTCGTCGCTGATCAGCAGCACCTCGGTGCCGTCCAGCAGCTCGGCGAGCTGGCGCAGTTCGTCCGCGCTCCACACCGCGCCGCTGGGGTTGTGCGGGCTGTTGATCATGACCGCGCGGGTGCGCGGCGTCAGCGCGGCACGGAGACGGTCGAAGTCGGGACGGAAGCTCGAAGGATCCAGCGGCACCGGCACCATCACGCCGCCGGCCAGCGCGATGTTGGGCGCGTAGCTGTCGTACGCCGGCTCCAGGACGATCACCTCGTCGCCGGGATGCACGATCGACAGCAACGCCGTGAGGATGGCCTGAGTCGCGCCGGCGGTGACGGTGATCTCGGTGTCGGGGTCGTAGGCGTGCCCGTAGAGCGTCGCGATCTTCGCGGCGATCGCCTGGCGCAGCGCCGGCACGCCGGGCATCGGCGGGTACTGGTTGTGGCCGGCGCGCATCGCGGCGTCGACGGCATCCAGCAACGCCGGATCGCCCTCGAAGTCCGGGAAGCCCTGGCCCAGGTTGACCGCCTGGTGCTGCTGCGCCAGCGCCGACATGACGCTGAAGACGGTCACGCCCAGTTGGGGCAGGCGGCTGGCGGGAGCGGGCGTGTGGATGCGCATGGTGGGTGGGATCACAAATCGTAGTCGCTGGCCTCGCCGCTCATCGCACGCTGCAGCAGGGTGCGGTTGAGGCGGTCGGAGAGCAGTTCGGCGAAGCTGTAGACGTAATTGCGCAGGTAGGCGCCGCGCTTGAAGGCGATGCGGGCGACGTTCTGGCCCAGCAGGTGGCCGAGCGGACGCGAGACGAGTTCGCCGCCGGGCGGATCCTCGCGCACCGCCATCTCGGCGACGATGCCCACGCCCAGGCCCAGCCGGACATAGGTCTTGATGACGTCGGAGTCGATCGCCTCCAGCACGATGTTGGGCTTGAGCTGACGCTGCGCGAAGGCCCGGTCGATGCGCGTGCGGCCGGTGAAGCTCGGGTGGTACGAGACCAGCGGCTGCGCGGCCAGGTGCTCGAGGTCGATGCGATCGAGCTGCGCCAGCGGGTGCTCCGCCCGCATCACCAGCACGTGCTGCCATTCGTAGGCGGGCAGGGTGACGAGCTCCTCGAACTGCGACAGCGACTCGGTCGCCAGACCGACGTCGGCGGTCTCGTCGATCAGCATCTTCGCGACCTGGTCCGGGCTGCCCTGGTGCAGGCCGATGTTGACCTGCGGGAACTGCTTGCGCAGCTGCGTGACCGGACCCGGCAGCACGTAACGCGCCTGCGTGTGCGTCGTGGCGATGGACAGCGTGCCGACGTCCTGCTTGGAGTACTCCTCGCCGATGCGCTTGAGGTTGCCGACCTCGCGCATGATGATCTCGATCGACTTCAGCACCTGGCGGCCGGGCTCGGTGATGCTGCGCAGCCGCTTGCCGTGACGGGAGAAGATGTCGACGCCGAGCTCTTCCTCCAGCTCCAGGATCGCCTTGGAGACGCCCGGCTGCGAGGTGTACAGCGCCTTGGCCGTCTCGGTCAGGTTGAGGTTGCGGCGCGCGGCCTCTTGGACGAAGCGGAACTGGTGCAGGTTCATGACGGATTCATCGCGGATTCATCGCGGGTTCATCGCAGGGCTGTCGCAGGGCTGTCGCACGTGCATCGGCGGGTTCAGGACGCGGGAAGCACGGTCGGCGCGGCGGGGTCGAGCGGGTCGGCCGGCAGCGTGACGGACGAGACCAGGTCCAGCGTCGCGCCCGCCATCGCGCGGATCACCGACGGCTGTTGTCCGATGGCGTCATGGAGCACGAACAGCACGCGCGGATGCGCGGCGCGCAGCGACTCCACCAGCGGCGGCACGTCGCGGCGCACATGGCCGCTGGCGCCGAGGAACATCGGCACGATCTGGATGCGCGTGCAGCCGACGGCGACCAGCGCGCCGGCCGCGGTGGCCAGGTCGGGCGCCATCAGTTCCAGGTAGGCGAGCGCGATCGGCAGGTCCGGGCGCTGCGTCTGGAGTTCCGCGGCGATGGCCTGGAAGGGGCCGGCCCAGGCCGGATCGCGGGCGCCGTGGGCGAAGAGCAGCAGACCGTCCATCAGCAGTCCTCCCTGAGGATGAACATCGGTGATCCGGACCGGTGGACGGCCGGGCAGGCGGCATGTCCGCCGCTCATCGATACCGCACCAGCCAGTAGAACGCACCCATCGAGATGCCCAGGTACAGCAGGCTGGGCGCCGAGGCCACCAGCCACGGTGTCCAGTCGCGCAGCAGGCCGAGGTGACCCGTGATCGCGTTCAGCACCACGAAGCTGATGCCCAGCATGATGCCGCCGAAGACCTTCACGCTGATGCCGCCCGAGCGGAAATGCAGGTAGGCGAACGGCAGCGCCAGGGCCACCATCACCATGCAGGCGAACGGATAGAAGGCCTTGCGCCAGAACTGGATCTCCGGCTGCGCCGACGACTGCTCCTGCGAGGACAGGTGGCGCGTGTAGCGGTAGAGCTCCAGGGTGGACATGTTCCAGGTCGGCTGCACCGCCGCGGCCACCACGCCGGACGGCAGCTGGCTCTGCCACTCGTACTTCGGCAGCAGGATCTCGCGCACCGCCGGGTTCTCGGCCAGCTTGTCCTGCGGCGCCGCCGGGTCCGCATGCTCCGGCGCGGCCAGGGCGGGCCGGTTCAGCGGCGTCGGCGTGCGCGCCCACTGCATCAGCCGCACGTCGTTCATCAGCCAGCGGCCGGTCGGGTCGACGGTCGCGTCCTTCGCGGTCAGCCGTGTGGCCATCGCGCCCTTGCTGTCGAACTCGAAGACGAGCACGTCCTCCATCGTCCCGTTGGCGCGCGCCCGGCCGACGTGGACCGCGTAGCTGAAGTCGCCGATGCGGTCCTTCAGCCACGCGCCCTGCGCGTTCGTGACGCCGCCGTTGGCGCTGGACTTGAGCAGCTGCGCCTGGCGGTCCGCCCACGGGTTGACGAAGTCCCCCACGACGAAGGCCAGCACGGCGAAGGCCAGCGCCATCACGCTCAGCAGCCCCAGCGCGCGCTGCGGCCCCAGGCCGCCGGTGCGCAGGATGGTGAATTCGCTGGACTGGGCCAGCCGCGCCATGCTGAAGATGGTGCCGATCAGCACCGCGATCGGCATCAGCTCGTAGAAGCGGCCCGGCAGCTTCAGCAGGCTGGACCAGACCGCCAGCCCGATACCCAGGCCCAGGCGCTGGAAGCGGTCCAGGTCGTCGATGAAGTCCAGGAAGAAGAACAGCGCCAGGAACCCGGCCATGACCAGGGTGAAGGAGCTCAGGATGTCGCGGTACAGCAGCCGCCGGACGGTTCTCATGTGGGCATTCCCGGCGTGGAGGAGGACATCGACGTCGGTGCGATCACCATGCCGGCCGGGGGCGCGGTGAAGACCGTCTCGGCATAGGCCGGGTTCTCCGGCGGGGCCGGGATCACGCCGCTGCGCGGGGCGCCCACGCGCGCGCCCTGTTCGCGCCAGAGCAGCAGCAGCATCGTCACCACGAAGGCGCCGCCGTGCAGCGCCATCAGCGCCGGGCCCAGCTTCATCTTGTTGCCCACCACCCAGGTCTGGGTCAGGTTGATCAGGTTGAAGTAGACGATGAACGCCAGCAGCGCGAACAGCAGGTTCCAGTTGCTGGCCCGGCGCGGATTCGTCGCCGAGATGCCGATGCCCAGCAGCACCAGGTTGACGCAGCCCAGGATCATGCCGAAGCGCCAGGCCAGTTCGCCGTCGTTCTGCGGCGTGCGGTCGGTCAGCAGGTCCAGCGTCGGGCGCGCCTTGGGCGGACGCGTGCCGCCGGCGCGCATCACCTCGTCGTCCACGACGACCTGGTACTGCTGGAAACGCGCCACCGACTTGTCGCCGTTGCGCCGGTCGACGTCGTTGCGCTGGCCGTGGTCCAGCACCAGGACGCGCTGGTTGTCCTTGTATTGCAGCGCGCCGTGCGCCGAGGTCGTGACCGACTCCAGATGCTCGGTGTTGTTCATGATGAAGACGTTGCGCGCGGCGGACTCGTCGGCGGGATCGCGCTCGATGAAGAACACGCGCGTGCCGTCGTTGGAGGTCTGGAACTGGCCGGGCGCGACGCGGGAGAGATCGCTGCGCTGCTCGAACTGCTCGCGCAGCTGGGCGCTGTTGTCGTTGCTCCAGGGCCAGACGATGGTCATCAGCACCGTCACGACGACCAGCACCGGCGAGGCCATCGTCAGCACCGGCCGCACGAAGCGCGTCAGGCCCAGGCCGCTGGCGAACCAGATGGTCATCTCCGATTCCTTGTACATGCGCCCCAGCGACATGACGACGGCGACGAACAGCGACAGGCTCAGCATCACCGGCAGTTGGGCGAGGGCCAGATAACCCAGCGACAGCAGCACGTGCTGCGGGGCCACCGTCCCCTTGGCGGCCATGCCGAGCGAGCGCACCAGCAGCATCGTCACGACGATGGTCAGGATGACCACGAAGGCCAGTCCGAAACTGCGGGCCAGTTCCTTGCGTACGGTTGAATCGAATAACATCCGGGCACTTTATCTACTTCTCGGCATTATGGACTTCCGCTCTCAGCTCGTTTCCCTCGACGCCCTGTCGTCGCACGGCGCTGACGCCCTCGTGCTGGTCGTCGCGGGCGACAGCCTGCCGGCCTCGCTCGACAAGAGCGTCGCCGCCCTGATCAAGGATGCCGTCAAGCTCGGCGACTTCGAGCTGAAGGCGGGTCAGGTCTTGTCCCTGGTCCGTCCCGCCGGCCTGAAGGCCCCCAGACTGGTCGTCGCGGGCAGCGGCACGACGCTGAAGGCCGCCCGCGCCGCGCTGGGCGCCGCGCTGGGCCAGCTCAAGGGCAAGGGCGCCGTCGCCGCCTCGGTGGCCTACGCCGGTTTCGGCGCCGAGCTGACCGAGTCGCTGGCCGAGCAGACCGTGCTCGCCGCCGAGGACGGCACCTACGTCTACCGCGAGACCAAGCCGAGCGCGCCCGCCGCGTCCAAGCTGACGAAGATCGCCCTGCTGCACGGCAAGGACGACGCCAAGGCGGTCAAGGCCGGCCTGGCGCGCGGCCAGGCCATCGGCGCCGGCATCGCCGTCGCGCGCGAGTGCGCCAACCTGCCGCCCAACGTCGCCACGCCGGCCTACCTGGCCGACCAGACCAAGGCCCTGGCCAAGAGCCACGGCATCAAGGTCGAGGTCCTGGACCAGAAGGGCATCGAGAAGCTGGGCATGGGCTCGTTCCTGTCGGTGGCCAAGGGCTCCGACGTGCCGCCGCGCTTCATCGTCGCCAAGTACGAAGGCGCCGCCAAGACGCAGGCGCCCATCGTGCTGGTCGGCAAGGGCATCACCTTCGACTCGGGCGGCATCTCGCTGAAGCCGGGCGCCGGCATGGACGAGATGAAGTTCGACATGGGCGGCGCCGCCTCGGTGCTGGGCGCGCTGCGCGCGGTCGTCGAACTCAAGCCGAAGATCAACCTGGTCGTGCTGATCGCCGCCTGCGAGAACATGCCCAGCGGCCGCGCGGTCAAGCCGGGCGACGTGGTGACCTCCATGTCGGGCCAGACCATCGAGATCCTGAACACCGACGCCGAAGGCCGCCTGATCCTGTGCGACGCGCTGACCTACGCCGAGCGCTTCAAGCCCGCGGCCGTCGTCGACGTCGCGACGCTGACCGGCGCCTGCGTGATCGCGCTGGGCGGCGTGCGCTCCGGCATGTACGCCAGCGACGACGAACTGGCCGCCGCGCTGAGCGCCGCCGGCGAGACGGCGCTGGACCCGTGCTGGCGTCTGCCGCTGGACGACGACTACGCCGACGGCCTGAAGACCAACTTCGCCGACGTCGCCAACGTCGCCGGCCGCGAGGGCGGCTCCATCACCGCCGCGAAGTTCCTGCAGCGCTTCGCCTCCAAGTACCGCTGGGGTCACCTGGACATCGCCGGCACCGCCTGGAAGGGCGGCGGCGCCAAGGGCGCGACCGGCCGTCCGGTCGGCCTGCTGACGCACTTCGTGCTGTCGCAGGTCCGCTGAACGCCGTCGGCGTTCCCGGGACTCTGAAGCTGAAGTCGGAAGGGCGGGTCCGGTGACGGAAGTCAACTTCTATACCGGCGTGCCCGACCGTCAGGTCTACGCCTGCCGCCTGCTGCGCAAGACGCAGGCGGCCGGGCTGACCGTGGGGGTCTGGGGACCGATGCGGCTGCTGGAGCGGCTGGACCAGACGCTCTGGACCTTCGAGCCCGGCGAGTTCCTGCCGCACCTGCTGCTGCGCGCCGATTCGCCGGCGCCATTGCGGGAGCGCACGCCGATCCTGCTCTCGGACCAGTTGGACGCGCTGGCCGGGTGCCAGGTCTTGCTCAATTTCGAGCCCGGCGTGCCGCCCGGCCTCGAGCGCTTCGAGCGCGTGCTGGAGCTGGTCTCCACCGACGCCGAGCAGGTCGCCGCGGGACGCGGACGATTCAAGGCCTACAAGGCGCTCGGCCTGACGTTGAATCACCACGTGATGTCGACCTGAGTCGACCGATTCCTGTCATTGCGTCGTTGGACGAAGGCCGCGCCAACAGGGTGCCGGTCCGCGCCGCCGTGGTGCCGCAAGGCCCATGGGCAGGGCATGAATCCCGCTGCTGACCGATCAGGTGGGCGGAAATCCGCACTCCGCGTGCGACCTGTGTGCACGCTGTCGCACTCCTGCGAAAACCATCCGGGTTTGCCCCGGTGACAGGGGCGCGACAACGCCTGTGCCGTGACCGCGTTCACAGCATTTTCACTATGGAAACGCTTCCGTCTTTCGGGGTATGGTCGCTCGCGTTGAGAACTCAACGTCATTCCACATTTCCCGAGTCGGAGGTTCCTAGATGCAATCCAAGCTGAATGTGATCGTGGGCGCAATCGCCATTGCCGCAAGCGGCGCCGCCCTGGCGCAGGATGCGGTGGTCAAGATCGGCCACGTGGGTCCCACCAGCGGCGCCATCGCGCACCTGGGCAAGGACAATGAACTGGGCGCCAAGATGGCCATCGACGAGCTGAACGCCAAGGGCGTGACGATCGGCGGCAAGAAGGTCAAGTTCGAACTGCTGGCCGAAGACGACGCCGGCGATCCGAAGCAGGGCACCGCAGCCGCCCAGAAGCTGGTCGACTCCAAGGTCAACGGCGTGATCGGCCACCTGAACTCGGGCACGACCATCCCCGCGTCCAAGATCTACAGCGACGCCGGCATCCCGCAGATCTCGCCGTCGGCGACCAACCCCAAGTACACCCGCAACGGCTACAAGACGGCGTTCCGCGTCGTGGCTGACGACGTGCACCTGGGCGGCACGCTGGGCAAGTACGCGGTGACCTCGCTGAAGGGCAAGTCCATCGCCGTCATCGACGACCGCACCGCCTACGGCCAGGGCGTCGCCGACGAGTTCGAGAAGGGCGTCAAGGCCGCGGGCGGCAAGGTCGTCGGTCGTGAATTCACCAACGACAAGGCCACGGACTTCACCGCCATCCTGACCTCCTTGAAGGGCAAGAAGCCCGACGTCGTCTTCTTCGGCGGCATGGACGCCGTCGCCGGCCCGATGCTGCGCCAGATGAAGCAGCTGGGCATCGAAGCCAAGTTCATGGGCGGCGACGGCATCTGCACGGCCGAACTGCCCAAGCTGTCCGCCGGCACCATCTCCGACAGCCAGGTCGTCTGCGCGGAAGCGGGCGGCGTGGAAGGCGAGTCGAAGAAGTCGCTGGACGCCTTCAAGGCCAAGTTCAAGGACAAGTACAAGGTCGAGGTCCAGATCTACGCCCCGTACGTCTATGACGCGGTCAACGTGATGGTCGACGCCATGGTCAAGGCCAAGTCCGCCGATCCGAAGGTCTACCTGCCGGTGCTGGCCAAGACGGCCGACTTCAAGGGTGTGACCGGCACGATCGCGTTCGACGCCAAGGGCGACATCAAGAACGGCGCGCTGACCCTGTACACCTACAAGGGTGGCAACCGCGAGCAGCTCGCCGTCGTGCGCTGATCCACCGACCGCACGGAACCTTCCCTGGAAGGTTCCGGAAGTCGCCAAGGTCATGCAGGCCACAGAACGCCCACTCCGGTGGGCGTTTTTTTTCGTCCGTCGCCGGGTCGTTGCCGCTTCACGCGGTCTCTCTGACAGGACGACGTCGGGACGACACCCGCCTGTCCCCTGATCGAGGGGTCCCCCCCTCACTCACGTGCATTCCCGCACGAGAGCCCCTCAAAGCATTCAGTCAGGGGGTTTGCACCTAACTGGGCCTACAGACAATGGCCCCCGTCAACGTGCCGCCGGGTCGATTCGGGGATCCAGCGGCGGTCGGCGAGACGGGTTCAACCGAGCCGGATTGCAAGGCGGACGCCCCTGCAAACAGGGGGCTTTCAAGCCTGGGGGTGGGAGGCATGATGCCCCCCGCAGCGAATGGGGCTTCCTCGGGCGGAAGCGGCGTTCGCGAAGAGCAGTCCTGAGAGGTTCACCCGGGTCGGCGACAGCATCCCAAGAGGATGCCGTGACCAGCTTTGGGGACGGGCATGATTCGAATTTTCAACCATTACCTTCATCGTCGTACCCTGGTTCAGGTGCTGTTCGACCTGGGCCTGATCGTGGCGGCGGTGTTCGCGGTCGCGTTGAGCCAGGGCAGCAGCGAGCACATGGTGAGCTTCGCCGCGTCCTACGGCCTCTCCCTCGCCGGCGGCATGTTCGTCATCAACTCCGCGTCCGGCCTCTACTCCCAATCCCACAAGCGCTCGCTGACGCAGTCCTGCGCCCGCGCGCTCTTCGCGCTGCTGATCGGCCTGCCGCTGGCCTACGGCCTGTTCAGCCTGGTCCCCGCCACCGTCTCCCACCGCGACCTGCTGACCACGACCGCCATGCTGGCCGTCGCGCTGGTCATGGTGCACCGCGTGTACGCCGCGCACTCGGGCGCCCAGGGCGCCGGCCGGACCAAGATCCTGATCTTCGGCAGCGGCCACGCCGCGCTGGCCGTCAGCGAGAGCCTGCGCGCCGCCGATCCGCACGCGCACATCGTCGGTTTCCTGCCCGGCCCGAACGAGGTCGACCCGCAGGTGCCCGCGCACGAACTGCTGGGCGCGGAGAGCCTCACCGATGCCGCGATGCGCCTGGGCGTGGACGAGATCGTCGTCGCCCTGTCCGAGCGCCGCGGCGGCAGCATGCCGCTGCGCCAGCTGCTGGACTGCAAGCTCTACGGCATCCGCGTCGTGGACCTGGCCACCTACTTCGAGAAGACGCTCGCGCAGATCAAGATCAGCCACGTCCACGCCGGCTGGCTGATCTTCGGCGACGGCTTCAATCAGGGCGTGCTGCGCAGCGCCGTGAAGCGCGCCTTCGACCTGGTGTCCTCGCTGGTGCTGCTGGTCGCGACCGCGCCGATCATGGTCGTCACCGCGCTGCTCATCAAGCTGGAATCGCCCGGCGGGATCTTCTACACGCAGGAACGCGTCGGCCTGAACGGCGCGACCTTCAAGGTGATCAAGTTCCGCAGCATGCGCAACGACGCCGAGAAGGACGGCCGTCCCCAGTGGGCGACCAAGAACGACGCCCGCGTGACGCGCGTCGGCAACTTCATCCGCAAGGTCCGCATCGACGAGCTGCCGCAGCTGATCAACGTGCTGCGCGGCGAGATGAGCATGGTCGGCCCGCGTCCCGAGCGTCCGTTCTTCGTCGACGAACTGGTCGCGCAGATCCCGTATTACGCGGTGCGCCACAGCGTGAAGCCGGGCGTGACCGGCTGGGCGCAGGTCCGCTACGAATACGGATCGACCATCGAAGACTCGCTGGAGAAGCTCCAGTACGACCTGTACTACGTCAAGAACCACACGCTGTTCCTCGACCTGTTGATCATGCTCGAGACGGTGGCGGTGGTCCTGACGGGCCGGGGGGCGCGCTGAGCGCGACGGCGGAGCGTCCCGCTCCGGGCGTCGCGTTCCAGCGCCCGTGCCTGATCGCGGCGCACGCGCCGGGACCTTGATCCATGTGGGCCAACACCCTGAGCCTCGGCGCCGCGTCGGGGATCGTCGCGGTATTCGCGCACCTGGCCCTGGCGGTCGTGGTGCTGCCCCAGTTCGGCCAGCACCGCCGCCGCGCGCTGCGGCTGCAGGCGGCGCTGCTGCTCACGGCCCTCTGGGCCGGCCTTGACGCCGCGTCGGAGCAGGGCTGGCTGGCCGGCCACGAGTGGCCCACGCTGGTGCTGCTCCCCGTCTGCGACGCGCTGCGCTACGGCGCCTGGTTCTCCTTCATCCTGGCGCTGATCGAGTCGCGCGACGACGACGGCCGTGCGCGCAGCGCCGGCGTCGCGCGCCCGCTGCAGTGGCTGGCCTGGGCCGGCGTGGCCGCCGCGATCGCGTTGCCGCTGTGGCGCTACTGGGGCGATGCGCCGCTGGCCGCGATGCAGCGTCCGATGACGATGGCCTGGCTGGGCCTGGGCGTGTTCGGGCTGGTGCTGATCGAGCAGATGCTGCGCAACATCGACAGCGACGCGCGATGGAACGCCAAGCCGGTCAGTCTCGGCCTGGGCGCCGTCTTCGCCTTCGACGTGTTCGTGTTCTCGCAGGCCTCGCTGTTCGCGCAGTTCGACGGCGACGCCCTGAGCGTGCGCGCCGCCGTGCACACCCTGGCCGTGCCGCTGCTGTGGCTGGCCAGCCGCCGGCACAAGAAATGGCTGGACAAGCTCCATGTCTCGCGCACCGCGGCCTTCCACTCCGCGACGCTGCTGATCGTCGGCGTGTACCTGCTCGGCGTGTCCGGCATCGGCTACTACGTGCGCTACACCGGCGGCGAATGGGGCCGCGCGCTGCAGCAGGTGCTGCTCGCGGTGGGCGTGCTGGCGCTCTTGACGATGGGGCTGTCGGGCTCCTTGCGCGCGAAGCTGCGCGTCTACATCAGCAAGCATTTCTTCAGCTACCGCTACGACTACCGGCAGGAATGGCTGCGCTTCACCGCGATGCTGTCGGCCAGCGCGTCGCCGACGGAGCTGGGCGAATCGGTGATCCGCGGACTGGCGCATCTGGTGGAGAGCCCGGCGGGCGCGCTCTGGCTGCGCCGCGCGCCGACGACGGTCGCCGGCGCGGAGTACCAGCAGGCCGCGCGCTGGAACCTCAACGACGACCGCCAGCCGCTGACCGCCGACGAGCCATTGCTGCGCCTGCTGCAGGAGCGCGCGTGGATCGTCGACCTCGACGAATGGCGCCGCGATCCGGCCGCCTATGAACATGCGCCGCTGCCCGAGGCGATCGCCGGCGATGCGCGCCATTGGCTGCTCATCCCGCTGCTCAACGCCGGCACGCTGACGGGCTGGGTGATCCTGGGTCAGCCGCGCACGCGGCTGGAGCTGAACTGGGAAGTGCGCGACCTGCTGCGCACCGCGGCCCAGCAGGCGGCCAGCTACCTCGCGCAGATGCAGGCCGCGGAGGCTTTGCTGGAGGCGCGCAAGTTCGAGGCCTTCAACCGCATGTCCGCCTTCGTCGTGCACGACCTCAAGAACATCGTCACGCAGCTGTCGCTGATGATGAAGAACGCCAAGCGGCTGCGGGACAACCCCGAATTCCAGCAGGACATGCTGGACACGGTGGACAACTCGCTGGAGAAGATGCGCCAGCTGATGCTGCAATTGCGCGAGGGCGACAAGCCGCACCACGGCAGCGCCGGCGGCGTGGCGCTGACGGCGATCGCGCGGCGGCTGGCCGCGGCGGCCGTGAGCAAGGGCCGCGCGCTGGAGCTGGAACTGCGCGACGAGGTCAGCGCGCGCGGTCATGAGGAACGCATCGAGCGCGTGCTCGGTCACGTCGTGCAGAACGCGCTGGACGCGACGCCGATCGACGGCCGCGTCACGCTGCGATTGCAGCGCGTGGGCAGCCATGCGCAGGTGGAAGTGGAAGATACTGGCTGCGGCATGACGCAGGAGTTCATCGATCAACGGCTGTTCAAGCCGTTCCAGACGACGAAGGCGGCGGGCATGGGCATCGGCGCCTACGAGAGCTACCAGTACCTGCAGGAACTCGGAGGAAAGATCAACGTGGAAA
This sequence comes from uncultured Roseateles sp., assembly GCA_946886855.1. The sequence goes on along the minus strand of CAMPJJ010000004.1, from coordinate 32,185 downwards.
GCGCGCCTGGAAGAGGCACCAAGGTCACCATCCTGCTGCCGCTGTTCTTTGCCCAGTCGGGCAGCGACGCCGGTCTGGTGGAGGCGCGATGAGTGCCGACGCACGGCCGCCTGAAGGCGGCACGCCCACCCTCCCGGACGGCCCCGCGCAGCGGGGGGAATCCCCATGAGTGCTCAACCGCCTTCGCTGCTGATCGTCGAGGACGACCTCGCGCTGCAGAAGCAGCTCAAGTGGTCCATGGACCGCTTCGAGTCCGTCACCGCCGACGACGTCGCCAGCGCCGTGCTGCAGTTCCGCCGCCACAAGCCGCCGGTCGTCACGATGGACCTCGGACTCCCGCCCGATCAGGACTCGACGTCGGAAGGCTTCAGGCTGCTCGAGAAACTGATCGAGCTCGAGCCCGGCACCAAGGTCATCGTGCTGACCGGCCAGAACGACCAGGCCAACGCGCTGCGCGCGATCCGCATGGGCGCCTACGACTTCCTGGCCAAGCCGGTCGATCCGGACGTGCTGGTGCTGACCGTCGAGCGCGCCATGCGCCTGCACGAGCTGCAGCAGGAGAACCAGCGCCTGCTGACCCAGCAGGACGGCGAACCCACCGGCAAGCTGATCACGCGCGACGCGCAGATGCAGCGCATCTGCCGCACCGTCGAGCGCGTCTCGGGCAGCGACGCCACCGTGCTGCTGCTCGGCGAGAGCGGCACCGGCAAGGAAGTGCTGGCGCAGTCGCTGCATGACGCGTCCAAGCGCAAGGGCCGCTTCGTCGCGATCAACTGCGCGGCCATCCCCGAGGCGCTGCTCGAGAGCGAGCTGTTCGGCTATGAGCGCGGCGCCTTCACCGGCGCGACCAAGACGACGGTCGGCAAGATCGAGACCGCGCATGGCGGCACCTTGATGCTGGACGAGATCGGCGACCTGCCGATGCCGCTGCAGGCCAAGCTGCTGCGCTTCCTGCAGGAACGCAGCATCGAGCGCCTGGGCGGTCGCCAGGAGATCCCGGTCGACGTGCGCATCGTCGGCGCGACGCACCAGGACCTGAAGGCGAAGATCGAGCAGAACCTGTTCCGCGAAGACCTGTTCTATCGCCTGGCGGAGATCGTGGTCGACATCCCGCCGCTGCGCGACCGTGCCGGCGACGCGGTGCTGCTGAGCCACGCGTTCCTGCGCCGTTTCTCGTCGGAGCAGCGCCGCCCGATCCTGCGCCTGGCCGACGACGCCATCCGCGCCGTCGAGGCCCATCGCTGGCCCGGCAACGTGCGCGAACTGCAGAACGTCATGAAGCGCGCGTCGATCATGGCCGACGGCGAGCGCATCACCGCCGACGACCTCAACCTGCCGGTTCCCGCCGGCGGCGACACGCCGGTGGACCCCGCCGACCTCGACCTGCGCACGGTGCGCGAGCGCGCCGAGCGCCAGGCCGTCGTGGCCGCGCTGTCGCGCACCGACGGCAACATCGCCAAGGCCGCCGACCTGCTGGGGGTCAGCCGGCCGACTCTGTACGATCTGATGGCCCGCCTCGGCGTCAAGGCCTGAGCATTCTTTGGAAAGAGACGACGCATGTCCCGCAAGCCTGAGAACATCAAGATGACCGGATCCCTGCCTGCCGGCCTCGGCGTGGAAGACGCCGGCCACGCCCGTGGCGGCATGCCGCGCGACGGCCATCGCGCGCTGCGGCGCGGCGCGGCCGCGCTGGCCGTGGGCTCGGCGCTGCTCCTGGCGGGCTGCTTCGGCGAGTCCGCGCAGGACCTGGTGAAGTCCGCCAAGAGCCATCTGGAGAAGCGGGACAACAAGGCGGCGATCATCCAGCTCAAGAACGCGCTGCAGAAGGACGAGAACCTGGCGGAGGCGCGTTACCTGCTCGCCAAGGCGCTGCTGGACAGCGGCGACGTCGCCGGCGCGGCGATCGAGGCCGACAAGGCCAAGACGCAGGGCTTCGGCGGCGACGCGCTGGTCGCGCTGCAGGTGCGTCTGCTGCTGATGCAGGGCAAGGTCGACGAGCTGCTGGGCCGCTACGGCACCGCCCATCTGCAGAACGCCGCCGACGAGGCCGACCTGCAGACGACGCTGGTCGGCGCCTATGTCGCGAAGCAGAAGATGGCCGAAGCGCGCAGGGCCGCCGACGCGGCGCTGCGTGCGGCGCCCGACAGCGCGGCGGTGCGTCTGGTCAACGTCCGGCTCCTGACCAGCGAGGGCAAGTTGCCCGAGGCGCAGGCCGAGGTCGATCGCATCCTCGCCAAATCGCCGCAGTCTGCGGAGGCCTGGCAGCTCAAGGGCGAGCTGCAGGTGCTGGCGGAGGCCCCGTCGGCGGAATCGGTCGCGAGCTTCCGCAAGGCGCTGGAGATCGACAAGAAGCTGGTCGGCGCGCATGCGGGCCTGATCAACCAGCTGATGCGCAGCGGCGACAAGGCGGGCGCCAAGGAGGCCATCGCCGCGATGAAGGCGGCGGCGCCGCAGCATCCGCAGACCTACTACTACGGCGCGGTCTTCGCGATGGACTCCGGCCAGGTCAAGGAGGCGAACGACCTCACGCAGGCCTTGCTGAAGGCGGCGCCGACCAACGAGCGCGCGCTCTTCCTCGCCGGCCGCGTGGCGCAGGCCAACGGCGACTTCCGCCAGGCCGAGGCGCAGTACGGCAAGATCATCCAGGCCTCTCCGGAGACGCAGCCGGCGCGCGTGGCCCTGGCCCAGCTGCAGCTGCGCGGCGGCGACGCCGAGCAGGCGATGACCACGTTGCAACCTGCGCTCGACGCGAAGGCGACCTCGTCCGAGGCGCTCGCGCTGGCGGCGGAGATCCGCCTCAAGCAGGGGCAGGGCGCCGAGGCGGAACGCTTCCTGGCGCGCGCCGCCGAGGCCAATCCCAACGACGTCCGCAGCCGCGTCGGACTGGCGCTCAACCAGATCCAGAAGGGCCAGGAAGCGGCCGGGCTGGCCGCGCTGCGCAAGCTGGCGGCCGACGACAAGGGCACGACGGCCGACATCGCATTGATCAGCGTCCTGGCGCGCAAGAAGGACAGCGAGGGTGCCTCGGAGGCGATCGCGGCGCTGGAGAAGAAGGATCCCAAGTCGGCGACGCCGTCCGAGCTGCGCGGCCGCCTGGCGCTGCTGCGCGGCGACCGCGCGGGTGCGCGGGCCGGCTTCGAGGAAGCGGTGAAGCGCGACCCGGGGTCGATGACCGCCGCCAACAGCCTCGCGGCGCTGGACCTGCAGGATCGCAAGGCCGATCAGGCCGTCAAGCGCTATGAGGCGGTGCTCAAGGCCGATCCGAAGAACCTGCGCGCCGAGATGGCCATCCTGGGCTTGAAACTGACCCATCAGCTGATCGACAAGGAGGGCGCGGTCAAGCGCCTGGTCGAGCTGGCCAAGCAGCATCCGGACGAGGCGGCGCCACGTCAGGCGGCGGTCGGCCTGCTGATGGAGAAGAAGGACTTCAAGACCGCGCTGTCGCTGGCCCAGGAAGGCGTGACGGCGAGCCCCGACAACCCGTCGCTCGTCGACCTGCTGGGGCAGGTGCAGGCTGCCACCGGCGACCGGCAGCAGGCGATCAGCAGCTTCAACAAGGTCGCGACGCTGCAGCCGCGTTCGCCGCTGGGCCCGCTGCGGCTGGCGGATCTGCATGCCCAGGCGGGCGACAAGGCCGCGGCGACCGCGGCGCTCAAGCGCGCCCAGGCCATCGCGCCGGGCGACGGGGAACTGGCCCGCCAGGTGGTCGACAAGAGCCTGCAGCTGGGGCTGCCGGATCTGGCGCTGACGACCGCCAAGGCCCTGCAGGCGGCGCAGCCGAAATTCGGCCTGGGCTGGAAGCTGGAGGGCGACGTCGCCCGCGCGCGCAAGGATCCGCCGGCCGCGGTCGCGGCCTATCGCAAGGCGGATCAACTGGCCGCGGAGGCCGGCGCGACGACGCCCAACACCGAACTGGCGATCGCGCTGCACAGCGCGCTGATCGAGGCCGGCAAGAAGGACGAGGCCGACCGCTGGGCCGCCGGCTATCTGGCGAAGTTCAAGTCCGATGAGCTGTTCATGTATCACCTCGGCGACGTGGCGCTGAATGCGGGCCGTTATCCTGAGGCCGAGCAGCGTTACCAGGCGGTGCTGACGGCCAATCCGGAGAACGCGGCGGCCGCCAACAACGTCGCCTGGCTGCGCCTGCGAGCCGGCAAGGCCGACGAGGGCTTGAAATTTGCCCAGCAAGCGAACAAGCTGCGTCCCCATGTGCCGCCTTACATGGACACGCTGGCCGAGGCGCTCGCCGCCAAGGGGGAGAATGCGAAGGCCATCGAGGTGCAGAAGGAGGCCGTGAAGCAGGCGCCGACGATTCCTGCGTACCGCCTGCGCCTGGCGCAGTTGTACGTGGCCGGCGGCAACAAGGGCGAAGCCGAGGCGGAACTCAAACGCCTGGCGGACCTGGGACCGAATTTCGAGCAACAAGCCGAGGTGCGAAAGCTGCAGGCTGCGATCCGTTGAGGCGTCCGATCCAGAGGTCGATCGCCGCGGGGACTGCGTGACGGCGGCACCACCGCGCCCGGGGAGGGGACGGTCATGAGCCAGATTCGACGATCCAGCCTGCGCAAGCGGCTCCACCAGGGGCTGCGGCGCCTGTTCTCATCGCTGCCCAAGCCGATGCGCTTCGCGGTCTACCGCCGCATGGTGGACTGCGATCCCGCGCCCTCGGAGCGCCTGGAACTGAAGGTCGCGGACACGCAGGAGGAGCTCGACGCCTGCTTCCGCATCCTGCACGACGCCTACGTCGGCAGCGGCTTCATGAAACCCGACCCCAGCGGCCTGCGCGTGACGATCTATCACGCGCTGCCGACGACCACGACCTTGTGCGCGAAGTACGACGGCGTGGTGGTGGGCACGATCTCGATGGTGCGCGAGGGCGTCTTCGGCTTCCCGCTGCAGTCGGTCTTCGACCTCGAGGGCGTGCGCGCCAAGGGCGGGAAGGTCGCGGAGATCTCGGCGCTGGCGATCGCGCCGGCGTTCCGCAAGACCGGCGGCGCGATCCTGTTCCCGCTGATGAAGTTCATGCACCAGTACTGCACCGAGTACTTCGATACCCGGCACCTGGTGATCGCCGTGAACCCCGACAAGATCGAGCTGTACGAGGCGCTGCTGTCCTTCACGCGTCTGCGCGAGCAGACGGTGGCCGAGTACGACTTCGCGAACGGCGCGCCCGCGGTCGGCGCGACGCTGGACCTGCACGAGGCCGACGCGCTGTTCGAGCGCCGCTACCGCGGTCGCCGGCCGGAGAAGAACCTGCACCACTACTTCTTCCGCCATCGGCTGCCCAACATCCGGCTGCCGGAGCGCCGCTTCCACACGACCAACGACCCGGTCATGACGCCGGCGCTGCTGGACCACTTCTTCAATCGCGTCGTGCCGGTTTTCTCGGCGATGGACGACCGCAAGAAGGCGCTGCTGTGGTCGGTGTACCGCGACGACGCGCAGTTCCGCGACGTGCTGCCGATGCTCAGCGGCGGCGGACAGGACCTGGGGCGTTCGTTGCGGCAATACCCGCGCTACTCGATCCGCTGCCCGGGCCACCTCGACATCCGCGCGGCCAACGACAGCCAGCTCGGCCATTTCGATCTGGACGTGATCGAGGTCTCGGCGCACGGCTTCCAGGCCGAGTGCGATCACGACCTGCCGTTGAACCAGGATGGCACGGTGGAGATCGAGCTCGGCCACAACGAGACCGCGCACGTGACCGCGCGCGCGGTGCGCCGCAAGGACACCGAGCAGGGGAGCTTCTACGGCTTCCGCATCGACGAACCCGACCGCCACTGGCGCAGCTTCGTCTCCACGCTGGAGATGGGCACCACGACGAAGGACCTGGCCGCATGAATCAACGACGCGACTTGCTCCTGCTGGGCGCGGGCGCCGCGCTCGGCCTGGCCGGAACACCGAAGCCGGCATGGGCGCAGGAGATGTCCAACACGCTGCCCGACCTGATCGATCGCAGCCGCCAGGCGGTGGTGGCGGTGGGGACTTTCGCGGCGACGGACAACCCGCGCTTCAGTTTCCGCGGCACCGGTTTCGCGGTGGGCGACGGCCGGCGCATCGTCACCTGCGCGCACGTGATTCCGAATCCGATCGAGAAGGACCTCATGATCACCGTGCCCGCGGCGGGCAACGCGTCCGGTCAGCCGCAGATGCGGGCCGTGAAGCTGTTGCGCCGCGACACCGCCCGCGACCTGGCGATCCTGGAGCTGGCCGACGACAAGGGCGCGTTGATCGACGTGCTGCCGCTGGCCGAGACCGACGGCGACCAGCCGGCCGTGCGCGAGGGCGCCGCAGTGGCGCTGATGGGTTATCCGATCGGCACGGCGCTGGGCGTGACGATGGCGACGCACCGCGGCACCGTGGCCGCGATCACGCGCGCCGCGCTGCCGGCGCCGACGTCGAACAGCTTGTCCGAACGCGCGGTGCGCCAGCTGCGCGAGGGCGCGATGGAATTCCTGCAGCTCGACGCGACCGCCTATCCGGGCAACAGCGGCGGACCGCTGCTGGACATCCGCACCGGCAAGGTGGTGGGCATCGTCAACATGGTGGTGCTCAAGGGCACCCGGGAGTCGGCGCTCAGTGCGCCGAGCGGCATCACCTACGCGGTGCCGGTGAAATACGTGTGGCCGCTGCTGGCGAAGTGATCGGGAACGGGGCGAGGAAGAAGGCATCGGAGAGGGCGCCAGGAAAAGCGCCAGGAAAAGCGCCAGGAAACGCGCCTGCCCGGCGAGGCCTCACCCCGCATGCGCCACCGGCGCGGCCGCGCCGCCTTGCGGAGCCGGCTCGCGCAAGAGCAGCGCCAGCAAGCCACCCGACGCCGCGAATGCCGCGCCGACCGCGAACGCCACGCGGTAGCCGCCCGCCAGGGCCGCCGGCATCGCGGCCCCCAGCGCGCCCAGTTCCGCCGTGCGCGCCGCCGCGAGGCTGGCCAGCACCGCCAGGCCCAGCGAGCCACCCATCATGAAGGACGTGTTCACCACGCCCGAGGCCAGTCCGGACTCGCTGGGCGCGACCTCGCTCATCGCGGCCAGCAGCACCGGATTGAACGCGACACCCGCCCCCAGGCCCAGCAGCAGCATGCCCGGCAGCACGTCGATCCAGAAGCCGCCGTCCGCCGGCGCCCGCGCGAACAGCGCCAGGCCCAGCGCCGCCAGCAGCAGCCCGCCGCACAAGGGCTTGCGCAGCCCCAGCTTCATCACCAGCTTCGCCGACAGGCCCACGGAGAAGGCCGCCATGATCAGGTTGGCCGGCAGGAAGCCCAGGCCCACGTGCATCGCGTCGTAGCCCAGCACCAGCTGCATGTAGAGCGCCGACAGGAAGAACCACGCGAACATCGCCGCCGCCCACAGCACGCCGATCACGTTGGACACCGCCACCGACCGCAGCCGGAACAGCGACAGCGGCATCAGCGGATGCGCGACCTTCGTCTCCAGCACGAGGAACGCGACCAGCAGCACCACCGCGGCGCCGAGCAGCCCCAGCGTGCGCGCCGAGGTCCAGCCCGCCTCGTTGCCGCCCACCACCGCGTAGACCGCCAGCATCAGCGACAGCGTGACCGTCACCGCGCCGGCCCAGTCCAGCGTCTCGTCCGGCGCCGTCGGGCCGCCGCGTTCGATCAGCCACAGGCACAGGCCGATCACCAGCGCGCCGATCGGCAGGTTGACCAGGAAGATCCAGTGCCAGCTCAGCGCGCTGGTCAGCAGGCCGCCGAGCAGCACGCCGATGCTGCCGCCGCCCGCGCAGACGAAGCCGTAGACGCCCATGGCCTTGGCGCGTTCGCCGGGCTCGGTGAACATGTTCATGATCAGCGACAGCGAGATCGCCGACACCACCGCACCGCCCAGTCCCTGCACGGCGCGCGCCGCGATGAGCAGGGCCTGCGTGTGCGCCAGGCCGCAGGCCGCCGACGCGACCGTGAACAGCGCCAGCCCCGCCAGGAACATGCGCCGGTGGCCGTACAGGTCGCCCAGCCGGCCGCCCAGCAGCATGAAGCCGCCGAAGCTCAGCATGTAGGCGTTGACGACCCAGACCAGCGAGGTCTCGGTGAAGTGCAGGTCGGCGCGGATCGAGGGCAGCGCCACGTTCACGATGGTCGTGTCCAGCACGATCATCAGCACGCCCAGGCACAGCACGCCCAGCGCCAGCCAGCGTCGTCGTTTCGGATCAAGGTGGGATGTCATGGAATGAGCCGGTTCGTCATCGATCGGAAGGTGTCTGTCTCCACGACGGGCGAGCCGCCGTGACATCGACACGGACGCGTTTGTAGCAGCGCGCGGGGGCGGGTCGCCAGTGCCATTGGCCTGGCGCCGGTGTGTCCGGCCTCCCGTGCTGTCACCGGCTGTCAGCTGTCCGTCGATCGCCTACACGGCGAGCCGACATCGCTGCACCGCGCGATGCGGCATGCACGTCTGCCGCCGGAACGCACTGACGCGGAAGATCCGTTCCATCAACAGGGGGACACCACATGAGCACCACCAAGTACTTGAAAGCGATCCGCGCCGACCGCAACAGCGGATTCAAGTCCGCGATGCTGCTGAGCAGCCTCGCCATCGGCGCCGGCTTGATGTTCAGCGCGGTCCAGGAAGCGCGCGGCGCCACGCCGGTGACCAACACCTTCCCGGTGACGGCCACGATCACGAGCTCCTGCACGGTGTCCGGTTCCAACCTGAACTTCGGTTCCGCGATCGACCCGCTGGTCGCCGGCACGCCGCTGGACGCCACGTCCACGCTGACCGTGACCTGCTCCAACACGACGCCGTACACGGTCGCGCTGAACGCGGGCGCGAACGCCGGCGGCGCGACCAACTTCACCAGCCGCACGATGAAGAGCGGCTCGGACACCCTGGGGTATCAGCTGTTCCTGGACTCCGGCCGCAGCTCCGTCTGGGGCGACGGCACCGCCTCGTCCAGCGCCAAGAACGGCACCGGCACGGGCTCCGCCCAGTCGCTGTCGGTCTACGGCCGGATCCCGTCGCTGGCCAGCGTCGTGCCGGGCAGCTACACCGACACCGTCACCGTGACGATCAGCTACTGAGGCTGATCCGACCCCGGTCCCGATCCTGCTTCATCGGGACCGACCGTTTGCTCGAGTGCTGACGCCTTTCGCCGCCGGACTCGCGATTGATCCCGGCCGGCAGTACCGCCGGGGCACGCGAATCGGCCTCCCCCTCTGACACGTCGGCGCGCGTCAGCACTCGACAATGTTGACCGCGAGACCGCCCCGGGCGGTCTCCTTGTATTTGGTCATCATGTCGGCGCCGGTCTCGCGCATGGTCTTGATGACCTTGTCCAGGCTGACGTGGTGGGTGCCGTCGCCGCGCAGCGCCATCCGCGCCGCGTTGATGGCCTTCACCGACGCGATCGCGTTGCGCTCGATGCAGGGGATCTGCACCAGACCGCCGACCGGATCGCAGGTCAGCCCCAGGTGGTGTTCCATGCCGATCTCGGCCGCGTTCTCGGTCTGCGCCGGCGTGCCGCCCATCACCGCGCACAGCGCGGCGGCCGCCATCGAGCAGGCCACGCCCACCTCGCCCTGGCAGCCGACCTCGGCGCCCGAGATCGACGCGTTCTCCTTGTAGAGGATGCCGATCGCCGCGGCCGTCAGCAGGAAGTCGACGATGCCGTCCTCGTTGGCCGAATGGACGAAGCGCGCGTAGTAGTGCAGCACCGCCGGCACGATGCCGGCCGCGCCGTTGGTCGGCGCGGTCACGACGCGGCCGCCGGCGGCGTTCTCTTCATTGACCGCCAGCGCGTAGAGGTTGACCCAGTCCATCACCTGCAGCGGATCGCGCAGCGCGGCCTCCGGGTGGGCGATCAGGTCGCGGTGCAGGGCTGCCGCGCGGCGCTTCACCTTGAAGCCGCCGGGCAGGATGCCCTCGGTGCGGCAGCCGCGCTGCACGCATTCCTGCATCACCCGCCAGATCTTCAGCAGCCCGGAGCGGGTCTCCTCGTCGGTGCGCCAGTGGCGCTCGTTGCGGCGCATGATCTCCGCGATCGAGCAGCCTTCCTGCTCCGTCAGTTCGAGCAGCTCCGCGCCCGACTTGAAGGGGTAGGGCAGCACGGTGGTGTCCGGGGCGATCTGCTTCTGCTTGCTGCCGTCGGCCAGCACTTCCTCGCTGACGACGAAGCCGCCGCCCACCGAGTAGTACACGCGGTTCTGGATCTCGTTGCCGTCGGCGTCGTAGGCGATGAGCCGCATGCCGTTGGCGTGCAGCGGCAGGCTCTGGCGGCGGTACATCACGAGGTCGCGGGCCTCGTCGAAGGCCACGACGTGGTCGCCGCCCAGGGCGATGCGCTTGTCGTTGCGGATGCCGTCGAGCAGGCCGGGAATCGACTCGATGTCGACGGTGTCGGGCTCGTGCCCGGCCAGGCCGAGCAGCACCGCCTTGTCGGAGCCGTGGCCCTTGCCGGTCGCGCCCAGCGAGCCGTAGAGCCCGGTGGCGACGCGCACGGTGCGATCGAGCACGCCCTCATGCCGCAGGCGCTGCACGAACATGCGCGCGGCGCGCATCGGGCCCACGGTATGCGAGCTCGACGGCCCGATGCCGATCTTGAAGAGGTCGAAGACGGAGACAGCCATGGCGGACCTCGTGGGTAGTGACGACCGGATCCCCGCGCTTGTGACGCGAGGACCGGCTGTTCCCGATCACTCGTCGGCGTAAGCCGACAGCGGCGGGCAGGAGCAGACCAGGTTGCGGTCGCCGTAGACGTTGTCCACGCGGCCGACCGGGGACCAGTACTTCACATGGCGCAGCGCCGGCACCGGATAGGCGGCGTCGTCGCGGCTGTAGCCGTGCGACCACTCGGTCCTGAGCAGGCTTTCCGCCGTGTGCGGCGCGTTGACCAGCGGGTTGTCCGTCTTCGACCAGGCACCCGATTCGACCTTCGCGATCTCCTCGCGGATCTGGATCATCGCGGCGATGAAGCGGTCCAGCTCGAACTTCGATTCGCTCTCGGTCGGCTCGACCATCAGCGTGCCCGCGACCGGGAACGACAGCGTCGGCGCGTGGAAGCCGTAGTCGATCAGGCGCTTGGCGACGTCCTCGGCCGAAATGCCGCTGCTGTCCTTGAGCGGACGCAGGTCCAGGATGCATTCGTGGGCCACGCCGCCGCCCTTGACGCCGTCGATGTTGCCGCTGAAATGGATGTCGAAGTGGCCCGACAGGCGCGCGGCCACGTAGTTGGCCGACAGGATCGCGGTTTCGGTCGCGGCCTTGAGGCCGACCTCGCCCATCATGCGGATGTACATCCACGAGATCGGCAGCACCGCCGCGTTGCCCAGCGGCGCGGCGGACACGGCACCGATGGCGGTCTTCTCGCCGAGGCCGGCCGCGCGGTGCGCCGGCAGGAAGGGCACGAGGTCCTCGACCACGCAGACCGGGCCGACGCCCGGGCCGCCGCCGCCGTGCGGGATGCAGAAGGTCTTGTGCAGGTTCAGGTGGGACACGTCGCCGCCGAACTGACCCGGCGCGGCGATGCCCACCAAGGCGTTCATGTTGGCGCCGTCGACGTAGACGCGGCCGCCGTGTTCATGCACCAGCGCGCAGATCTCCTTGACGTGCGTGTCGAACACGCCGTACGTCGAGGGGTAGGTGATCATGATCGCGGCCAGGTGGGCGCTGTGCTGCTCGCACTTGGCCTTCAGGTCGGCCAGGTCGATGTTGCCTTCCTTGTCGCACTTGGTGACCACGACCTGCATGCCCACCATCTGCGCCGAGGCCGGGTTGGTGCCGTGCGCCGATTCCGGGATCAGGCAGATCTTGCGATGCGCGTCGCCGCGCGATTCGTGCCAGGCCTTGATGATCAGCAGGCCGGCGTATTCACCCTGCGAGCCGGCGTTGGGCTGCAGCGAGACGCCCGCGTAGCCGGTCGCCTGGCACAGCCAGGCGGTGAGCTGCTGGTCGAGCTGCGCGTAGCCCTGCAGCTGGCTCTGCGGCGCGAACGGATGCACCTGCGCGAACTCCGGCCAGGTGATGGGGATCATCTCGCTGGTCGCGTTCAGTTTCATCGTGCACGAGCCCAGCGGGATCATGCTGCGGTCCAGCGCCAGGTCCTTGTCGGAGAGCAGGCGGATGTAGCGCAGCATCTCCGTCTCGGAGTGGTGGATGTTGAAGATCGGGTGCGTCAGGTAGGCGCTGGTGCGCGACAGCGCGGCCGGGATCAGCGTGGCGGCCGAGGCGCCCGCGAAGGCATCCGCCACCGGCTTGCCTTCGGCGAAGACCGTCAGCAGCGCCTGGATGTCGGCCCGCGTGGTCGTTTCATCGAGGGTCAGGCTGATGCTGTCCTCGCTCGCGCGACGCAGGTTCATGTCGGCGGCGACAGCGGCGGCCAGCACCGGACCGGTGTGCGCGCCGGTCTTCACGTGCAGCGTGTCGAACGCGGTCTCGTGGACCAGCGTCAGACCCAGCGCCTTCAGGCCCTGCGCCAGCACGGCGGTATAGGCGGCGACGCGTTGGGCGATGCGCTTCAGGCCTTGCGGGCCGTGGTAGACGACGTACATGCTCGCCACGACGGCCGGCAGCACCTGCGCGGTACAGATGTTGGAGGTGGCCTTCTCGCGGCGGATGTGCTGCTCGCGGGTCTGCAGCGACAGGCGGTAGGCCGGCTTGCCGTGCGCGTCGACGGACACGCCGACCAGGCGACCCGGCAGCGAGCGCTTAAATTCGTCGCGGCAGGCCATGTAGGCGGCGTGCGGGCCACCGGCGCCCATCGGCATGCCGAAGCGCTGCGTGGTGCCCACGGCGATGTCGGCGCCTTGCTCGCCCGGCGACGCGATCAGCGTCAGCGCCAGCAGGTCGGCGGCGGCGACCAGCAGGCCGCCTTGCGCGTGCACCGCGTCGGCGATCGCCTGCAGCGGGCGCACCACGCCGGTCACGCCCGGGTACTGCACCAGCGCGCCGAAGCACTCGGTCTTGCCGGCGTCCTCGGCCTTGCCGACCTGGACGGTGATGCCCAGCGGCTCGGCGCGCGTGCGCACGACCTCCAGCGTCTGCGGCAGCACGTCGTCGGCGACGAAGAACACCTGGCTCTTGCTCTTGCCCATGCGCGCGGCCAGCGTCATGCCTTCGGCGGCGGCGGTGGCCTCGTCCAGCATCGACGCGTTGGCGATGGCCATGCCGGTCAGGTCGCAGACCATGGTCTGGAAGTTGACCAGCGCCTCCATGCGGCCTTGCGAGATCTCGGCCTGGTAGGGCGTGTACGCGGTGTACCAGGCGGGGTTCTCGAGGATGTTGCGCAGGATCACGCCCGGCGTGATGGTGCCGTGGTAGCCCTGGCCGATGAAGCTCTTCAGGATCTGGTTCTTCGCCGCGATGCCCTTGAGCTCGGCCAGCGCCTGCGCTTCGGTCACCGCGTCCGGCAGGTCCATCTTCGCGGCGCGCTTGATGGCGGCCGGGACGATCGCGTCGATCAGCGCGGCGCGCGATGCGGCGCCGATGGCCGACAGCATCAGCGTCTCGTCATGGGCGTCGGGACCGATGTGACGGGCGTGGAACTCGGCAGCGTTTTCAAGTTCGGCGAACGAGGGCAGGGCGGACATGGCGGGGCGATCCTGGAGAGAAGAATTCATTGCCGCAGGGCCCGTGGGGCCCTGCGTGCATCGCTCAAGCGATTAGCTGTTCTTGACCAGCTCGTCGTAGGCCGTCGTGTCCATCAGGGCATCCAGCTCCGACGGATCCGACAGCTTGACCTTGAAGAACCAGCCGGTCTTCAGCGGGTCGGTGTTGGCCAGCGACGGGTCGGCGCGCAGCGCCTCGTTGACTTCGACGATCTCGCCGGACACCGGCGCGTAGACGTCGGCGGCGGCCTTGACCGACTCCACCACGCCGGCCACTTCCTTGGCGGCGAAGGACTTGCCGACGTCCGGCAGGTCCACGAACACGACGTCGCCCAGCGCGTCCTGCGCATGGACCGTGATGCCCACGGTGGCGATGCCGTCGGTGGTGTCGACCCACTCGTGGTCGGGCGTGTACTTGATGCTCATGGAGAGGCTCCGTGCGTCGGAAAGTTGAAAGGGGATCTCGAGGGTGAGCTCGAGGCAATCGAAGGACGTGCGACCCAGGATCGCGGATCAGCCGCGGAAGTATCCGTTGGGCGTGAACGGCGTGGAAGAGACCGTCATCGGCGTGCGCTTGCCGCGCACCTCGGCGAACAGCTCGGTGCCCAGCGCGGCGTACGGCGTCTGCACGTAGGCCAGCGCGACCGGCTTGCCGACCGTGGGACCCAGCGTGCCGCTGGTGACCACGCCGATCTCCGCGCCGTCGGCGTTGAGGAGCTTGGCGCCTTCGCGCACCGGCATGCGTTCCGTGCTCACCAGGCCCACGCGCTTGCGCGCGGCGCCCTCGGCGAACTGCCGGTCGACGACGGCCGCGCCCGGATAACCGCCCGCGCGGGCGCCGCCGGCGCGACGCACCTTCTGGATCGCCCAGGTCAGCGAGGCTTCGACCGGGGTGGTGGTGGTGTCGATGTCATGGCCGTACAGGCACAGGCCGGCTTCCAGGCGCAGCGAATCGCGCGCGCCCAGGCCGATCGGCATCACTTCGGGCTGGGCCAGCAGCTTGCGGGCCAGTTCCACCGAACGGTCGGCGGGGACCGAGATCTCGTAGCCGTCCTCGCCGGTGTAGCCCGAACGGGTCACGAAGGTCGGGATGCCGCCCAGGTCGAAGAAGCCGCCGGTCATGAAGACCAGCTTGGCGACGTCGGGGTTCAGTCGCGACAGCGCCGTCACCGCCTGCGGGCCCTGCAGCGCCAGCAGCGCCTGGTCCGGCAGCGGACGCACTTCGCAGCGGCCCGACAGATGCTGCTGCATGTGGGCGATGTCCTGGTCGCGGCAGCCGGCGTTGACCACGACGAACAGCCCGTCGGTGCGGCGCGCGACCATCAGGTCGTCGAGGATGCCGCCGTCGTCGGCGGTGAAGAGCGCGTAGCGCTGCTTGAACATCCCGAGGTCGACGATGTCGACGGGGACCAGCGTCTCCAGCGCCGCGGCGGCATCGTCGCCGACCAGCAGCACCTGGCCCATGTGGGACACGTCGAACAGGCCGGCCTGCGCGCGGGTGTGCTTGTGCTCGGCCATCACGCCGGCGGGGTACTGGACCGGCATGTCGTAGCCGGCGAAGGGCACCATCTTGGCGCCGAGTTCGACATGCAGCGCGTGCAGCGGGGTCTTGTGCAGAGGGGCCGTGGCCGGGGTATTCAGGGACTGATCGGCGGACATGTCTCGCTCCGAGGGCATTCGTCATGACCACCCCGACCGTGAACCGGTCACGTCAAGGTGGGGGAGATGCCCTCGCTGTCCGCTTTACCTGAGAGATTGGCCGTCGGCGGTTGGCCGTCGGCTTGCCCCTTCGGTGGACGGGCTCGACCGGCAGGTCCGCCCCGTCTCTCTCCAGTGAGGACGCCCGAAGTCTCGAGCGTTTCGTCAGTCCTTTTGCCTGAGCGTTCGCAGCGTGGGACAAGCCATGCCACTGCGCCTTCGGCGGCCCCCGCGAGGGGGCTCTCTCCTGACAGGGATGCATTGTAGTCATGGAATCGGGAACCTCGGATGTCGGGCGTGCACCCATGAACCCTTGGCCCGCTCGACGGGCCGTTCATGAAAGGAACCCGCCGTGATGCCATCGATCCGATCTTTCGCCGGTCCCGTCCCGGCGACCAACGACCACGAGGCGATCCGGGCCCAGGTCGCGGCCTGGGACCGGCGCGAGCTGGAGGCCGATGCCCAAGGCGCTCGGCCGCCAAGAACGGCGGCTGCGACCTTGGTCCAGCCGCGTCGAAAAGTCTTCCATCGCGCGGCCCCGAACGCCGTGCCGCGGCAACCGGGACTTCCCTCCCGGGCTCCCCTGGCGACCCCCGAAGACGCGACGCTGCCGCTCGGCGCTGCGCTTCCTCGTCATCCCAGCCTGCCGCGGAACCCGCCGAGGGAGCCGCCGATGAATCCGCCGCTGAAACCGCCGCTGAAACCGTCGCGCACGGGCGATGGTCCGCTGGGGGCGCGCGACAAGGAGCGCCTCCTCCTTCCCCATCTCGAGACCCTGGGCGAGCTGACGGGCCGCATGACCCGGCACACCGGACTTCGCGGATGGTGGCGCAAGCGCTTCGGCCCCAAGCCCACGGTGCCGGGGAACGAGGTGCTGGCCATGGCGCAACGGATAGGCGTCCCGCTGATGCAGGCGTTGCAGCAGCGCCTGGGGTGCGGCGCGGACATCGCCGAGCGGCAATTGGGCGTGTTGCTGGGGGAATGGTTCGGCCAGACCTTCAAGTCGTGTCGACCCGCCAGCGGCAAGCATTGGCGACAGCGCGTGAGCCATCGCGGGAGCGGCGTCTTCGCGGAGGCGTGGCAACTGGCCCGGTCCGGCTGCGAACGCAGCGGGCGGGCGCCGGACGGGCAGGCGGAGCGTCGCATGAAGGCCGTGGCCACGATGTGCGTCCTGAACGCACTGCATTCCGCGCCGCTGCGATCCTGATCGAGGCCGCCGGCTCCCGCGCGAACGTCTGGCCGCGTGCACAATTGCGGCCATGCGACTCCTGCTGGTGGAAGACGACCTCATGATCGGCGAGCAGCTGCTCGAGCTGCTCCGTGCCGAGGGTTATGCCGTGGACTGGGTGCGCGACGGCGAGATCGCCGACACCGCGCTGCAATCCCAGACCTACGACCTGGTGATCCTGGACCTGGGCCTGCCCCGGCGCGACGGCATGAGCGTGCTGCAGGCGCTGCGCGGCCGCAAGCAGGCGGTGCCGGTGCTGATCGCCACGGCGCGTGACGCCACCGCCCAGCGCGTCGCCGGCCTGGACGCCGGCGCGGACGACTACGTGCTCAAGCCCTTCGAGCTCGACGAACTGCTGGCCCGCATCCGCGCGCTGCTGCGCCGTGCCGCCGGCCGCGCCGAGCCGGTCTACGAGCACATGGGCGTCAGCATCAATCCCGCCACGCGGGAGGTCACCGCCAACGGTCATCCGGTCACCCTGTCCCAGCGCGAGTGGGCGGTCCTGGAGCCCTTGCTGGCGCGTCCGGGCATGGTGCTCTCGCGCCAGCAGCTCGAGGAGAAGCTCTACGGCTGGAAGGACGAGATCAGCAGCAACGCCGTCGAGGTCTACATCCACGGTCTGCGCAAGAAGCTCGGCGCGGAGCTGATCCAGAACGTGCGCGGCGTCGGTTACCGCGTGCCCAAGGAATGACCGCACGAAGGAAGGCCGACGCCGGATCCGGCGCGGACGTCCCCGGCCGCCTCGGCGGGCGCCCGGGCCGGCGTTTCGGCCGCATGCAGTGGCTGCCGAGCTCGCTGCGCTACCGCCTGCTGCTGTTCCTGCTGGGCGCGGTGCTCACCGGCGCGCTGGCGCAGGGCATGAGCGCCTACCGCAACGCGCTGATGGAGACCGACGAGATCTTCGACTACCAGATGCAGCAGGTCGCGCTCTCGCTGCGCGCGGGCATGGGCACGGGCCTGCCGCTGCCGCTCGGCGAAGAGCAGAGCATCGACCTGATCGTGCAGGTCTGGGGCCTGGACGGCACGCCGCTGTACCGCTCGGCCGGACCCGACTGGCTGCCGCAGCGCGCGGTGCTCGGCTTCTCCAACGTCGCCCTGCGCGGCAAGCGCTACCGCGTATTCGCGGTGCAGGGGCGCTTCCAGGTCGTTCAGGTGGCACAGGACATCGCCGTGAGACAGCGCATGGCCGGACAGCTGGCATGGCGCACCGTGCTCCCCACCGCCCTCATGCTGCCGATGCTGGCACTGGTCGTGTGGTGGGTGGTCTCGCACTCGCTGGCGCCGCTGGAGCGGGTGCGACAGCAGCTCTCGCGCCGCGCGGCGCAAGACCTGGCCCCCGTCGACGAGGAGGACGTTCCCGCCGAAGTGCAGCCGCTGGTCACCGAACTCAACGCCCTGCTGGACCGCGTGCGCCAGGCCTTCGAGCAGCAGCAGCACTTCGTCGCCGATGCCGCGCACGAGCTGCGCTCGCCGCTTGCTGCCTTGAAGCTGCAGCTGCAGTCCTTGCGCCGCGCGCCGGACGAGGGCGCGCGCCTGCAGGCGCTGGAGAAACTCGGTCTGGGCATCGATCGCGCCTCCCACCTGATCGAGCAACTGCTCGCGCTGGCGCGCCAGGACAGCGCCAAGGCCCAGGCCCCCGCGCAGCCCATCGCGCTGGATGCGCTCTGCCGCGACGCCGTCATCGACGGCGCCACGCTGGCCCAGGCGCGCGGCATCGACCTCGGCATGGAGCGCTGCGACGCGGTGCTGGTCGACGGTCATCGCGAGGCGTTGACGATGCTGCTGCGCAACCTGCTCGACAACGGCATCAAGTACGGGCGCAGTCGCGTGGACCTGAGCCTGGAGCGCAGCGGCGGACAGGCGTTGCTCGTGGTCGAGGACGATGGCCCTGGCATTCCCGACGCCGAGCGGGGACGCGTGTTCGATCGCTTCTACCGTTCCGAATCGCAGGCGCAGCAGGCGCCGGGCAGCGGTCTTGGCCTGGCGCTGGTGCGCAGCATTGCCGACGACCACGGCGCCGCGCTGCGGCTGGGGCACAGCACGGCCTTGGGCGGCCTGCGCGTCGAGTTGTCGATGCCGCTCTCCCGCACCCCACCGTCCGCGCCGCAATCTGTGCCCCAACCGGTGCCCCAACCGGTGCCCCAACCGGTGTCACAACCGGCGTTGCCGTCACACGCACGCCCTGCCGCGCCCCCGCCAGCTCTCCCGCCTGCGTGAACCGGAAGTCAGCGAGCGCGAGTGGGGCCGGAAGGGTGCTGGGGGTTCGCGGACGCGATGCCCCCTGCACCCTGGAGTGCCCGCGCTTGGCCGACCGGTGTCGAGCGGCGTCCCGCATCGCTCCACCGCTACTCCACCTCCGCTTTACCGGCGCTTCACCGCGCCTCTCCCTGCATTAAGAGCGACCTAAGCGAAGCTGCTCAAACTTCGAGTCATCGAGTCGGTGCCAAGGCCTTCATGGCGGTGGCGGTGACTCTCAGCGAACCTGGAGGTTCAGATGACTCAAGTGGAGAAGATGATCCCGGTGAAGAAACTCGTGTGGGCGCTGGCGGCGGCTGGCGTGCTGGGGGCGGCGGGCGGTGCGCTCGCGATGCGCAATGCGAAGCTGCTACCGGTCGCGCAGAGTTCCGCGTCGGCCGATGGCGCTTCGACGTCGGCGGGCGACACGCAGGTGGCGGCGGCCACGACGCCGCTGGCCAACGCTGCCGCGCCGGCCGCGAGCTTCACGCCGCCGCCGGCGGGCATGCCTGACTTCGCGCAGATCGCCGCGGCGCAGGGGCCTGCGGTGGTCAACATCAGCGTGTCTGGCACGGTGAAGACGCGCGCCGCGCGTGCGCCGCAGATCGACCCCGATGATCCGTTCTATGAATTCTTCCGCCGCTTCGGCGTGCCCGGCATGCCCGGCGGCCCGAATGGCGGCGGCGAGGGCGGCAGCCGCGAGGTCCGCGGCCAGGGCTCCGGCTTCATCGTCAGCGCCGACGGCGTGATCCTCACCAACGCCCACGTCGTGCAGGACGCCCAGGAAGTGGTCGTCAAGCTGACCGACCGTCGCGAGTACCGCGCCAAGGTCCTGGGCAGCGACAAGTCGACCGACGTCGCGGTGCTGAAGATCGAAGCCAAGAACCTGCCCACCGTCCGCCTGGGCGCGACCAAGGACCTGCGCGTCGGCGAATGGGTGCTTGCGATCGGCTCGCCGTTCGGCTTCGAGAACAGCGTCAGCGCCGGCGTGATCAGCGCCAAGGGCCGCTCGCTCGGCCCGGACGAAAGCCGCGTGCCCTTCCTGCAGACGGACGTCGCGATCAACCCCGGCAACTCCGGCGGCCCGCTGTTCAACGCGCGCGGCGAGGTGGTCGGCATCAACTCGCAGATCTACAGCGCCTCGGGCGGCTACCAGGGCCTGTCCTTCGCGATTCCTGTCGAGGTCGCCAACAAGGTCCGCCAGCAGATCGAGAAGGGCGGCAAGGTGCAGCACGCCAAGCTCGGCGTGATGGTGCAGGAGGTCAACCAGGGCTTCGCCGACTCCTTCAAGCTGGATCGCCCCGAGGGCGCGCTGGTGGCCAACGTCGAGGACGACGGACCGGCCGCCAAGGCGGGCCTGCGCTCGGGCGACGTGATCCTCGGCTACAAGGGCCAGCGCATCGTGTCCAGCGGCGACCTGCCGGCGCTGGTGGATCAATCGCTGCCCGGCGACAAGGTCGACATCGACGTCTGGCGCAACGGCAAGCGCGAGACGATCACCGCCACCCTCGGCGACGCGAACGAGAAGGGCGCCAAGCTCGCCAAGGCCGGCGGCAGCGACGCGGACGCGGACCACGCCAAGCTCGGCCTGGCCCTGCGGCCGCTGCAGCCCGAGGAGCGCCGCCAGCTCGGCACCCGCGACGGGCTGCTGATCCAGGAAGTCGGCGAGGGCAGTGCCGCGGCGCGTGCGGGCGTGCGTCCCGGCGACGTGCTGCTGGCCGTCAACGGCACGCCGGTGCAGTCGCTCGATCAGGTGCGCAGCGCGGTCAAGGGCGCGGAGAAGTCGGTCGCGCTGCTCGTGCAGCGGGGCGGCGACAAGATCTTCGTGCCGGTGCGCATCGGCTGAGGTTCGCGCCGAGTTCATTCGTCCCGGTCCCCCCCAACCGCTGCCTGTGGCGGTTGCTCCGTAGGGCCCGCGCGTGGTGGCGCGGGCCCTTTTTTTCGCCATGCCTTCGCCGTGCCGTCGCCTGACGTCCGCGTGATCCCGGCACCGGCGGCGCTGGCATCATGCGCGGCATGTCATCGCCTTCCGACGTCCTTCCCGCCGACGAACCGTCCGTGAACTCCGACGCGCGCGAGCGCAGCCAGCGCGCCATCGACGCGTTCATCGAGTCGCTCTGGATCGAGGAAGGGCTGTCGCGCAACACGCAGCTGGCGTACCGGCGCGATCTGCAGCTGCTGGCCGACTGGGCGGCCGCGGAGCGCCAGCGCACGCTGGACCGGATCGAGGAACTGGACCTGATGGCCTATGCCACCTCGCGCCATGACGGCGGCAAGGCGAGCTCGGCGAACCGGCGGCTCTCGGTCTTCAAGCGCTATTTCCGCTGGGCGCTGCGCGAGCGCCGCATCGAGCGCGATCCCACCCTCAAGCTGATCACGGCCAAGCAGCCGATGCGCGTGCCCAAGACCCTGTCGCAGCAGCAGGTCGAGGCGCTGCTCGACGCGCCCGACGTGGGCACCGCGCAGGGACTGCGCGACCGCGCCATGCTGGAGCTGATGTACGCCAGCGGGCTGCGCGTGACCGAGCTGGTGACGCTCAAGAGCGTGCACGTGGGCCTGCGCGAAGCCGTGCTGCGCGTGACCGGCAAGGGCGACAAGGAGCGGATGGTGCCCTTCGGCGAGGAGGCGCATGTCTGGCTGATGCGCTACCTGAAGGAGGCGCGCACGCAACTGCTGGGGGTGCGCGGCACCGACGACCTGTTCCTCAGCCGGTTCGGGCAGGCGATGACGCGGGAGAGCTTCTGGCGGATCGTCAAGAAGTACGCCCTCATCGCGGGGATCACGAGTCCGATCTCCCCGCACACGCTGCGGCATGCCTTCGCCACCCACCTGCTCAACCATGGCGCGGATCTGCGCGCGGTCCAGCTGCTGCTGGGCCATGCGGACCTGTCGACCACGCAGATCTACACGCATGTGGCGCGGGAGCGCCTCAAGCAGCTGCACGCGGCGCATCACCCGCGCGGGTGATGCCCGGCTGAAGGGTTGTCGCGACGGTGCGAACCCTTGAGCCTGGTTGGCGCACAAATCCGCCACCTCTGATCCTCCGGAGCGCGACGCATGGTCCCGATGCGAAGCGCCCGCCGCTCGCATGTTCTTCCACACGCTCCCTTTCCAGCTTCCTCCGACGGGCCATCCGTGGGACGCGAGCCGGGCCACGCCGATGATGTCGTCGTCGGTCCACTGGCCGGACTTGTGCTGCCCGACGCGTCCGCCCGCCGATCTCCATCCGCAGCACATGCTGCCGCTGTTGGCCGCGCAGGTCGGCGGCTGGCTCGAACAGGTGGTGCCGCCGCGGCTCAACGCCGCGATGATGCCCATGGGCTGGCCGTCGCCGCACGGCTGGCCGGTCCCCGCCAGGGCCATGGCACCGATGCCTGCGGTGTTGCAGGGGGCGCTGCCCGTCCTGGGGCAGGGCATGAACGCCGCCCATGTGATCGGCGCCTTGCAGGGGCTGTGCGAGCGCAACGTCACCGACGTCGTGGTCGCGCATGGCGGGGGCCGGGCGCTGCCGCCGCTGCTGGCGATGCTGGACCGGCCCGGCGCCGTCTGCCGTTGCGAACTGCCTTCGCCCGGCGGATGGGTGACCGGCTCGGTCGCCCGGCATCCCTTGCCGCAGGAGGACGGCCACTGGCTGATGGAAATCGAGCTGTCGCAGGCCGGCCGGCGCATGCAGTCGCAGTGGATCCGCGTGCACGAGGCCCGCGCCGATCCCCGTTCGCCGGAGAATTTCCATGGCGACATGGCACGCGTCTTCGAGGGATTCACGCAGCGCCTCGAACGGGGCGAGCACGCGCAGATGAGCACCTTCTGCGAGGACGGCGCGACCCGGTCGGGCGCGGCGATCGCGCTGATGCATGCGATGGGCCGCCAGCGCGAGCTCGATGCGGTGGCGCGCGATGTGCGCGATGTGCGCGATGTGGGCGCGCCCATGCCGACCTCGCACGATCGGGCGCTAGATCAGGCGCGCTTCCTCGAAGCGGCGCGGACCCATCGCGGTCCCGCCTTCGCGCAGGGGCAGGAGGGCTTGATCAATGCGGCAGCGGGGCGGATGAAGTCGCCTCCGGCCCACGCCGAATCGCCACTGCTGGATGCGCCGGTGCCCGCCGAGGTGCTCGCCGCGCTGCCCGAGCCGATGAAGCCCGGCGCTGCCCGCCCCGCCGTGTCGGAGGCACAGGTGCCCGCCAGGCAGCCCGCGCCACTCGATCCGATCGTCGTCGCGCCTGTGGCACCGCGCAAGCGCGCGGCACCGCCGTCTC
The DNA here is from genome assembly GCA_946886855.1 of uncultured Roseateles sp. Next base: position 9,213 of record CAMPJJ010000004.1, on the reverse strand, counting down.
CTGACGCGCCGGATGCCAAGAGGCTGGTCATCTCGGCGCACGCGCAGAAGCAGATCTGGGCGGAACGGCGCGCCATCCAGGAGCGCCAGGTGGACAGGTCGGCGCGCGCGCCGAAGACTCCGCTGCCGGATGTCGACGGCGGCGCGAAGAGCGGACGCACCCGCCAGGAGGCGGCGGACCTGGAACGTGCGCTGGCGCTGGCGCGCAAGCACGCGATGCCCGCGACACCCACGACACCTGCGACACCCGCGATGCAGGACGCATCGCGCGCCCCGTCCATCCCGGACAAGCCATCGATCGCGGACCCCGCCGATGTCGACGAATCCAGTGTGGTCCTGTCCCTGCTGTCGCAGGGTGAGCTGCCCGAGACGGAGGGACTCGATCCGACCGCGGCTCCGAACGCACCAGGGGCCTTGCGCCGTGCAGCGAGCGAACCCACGCTGGCTGGGACCGCCTCCAGTGAGACGCCTGAGCCGCAGAGGACGGCGGCTTCGTTGCGCCACGCCGTGAGCGACTCTGAACTGCGATCCCGGCCGCCAGCGCTTGATCGCACGATCGCAGTCCTGGATCAGCGCATGCGGACCTTGTTCGACGCTTTGGTCGCCGCACCGCCCGGCGCCGGGGAGCGCTTCCTGGCGAAATTCCGGCGCGCCGAGCGCGTCGATGTCGAACAGCAGGTGGAGCTGCAGTTGCGACCGCTGGTTGAACAACTGCGCACCGGCTATCGCAAGACCTATGGCGGCACCGGCGGGAGGGAAGAAGAGGCATTCATCGCCCAAACCCTGCAAGAGGCGGCGGTCAAGGCGGCCGGTCGGTATGACCCGCAGGCGCTGGGCGGCATGGCGTCGCGGCTGGACGCGAGCGGCGGCGCCTTCCAGCACGCGCATGCCCACGCCGACAAGCAGCGGAAGCTGTCGCTCGACCTGGCGATGGACCGACGGTCCATGCCGCGGCAGATGCGTCAGCGGCTGCTGGATGAATCCGGTCTGCTGACCTACGTGTTGAGCGGTATCCGCAACGCCGTCGAGCTCGGCGCGGCCACCGATGCTTAAGCCACCGGCAGCCCCGCCGGCGGCTTGATCTCCTCCAGGCAGATCATCGAGCGGACGTCGGCGACGCCGTCCAGCTGCATCAGCTTGTCGGTGAGGAACTTGGACAAGGCCTGCAGGTCGCGCGCGACCACCTTGAGCAGGTAGTCCGAGTCCCCCGACACGGTGTGGCACTCGAGGATCTCGGGGAAGTCGCGGATCAGCGACTCGATCTCCCGCACGCGGACGAAGGCCGTCGCGGTGATGTTCAGGCTCACGTAGGCGGTGACGCTCAGCCCCAGCGCGAGCGGCGCGACATCGGCGCGGTAGCCGCGCAGCACGCCGCGCTCCTCCAGCGCGCGCACGCGCCGGAAGCACTGCGGCGCCGACAGGTGCACCTGGGTCGCAAGATCGACGTTGGACATCCGGCCGTCGCGCTGCAGCGCTTCCAGGATGCGCAGGTCGATCGCATCCAGCGCCACCGGACCCGTCGGTCGGGCCGGCGCGCTCTTCTTGTCCGTCCTGTCGTTCATCTTGTTCGTCATCGGCATTCGAGCGAGGAATTGTTGCGATTCTACGGAGATCGATGAACGAAGCGTGCGTGGCGCCGCGCCAACGGCGGGTGCCCGGCGGCCGCCATCGGCGAGAATCCGGCCCCATGGATCACAGTTTCCTCTCCGCCCTCATCCTGCTGCTGCTGGTGCTCGACCCGCTGGGCAGCCTCCCGATCTTCATCCCGATCATGCGGGCCGTGCCGCGCGAGCGCCGGCTGAAGGTCGCCCTGCGCGAGGTCGGCATCGCCTTCGCCGTGCTGCTCGCATTCATGTTCCTGGGCGAAGGTTTCCTGCGGCTGATGCACCTGTCCGAGCGCTCGCTCGAGGTCGCCGGCGGCGTGATCCTGATCATCATCGCGATCCGGATGATCTTCAGCCACGCGGGCGAGTCCGCCTACGGCGTGGAGACCGGCCGCGAGCCCTTCATCTTCCCGCTGGCCGTGCCGCTGCTGGCCGGGCCGTCCGCGATGGCGACGGTGCTGCTGCTGGCCTCGCGCCAGCCGGACCGCGTCGCCGAATGGATAGGCGCACTGTTCACGGCGATGGTGATCTCGTTCCTCGCCCTGATCCTGGCGGACCGGATCCGCAAGCTGCTCGGCGACTCGGTCGTCTCGGCGATCGAGAAGCTGATGGGCCTGGTGCTGACGGCGATCGCGGTCGAGATGATCCTCTCGGGCCTGAAGCGCTACTTCGTCGGCGGGCTGTGATGCCGCGTCAGCCGCGTCAGCCGCGGGGCTCCGGCGGTGTGGCGGCGATCTCTTGCGCCGCCTTGGCAGCGGACGGCGAGCGGCGCCACTCGTCCGCGGTCATGCCGTAGACCGCGATGTCGGCGTCCTGCCAGCGCTGCAGCTCGCGGTAGCTCATGCCCAGCTTCTTCATGATGTGGGCCGAGCCGTCGTTGGCCGGGTCGCAGACCGCGACGATCTCCGGCGCCTGCAGCGTGTCGAACGCAAAGGCCGCCATGCGGCGCGCCGCCTCCGAGCCGTAACCGCGGCTCCAGCGGTCACGGCGCAGGCGCCAGCCGATCTCGTGCGGATTCGCGGTCTCGCCGCGCAGGTGCTGGATGCAGCCGGCGCCGACGATCTCGCCGGTCTCGCGCTCGAAGAAGGTCCACCAGCTGAAGCCCCATTCGCCCCAGCGCCGCTTGACCCGGTCGATCATGGCCTGGGTGTCCGCGCGCGTGTCGGGTCTGCCGGTGATGTAGCGCATCACCTCGGGGTCGCGGTTCATCTCGAACAGCCCGTCCAGGTGGGCGTCGGCCATCGGCGCCAGGCGCAGGCGCGGGGTGGTCAGGATCGTCATCGCCCGACTGTAATCGCCCGACCGCACGCCGGCTCAGCGGGCGTGACTGTGGTCACCTTCGAGCGTGGGCGGATCCGCCGCGTCCGCGTCCGCGTCCCCGTCCGCATTCATGTTGGTGCCGGTGCCGGTGCCGGCGACAGGGCCCGCTGGCGCGGCCGACGGCTGACGCAGCGCCGACAGGTCGATCTCGTCCGGCGGCAGCGCGCCGTTGAGCCACCGGATCCGGCAGCGTCCCGCGCGCTTGCACTCGTACATCGTCTGGTCCGCGCGGCTCATCAGCACCTCGGCGTCGACGCCGTCGAGCGGATAGTGCGCGACGCCGATGCTGCTGCCGACCTGCACCGTCCTGCCCGAGCTCAGCCGCACCGGTTCCAGGATGGCGCGCAGCAGCCGCTCGCAGGTGGCGCGACCCGCTTCCGGCGCGGGCAGCGGCGTCAGGAGCACGACGAACTCGTCGCCGCCGAGCCGGGCCGCGGTGTCCGTGGCGCGGATGGCCTCCGTGAGCCGCTGCGCCACGGCCTTCAGCACCTCGTCGCCGGCGTCGTGGCCGTGCGCGTCGTTGACGGCCTTGAAGCCGTCCAGGTCCAGGTAGGCCACGGCCACCGCCTGCTGCTGCCGCTGCGCCGCCGCCATCGCCTGGCGCAGCCGGTCGGCCAGCAGCACCCGGTTGGGCAGACCGGTGAGCGCGTCGTGGAAGGCGGCGCGTTCGACGCGCGCCTCGTAGGCCTTGCTCTGCGTGATGTCGACCATCATCCAGAGCGTGGTCTCCTCGTCGCGCTCGCCGGGCAGCGCGACGCCGTTCAGGTCCACCCAGACGAGGCTGCCGTCCTTGCGCCGCATCTGCAGCTGGCTGCGGTAGTGGCCGCCGCGCCGCAGCACCGGGTAGGCGTTGCGGCCGAGCGCGAGGAAGCTGTCCTCGTCGACGTAGAGCTCGCGCACCGGCAGCCCCAGCATGCCGTCCTTCCCATAGCCGAACAGCCGCTCCAGCGCGCCGTTCTTCCAGACGATGCGCCGGCCGCGCAGCTTGGCCATGGCGATGACCTCGGTGTCCAGCATCGCCTGCTGGTCCAGCGTCACGCGGCGCAGGTCCTCGGTCATCGCGTCGGCCAGCGCCTGCGCGCGGGCGCGGCCCGCCGCCAGCAGGTAGGTCGTCGCCGCCAGCAGCGTCGTCAGCACGAGGCCGAGCAGCCCCGGGCCCCAGCCCGCGGCGTCGATGACGGTGCGCTCGTAGGCGGTCGTCAGCGCGGCTTCCAGGCGGAAGGTGCGGCCGGCGATCTCCACCGCCTGCTCGTTCGCGACCATGCGGGTGTCGAAGCCGGCCCGCGCCGTCGGCGGCGTGTGCAGGGGCTGGATGCCGGCGACGGAGTCCAGCAGCAGGTCCTCGACCGCGAGGTGCCCGGCGTCGAGCGTCGGGTCTTCGATCAGCAGCCGGAAGTCGATCGGCGCCGCCGCCAGGCCTTCCTTGAGCCCGTGCAGGATCTCCTGCGCCACCAGCGGCGCATAGAGCACGCCCAGCAAGGCCTGGCGGCGCTGTTCCGGCGTGGTGGGGTCGGCGCCGTCGCGGAAGACCGGCACCAGCAGCAGCAGGCCGGGCCCGCGCGCGCGGTCCTGCACCAGCGGCACCGGCGCGGACAGCGTCGCCTCGCCGGTGGCGATCGCCTGCTCGATGGCGCGGCGCCGGGTCGCTTCCGAGCCGATGTCGAAACCCCAGGCCGCGTAGTTCTGCGACAGCGGCTCGATGTGGGCGACGACGAAGAGGTCCGGGGCGGTGTCGCTGAAGCTGCGGACCGCGAACTGCGGCGCGCCGTCGGCACGTTCGGCGGCGATGAAGGCGGGAAGATCGCCGCGCATCACCCGCGGCACGAAGCCGAAGCCGCGCACGCCCGGAAACTCGCGCGGCAGGTCGCGCGACTGGACGTAGGCGCGGAAGGCATGGCGATCGACCCGGCCGTGCAGCGCGGCGATCGTGCCGCGCGCGCCCTTGAGGCCGTAGACCGGTTGCATGAAGCGCTGGACGATGTCGCGCTGCAGGCGTTCCACCTGGGCCTCGAGTACGCGGTGGCCTTCGGCCGCGACGCGGTTGCGGTTCCACAGCATCGCGCTGAGCGTCAGCGCCAGGCCCGCCAGCAGGACCAGCAGCGCGCCCACGACGGCGGGCATCGGCAGGTCGCCGGTCGGCGGCGCCGGCGGCTCGGTGAAGGTGGAATCTCGCTGCGGGATGGCGTGCACGGGCAGGGCGGCGCCGCCGCGGGCGCTGGATACAGCCGTCGACTGTAGAGCAGGCGCGGCCCGACGGGACGCGTCCCTGCGGCGCGTCCGGATTCGTTACATCTGGCGCGACGCGCCGTGGCGCGAGCGCCTATCCTCCCTCGCTCAAGGGGGCGGCGCGCGGCTTGCTCCTGTGCTGCAATCAATCCTCATCTCCGGCGAAGGTGGGCGGCATGGCTCAAGACTCGGACAGGGGCCCCGGGGCCTGGTGGACTTCCCTGCGACGGCGCTGGCGGGCGCGTCGCGAGCCTGCGGCGCGGATCGCCGCCGCCGACGAGGCGCAGTTGATGGACGACCTCAAACGCGAGGCCGCCCGCGCCCAGCGGCACCGCCACGACGGCGTGCTGATGCTGCTGGAACTCGATCCCTGGGCGCGCCTGCAGCAGCAGTACGGGGACGACTGCATCCTGGCGCTGGAGGAAAGGCTCGACCAGCTCGTGCGTCAGCAGTTGCGTGGCGGCGATTGGCTGCTGCCGCTGCCGCGCGGCGTGTGGGCCGCCTACCTGCCGTGCACCGATCCGCTGGGCGCGCTGGACGCCGCCGACCGGGTGCGCGCCCGCGTCGCGACGCTCGACTACCGCTGGTCGGGCCAGGCGCTGCCCTTGAGCGCGAGCCTGGGGCTGGCCCATTGGCAGGACTGGCGGCGCGAGCCGCAGCAGGGCGCGGACCAGCTGCTGCAGCAGGCCCGCCAGGCCTTGGCGATGGCGCGCGGCGCCGGCTGCAACTGCGTGCGCGCCTACGCGGCGATCCCGTCGGGGCGCAACCGCTACAGCGGCACGCGACCTGCGTAGCCCGTCATCTCGAGGTAGCCCCAGCCCAGCGTGCGGCCGGCATCGTCGGCCACGCGCGCGACGCCTTCCCAGTACGGGAAACCGGTGCTGCGGCGCGCGTCGATCTCCTGGGCCGCGTACGCCGCCTCGACCAGGAAGACGCCGCGCGGCGTCCGGATCCGCCAGCGGACCGGGTAGGTCGCCAGGCTGACCGGGCTTTTCCAGAACGCCAGGGGCTCGAACTGGAGCTGCTGCTCGAAGTCGACCGGCGCGCCGCCGGTCGCCGCGCGCCAGCTGCCGCCGGTCCAGATCGCCGCACCGTCCTGTCCGCGCATCCGGAACAGCGTCAGCGACGCGCCGTCGTCGAGGTTCAGTCCGAGCCAGTCCCAGCCCACCGCGCGGTCCGGCGCCGCGTCGGCGCCGCGGCCGAGGTACTGGTTGCTCCATTCGTGATCGAGCCAGGCGCGGGCCCGCACGTCGCGCGTGCCGCCTTCGCGGAGCGCGAGCCGGCCCGGCCCCGCCAGTTGCGGCTCGCTGACGTAGCGGCTGGCCTGCTGCTCGCCCGGGCCCTTGCGCGACCAGCCGGCCCGCCCTTGCAGCAGCGGTGCCTGCGGCGCGTCCAGCCTCAGCTCGAGCGCGAAGCCGGCGGTCTCGCTCGCCATCAGGAGGGCGTAGCGGCTGCGGCCCCCGGGCCCGTCGACGCGGCGCAACTGCCAGCCGGCCATGCGCACGCGGGTGTCGTCGAGCTCGGTCCGCGCGTTCGCGAAACCATGGCGCAGCACCTGCTGGTCGTGCAGCAGGCGTTGGCGGCCGAGGTCCGAGATCGCTGCATGGCCCAGCATCAGCTGGTCGGGTGTGAAGGCCGACGACAAGGGACGCTTCAGGTCGTTGCGGACCCGGAAGAAGGTGAGCTGGAAGCCGAAGTCCGGACGGGGGCTGCCGGTGCCGGCGCCGTCCGTGCCGGCCGGCGCGGCCGCGGCCGAACCCAGGTGGAGCACCCCGGTCACGTACCACCATTCGACGCGCGTCCCGGGATGCGCGCCGTGGTCGCGCGGGAATCGCAGCGGTACGGGGGACAGGCGCTCCGAGGCCGGTGGGGCAGCAGGTGCGGCAGCGGGTGCCGCAGCCGATGCCGCCGCCTTCGCGGCACTGGCCTTGCGGCCTTGGGCGAAGGCGGCCCCGGGCGCGCCCCCAGGCGCGGTCATGAGCGCCGCCAGTCCGAATCCACCCAGCAGCGGGCGTCGTCCGATCATCACCAGTCCTCCCGCACGGCGCGCAAGGCCTCGCCGCTGCCGGCGCGCAGCGCGCGGGCGCTGGCCCAGGCGGCGGTCGCCCCGGTGGCGAGCAGGCTGGCCGCCAGCAGCGCCGCGACGCGCCAGCCGGGGATGGACCAGTCCATGCTCCAGTGGAAACTCTGCGGATTGAGCCGGAACACCAGCACCGCGCTGATCGCCAGGCCCACCACCAGCCCCATGAGCGCGCCGGCCAGGGCCTGCAGCAGCGTTTCGGCGAGCACAAGCCGGCGCAGCATCGCGCGCGTCAGCCCGAGGTGCAGCAGCAGGCCGAACTCGCGGCGACGCGCCAGCAGTTGCGCCGACAGGCTCGCCGCCACGCCGAACAGCCCCAGGCCCAGCCCCACCGCCTGCAGCCAGTAGGTGATCGCGAAGCTGCGGTCGAAGATCGCCAGCGAGAAACGCCGCAGCTCGCCGGCCGAGGCGATCTCCAGCGACTCCGGCGCGCCGGTGGCGGCCCGCAGGGCCTGTTGCACGGCAATCGGATCAGCGCCGGGCTTGAGCCACAGCGCGAGTTCGGTGATCGCGGCGTCGCCGCTGAGGCGCTCCCAGTCGCGACGCTCCATCAGCACCGCGCCGCTCTGGCGGCTGTAGTCGCGCCAGATCGCCTTCACCGCGACCGGCAGCTGCCGCCCGTCGAGCCGGAGCATGAAGCGGTCGCCGGGCGCGAGCCGGAGTTCGTCCCGCATCGCCTCGTTGATGTAGACCGGCTGCAGGCCCTCCGGCAGCGCGACGGCGTCGCCCTGCAGCGGCAGGCGGTGATCGAGCGGCCGCGCCAGCAGCGTCGTGCCGCCGGTCATCCCGCGCACCCGGATCCCGATCGCGCGGGAGCGCTGCGCGGCCACGCGCTCGACGCCCGGCAGCGCGGCGGCCGAGGCCGCCAATCCCGGCGGCATGGGCTGGCCCTGCTGGGCGCTGTCGCGGGCGGTCTGGCGCAGGTAGAGATCGGCGGGCAGCATGTCGCTCAGCCACTGGTCCAGCGAATTCCGGAAGCTCGCCACCATCACCAGCATCGCCACGGCGAGCGCCAGCGCCACCAGCACGCCGGCGATCAGCCGGCCCGCTTCACCGGCCTGGTCGCGGGCCCGCTCGACGGCCAGCAGCGGCAGGGCGCGGCGCGATGCCCAGCCGCGCAGCAGGCCGGTGATGGCGCGCAGCACGAAGGGCACCGTGCCCAGCGCGCCGAGCAGCAGGGCGACCATCGCCGCGTAGGTGCCGAGTGGCAGCCCGGAGACGGTCGGCATCCAGGTCAGCGGCCAGGCCGCGGCCAGCAGCACGGGGCCCGCCCACCACCAGCGGCCGGTGTCGCCGCCGCTGCCCAGGCCCTTGAGCACCTGCGCCACCGGCAGCCCGCGCAGCCGTGCCAGGGGCAGGGCCGCCGCGCCCAGGCTGACCAGCGGGCCGAGCGCGAGCAGCCCCGCGATCGACGCCGGCGAGAGCTGCAGTTGCGGGCGCCCGCCGCTGAGTCCGGTCAAGCCGCTGCCGAGATCGCCGCCCAGCGCATGCAGGCCGAGCTCCGCGAGCGCGACGGCCAGGCCCAGGCCGAGCACCGCGCCCGCCAGGCCCAGCGCCAGCGCTTCCGACACCAGCAGCGCCAGCCGCTGCCGCGCGCTCATGCCGAGCACGCCCAGCAGCGCGAGTTGCGGGAGCCGCTGCGCCACCGACAGGCTGTGCACCGCGAAGACCATGAAGGCGCCGACGAACAGCGCCATCAGCGACAGCACGCCGAGGTTGAGGCGGTAGGCGCGTGTGAGGCGGCGCGCCTCCTCGGCCTGCTGGCGGGCCTGGTCCGCGGGCGCCTGGGCCTGGACGCCGGCGGGCCAGTTGACCGGGACCGCGCGACCCGGTGCCATGCGCAGCAGGATCGCGTCGAGCTGGCCGGGACGATGCAGCAGCTGCTGCGCCCAGGCGATGTCGACGATCACCAGCGGCTGCTGGCGGTCCGGCACGCGGCCGGCGACGGGGAGCGGCGCGGGCTCGTCGGGCAGGTCCACGCGCA
>CAMPJJ010000003.1 GCA_946886855.1 uncultured Roseateles sp. | reverse complement strand
CCCCAGCCCCAGCCCCCGACCTGCCCGACTTCCGTTCCCGCGAGGTGCTGCTCGCGCACGCGCGGCACACGATGGACTTCTACCATCCGCGCTGCGTCGATCCGAGCGGCGGCTTCTTCCACTGCTTCAGGGACGACGGCAGCGTTTACGACGCGCATCAGCGGCATCTGGTGAGCAGCACGCGCTTCGTGTTCACCTACGCGATGGCCTACCGGCGCTTCGGCGACACGGCTTACCTGGACGGCGTGCGGCACGGGGTGCGATTCCTGCGCGAGGCGCATTTCGACGACGCGCTGCGCGGTTACGCGTGGCTGCTCGATTGGCGCGACGGCCAGGCGCAGGTGCTGGACGGCACGCGGCACGCCTACGGCCTGGCCTTCGTGCTGCTGGCCTACGCGCATGCGGCGATGGCCGGCGTGGATGAGGCCCGGCCGTGGATCGCCGAGACCTTCGCGCTGATGGAGGAGCGCTTCTGGGACGAGGCCGCCGGCCTCTACGCCGACGAGGCGAGCCCGCAGTGGCACGTGCTGTCGCCGTACCGCGGCCAGAACGCCAACATGCATGCGTGCGAGGCGCTGCTGGCCGCCTTCGACGCGACCGGCGAGCGGCGCTACCTCGCGCGCGCCGCGCTGCTGGCGCAGCACATCACCCGCCGCCAGGCCGAACGCTGCGGGGGCCTGATCTGGGAGCACTACGACGCGCACTGGCAGCCGGACTGGCTGTACAACCGGGACGATCCCGCCAATCTCTTCCGTCCCTGGGGCTACCAGCCCGGCCACTTCACCGAGTGGACCAAGCTGCTGCTGCAACTCGAAGCGCGCGCCGAACACCTCGACCAGGACCTCGGCTGGGTGCTGCCGACCGCGACCAAGCTGTTCCTCGTCGCCGTGCGGCACGGCTGGGACGCCGGACACGGCGGACTCTGCTATTCGCTGGCGCCGGACCTGAGCATCTGCGATCCCGACAAGTACTTCTGGGTGCAGGCCGAGAGCGCCGCCGCCGCCGCCCGCCTGGCCGCGCGCACCGGCGACGGGGTCTACTGGGACTGGTACCAGCGCCTGTGGGCCTACAGCTGGACGCACTTCGTCGATCACGCGCACGGCGCGTGGTACCGGATCCTCGACGGCGAGAACCGCAAGTACAGCGACGAGAAGAGCCCGCCCGGCAAGGTCGACTACCACACGATGGGCGCGTGCTACGACATCGTCGACGTGCTGGACGGCGTCGGCATGCGGCGTGTCGATCAAGGAGCCCGCGATGCGTGAAGCCACGTCCGGAGCCACGTCCGGAGCCACGTCCGCAGCGATGTCCGCAGCGATGTCCGACGCCCCCGAGCTGCTGTGCATCGGCGAAGCGCTGACGGACATGCTGCAGCAGGCGCCCGATCAATGGATCAGCCGCGTCGGCGGCTCGACCTGGAACGTGGCCCGCGCGCTGGCGGCGCTGGGCGGCCGCACGGCCTTCGCCGGCGCGGTGAGCCGCGACCTGTTCGGCGACGAACTCGTGCGGGCCAGCGCGGCCGTCGGGCTGGACACGCGGCTGCTGCAGCAGGTCGAGCGTGCGCCGCTGCTGGCCATCGTCGAGCAGGGCGAGCCGCCGCGCTACTTCTTCGTCGGCGGCGACAGCGCCGACCTGCACTTCGATCCGGACGCGTTGCCCGCCGGATGGGCCGGCGCTGCGCGGCGCGCGCACTTCGGCGGCATCAGCCTGGCGCGCGAGCCGCTGGCCTCGCGGCTCGTCGCGCTGGCGGAGCGCCTGAAGGGGCAGGGCGTGGCCATCAGCTACGACCCCAACTTCCGCAAGCTGATGGCGCACGGCTACGCGCCGACGCTGCGCCGCATGTGCGGGCTGGCCGATGTGATCAAGGTCTCCGACGACGACCTGCGCGGCCTGTTCCCCGAGCTCGCGCTCGATGACGCGATGACTCGGCTGCGCGCGTTCAATCCGGACGCGCTCTACCTGCTGACGCGCGGCGGCGGCGTGGCCTACCTGTCGCGCGGCGACGCGGCCTGCATGGCCCGCGCGCCGGCAGTGAGCGTCGCCGACACCGTCGGCGCGGGCGACGCCGCGGTCGCCGGCCTGCTGCACAGCCTGCACCGGCATCCGGAGCGGCCGCTGCGCGCGCATCTGCATGCGGCGCTCGCGGCCGGCTCCGCCGCCTGCCTGCAGCGCGGCGCCACGCCGCCGGACGCGGACACCGTGCAGCGCCTGTTCGACCAACTCGAATCCAACACCCCCTGAGACCACAAGAAGGAGACAACGATGACAAGGACAAAGACAACGCGCACGACACGCACGACACGCACCTGGTCCCGTCGCGGCCTGATCGCCGCGGCGGCGATGGCGACCCTGGGCGCACTGGCGACGCCGGCCCAAGCCGGCGACCTGGAGGTCCTGCACTGGTGGACCAGCGGCGGCGAGGCCAAGGCCATCTCCGGCCTGAAGGACCAGCTGCAGGCCAAGGGCCACAAGTGGAAGGACTTCGCCGTGGCCGGCGGCGCCGGCGACGCGGCGATGACGGTGCTGAAGTCGCGCGCCATCTCGGGCAACGCGCCCACGGCCGCGCAGATCAAGGGGCCGCTGCTGCAGGACTGGGCGGCCGAGGGCATGCTCGCCAACATCGACGACGTCGCCAAGGCCGACCACTGGGACGAGCTGCTGCTGCCGGTCATCAGCAACATCGTCAAGTACAAGGGCCACTACATCGCGGTGCCGGTCAACGTGCACCGCGTCAACTGGCTGTGGATCAACCCCGAGGTGATGCGCAAGGCCGGCGTCAAGACGCCGACCACCTGGGACGAGTTCTTCGTCGCGGCCGACGCGCTCAAGAAGGCCGGCGTGACGCCGCTGGCGCACGGCGGCCAGTCGTGGCAGGACTTCACCACCTTCGAGACCGTGGTGCTCGGCACCGGCGGTCCCGAGTTCTACCGCAAGGCGCTGATCCAGCTCGATCCCGCCAGCCTGAAGAGCCCGACGATGGAGAAGTCGCTCACGACCTTCCGCCGCCTGAAGGCCTACACCGACCGCAACGCGTCGGGCCGCGACTGGAACCTTGCCACCGCGATGGTCATGAAGGGCGAGGCCGCCATGCAGATCATGGGCGACTGGGCCAAGGGCGAGTTCCTGGCCGCCGGCAAGACGGCGGGCAAGGACTTCCTGTGCGTGCCTGCGCCGGGCACGGCCAGGTCCTACACCTTCAACGTCGACTCCTTCGCGATGTTCAAGGTCAAGGGCGAGGCCAACCAGCAGGCGCAGCGCGACATGGCCTCGGCCATCCTGTCGCCGGCGGTGCAGGAGTCCTTCAACCTCGAGAAGGGCTCGATCCCGGTGCGCAAGGGCGTGAGCCTGGCCAAGTACGACGACTGCGCCAAGGCCTCGGCCGCGGACTTCGCCGAGGCCGGCAAGGCCAACACGCTGCTGCCCTCCATCGCGCACGGGATGGCGGTCCGGCCCGCCGCGGAAGGCGCGATCAAGGACGTGGTCAGCCAGTTCTGGAACAGCGAGTCCATCACGCCGGCGCAGGCCATGGACCGGCTGGTCACCGCCGCGAAGACGCAGTAAAGGGCCGCTTCGCCGACGAGGCGTTCGCTTCGCTTCCGGCGCGGTCTCCGGCGGACGGAGGGCGAGACTCGCCGCTCCATCCTCCGGAGGCTCCATGGACGAGGCGCTCATCGATACGGTCCGGTCGCGCGACCGCGCGGACGTGGACCGCTGGCTGTGGGACGGCTACCGGCGCATCGACACGATGCCCGATTCGCCGCGGCGCCGTCGCGCGCACATGACCCACGTGCTGGACTGCCAGCGCCGGGTGCTCGCGTTGATGCCCAGGGACGACGACCGCACGTCGACCGACGAGCGCGCCCGCCAGCTCGCGCTGATGTCCTACGGCACCGAGCGCTGGCTCGCGCTGCTCGCGCAGGTGCGCCTGCGCCATCGCGATCGCGTGGCGCGTCGCGATTACGCCGCCGAGCACGCCGGCGATCCGCCGTTCCGCGATGCCGACCACGGCGTGGTCCACGTCGTCGACGTGCTGGACCGCCTCGAGGCCTTCGCCGACGTCGAGCCCTACACCGACGCCGGTGTCGGTCGACGCACCCGCGCCGCGCACGCGCTGCGGCTGCTGGAGCCGCGGCGCATCGCGGCCGCGGACCTGCGCTCGCCGCGGGAGGCCGCGCTCATCGGCCAGCGCGGCCTCTTCGCGCGGCACGACATCGCGGCCGGCACCTGCCTGGGCGTCTACGGCGGTCAGTTGCTCGACGACGTCGATCTCTTCCTGCTCGACGACGACCGCTACCTGATGTCGGCCTCCGATCCCATCGGCGAAGTCGCCGTCAACGGCGAGAACCTGCTGTCGCTGATGAACACCTTGTTTCTCTTCGACGCCGACGGCCGTCCCGACGGCCATCCGGTGGCCGGCTACAACGTGCGCGGCGAGTCCTTCCGCGTGCGCCTGCGCCATGGCTGGACGGCGCGCATCCACGCCTTCCGCGCGTCGGAGGACATTCCCGCGGGCCGTGAGTTGCGTTGGAACTACGACCTCGGCGGCATCCGCTGACATGACCAAAGTTGCACCAAGCGCGCGCACCCGGTCGCTCGGATGCCCCATGAACACGCACATCCCGGCCCTTGAGCGCGTCAGCGCTCTGACATTCTCCTGACAGCTGTGCGGGAATCCGCACGGCTTTCGCGGTCGCGATCGTCATGCCGCCGACATGTGCACGACAGTCAACGCTGTCAAGGCCTGACCCCCTTCGGGAACGTCCCGAGTTCCCTGGACGTTGTCATGACGCACCCTTAAACTCGCGCCCACTTTCGTGACCCCGTGCTCGTGAAACGCGTGTGCATCGGGGTGCGATGGCGTACGGCGTGCAGGGTCCTGCCGTCGGTGACAGCCATGAAGGGCAAGCTGAAGTGACGAGTCGTTTTCGCTTCGAAGGGTTCGTGCTTGACATGGCCTCGCGCGTCCTCCTGTCGGAGGGCGTGCCCGTGCCGCTCAGCGGCCGGCAGATCGATCTGCTCGGCGTGCTGGTCGCGCATCGCGGCGCGGTGGTGTCCAAGAGCGAACTGTTGAATCGGGTCTGGCCCGGCCAGGCCGTGGAAGAGAACAACGCGGCCGTGCACGTGTCGGCGTTGCGCCGCACGCTGGGCCGCGAAGCCATCGCCACGGTGGCCGGGCAGGGCTATCGATTCGCGTTGCCGCTGCGGCACGACGAGGACACGCCCGTCGAGCCGACCGACCGGGCGGTCGAGCCCCCGTCCCCCCTGCTGCGCCCGCGCGCGCTGCCGTCGGCGCCGGTGGCCATGCACGGCCGCGGCGCCGACCTGCAGGCGCTGCTGAGCCGGCTGGTGCGGCACCGCCTGGTGACCGTGGTCGGCGCGCCGGGGGTCGGCAAGTCGACGCTCGCGCTGGCCTGCGCGCACGAACGCCGGCATGCGGCCCGCGACGGCGCGGTGTGGGTCGATCTGCTGGCCGGCGACGATCCGTCCGATCCCTTGCCGGCCGTCGCGGCGGCGCTGGGGCTGGACCCGGGCATCACGCTGGAGACGCTGCTGGCCCTGCTGCGGCCGATGTCGCTGCTGCTGGTGCTGGACAACGCGGAGATCGCCGGCGCGCGCGCCGCGACCTTCTGCCACGCGGTGCTCGAGAACACCGAGGACGTGGCGCTGATGGTCACCAGCCGCAAGGTGCTGCGCGTGCCGGGCGAGCGGGTGCTGCGCACGCCGCCGCTGTCGGTGCCGCCGGCCGGCGCGGGCGTGGACGAGGCGCTGATGCACGGCAGCGTCGCGCTGTTCGTCGATCAGGTGCGGGCGCAGGGGCAGCCCTTCGCGCTCGGCGCGCACAACGTGGCGCAGGTGACGGGCCTGTGCCGCCGGCTGGACGGCATTCCGCTGGCGCTGCAGCTGGCCGCGGGCCGGCTGGCGATGTTCGGCATCGATCAGCTCTGCGAACGCCTCAGCGACCGCTACCGGCTGCTGACGCGCGGCACGCAGGCGGGGCCGCGCCGCCATCAGTCGCTGCGCGCCTGCATGGAGGCGAGCCTGGCGCTACTGGACGACGTCGAGCAGCTCGTGCTGCGGCGGCTGGAACCGTTCGAGGGCGGCTTCACGCTGGAGATGGCGACGGCCGCGTTGTCGGACCGGCAGCTGGACGCCTGGACCGTGGCGGAGGCGCTCGAGGGACTGGTGGACCATTCGCTGGTCCAGGTCGAGGCCGAGGACCGCCCGCGCTACCGGCTCTTCGACGGCATCCGCGCCTACGGGCTGCTGTTGCTGGAAGAGACCGGCGAGGTCGACATTGCGCGAGGCCAGCATGCGCGCGCGATGAGCCAGCTGTTCGATCGCGCCGAGCGGGCCCTGCAGATGATGCCGGACGCGCGCTGGATCGCGGAGTTCTCGCCCGAACTGGGCAACGTGCGCGCCGCGCTCGACTGGTGCCTGGAGCACGAACCGGTCCGGGGCCTGGGGCTGCTTGCGCATTCGCGCGCGCTGTTCGAGCTGCTGTCGCTGGTGCCCGAGTCGGCGTGGCGGCATGCCGCCTACGAGGCCGAGTTGCCGGCGGAGCTGCCGCCCGCGGTGCTGGCTCGCTATTGCATCGATCACGCCGGTCTGCTGGCGCCGCACGATCCGAAGCGTGCGGCGATCTGGTACCGGCGCGGCGTCACGGTGTCGCGCACGGTGGACGATCCGGCGCTGCGTTATCTGGCGCTGTGCCGGCAGGTCGTCGAGGACCGCGAGCTGAGCCAGGCCGCGATGCGCTACGCGATGGGCGAGCTGGTCGCGCTCGCGGGCCGCTGCGAAGGCGCGCATGCGGCGCGGCTGAAGCTGTGGGGACTCGCGGCGCGGGCGCATGTGTGGCGCGTCGAGGGGCAGGCGGCGGAGGCCGACGAGGCGATGTGCGCATCGCTGCAATTGGCGCAGGAGATCGGTGCGTCGCGATGGGTGCTGGACGACCTGCATCGGCTCATGACCCTGCAGGTCGGGCATGGCGAGCCGCTGCGCTCCGCGGCGCTGGTGCGCCAGTGGGAGGACGCCGCGAGCCGCGCGAGCGGCGTCAACACGGCCAACGGCGAGTTCCTGCAGCGCGTGCTCGGCTGCCTGGCCGCCGTGCTGCTGGCCGAGGGGCGCGTCGAGGAGGCGCGCGAGGTGCTGACGGGCATCGTCTCGCCGAGGTCCTCCCGCGAGCGCCATCCCGACCGCCTTCCCGACCGCCTTCCCGATCGCCTTCCCAATCGCCATCGCGAGCGGCCTCTCGCGCCCCCGCATGAGTACCAGCACGAGTACCAGCACGAGGCCTTCGATCGCCTGCTGCCCGTCTTCGCCTGGCTGGCGTTCGAGGAGGGGCGCGATCAGGACGCGGCGCGCCTGACCGGGTATGCGGGTCAGGCGTATTCGCCGATCCGTGCGGATCCCGTGCCGCCGTGGGGTAGCTTGGTGCAGCGGATGCGCACGCGGCTGGACGGCTTCTCGATGGCGCGGCTGCAGGACGAAGGCCAGCGCTGGGATGAGCCGCGCGCGGTCGTGGCCGCGCTGGCCTGGGCGGCGGGCGTGGCCGCCTCGTTCGGCGATTGAGTTCGCCGCCCGGGCCGATCGAGCGGGCCACTGAGGCGGGCGAAGCGGCTCGCGGCCGCGCGAAGGGTTCGCGCGGGGACCATGCCCGCACCGATCCGGCCGTCACGGGTGGGTCATGCGGACTGTCGAGAGTGGCAGCTGCTCACTGCAGGACCCGCTCCCATGACGATCACCACGCCGCCCGCCGGCTTGCCGCCGCTCACGACGCACACCGGCGCCATTGAGCTCGACCGGCTCGATCGCGCGCCGACATCCAGGACGCCCGCATCGCCCGCATCTCCCGCATCTCCGGCATCTCCGGCATCACCCGCGTCGTCCCGCGACGGTGTCACGCCGCCGCGCAGGATGTCGACCGAGCTCGGCGGCCTGAACGCGCGGCGCCACTCCGATCCGGGGCCGTCACGCGCCGCCGATGCGACGCTCGCGCCGCGGCGATCGCTGGACCAGTTGCGCCGTCCCGCCCGGCCGTCGGGCGATGCCACGCCGCCGCTGGGGGCGTTGACGCACGGCGCGCCGGCGGACCCCCATGCGCCCGCGCATGGTGCCGCCGGTGGACACGGCCATGCGCCGCGCGAAGCCGGCGCGGCCTCGTTCTTCCTGATGCAGAACGTGCGTCACGCGCTGCCGGTGGCCGGCGTGCGCACGGTGGTGCAGGGCGTCATCGCGCCGGAGCTCGCACGGGCGGTGGCCTCGCATCCGGACGCCGCGCTGGCGGCGCAGACGGCGCTGACGGCGTACTCGCTGGGGCGGCGCATCGTCTCGCAGATCCACAGCGAGAGCAGCGCGCAGGTCGCCAACCAGGCCTTCGCGGGCGATGCGGCGCAGCGCGACAACAGCCTGCCGCGCCGCCTCTGGCAAGGCGTGCAGTCGGCCGGCATCGCGGGCGGCGACTTCGCCGCCCTGGCGCTCACGATCGCCGCGCGCAGCAACCCGGCGCTGACCGGCGTGGCGCAGGCGGCGGCGGCGATCCAGGTGGTGGCGCATCTGCAGGCGCAGTTCCGGGAGGCCTTGCGTCCCGCGATCAACACGGTGCACGTCGGCAACGGCGACCGCAACGTCCCGCAACCGCCCGAGGGCCGCAACCTGCGCCCGGCCGACGTCACCTGGGGCATGCGCGGCACCTTCGGCGCCGCGACGGCCGTGATCGACATGGGCACCCAGCTGCTGATGCAGCGCACGCTCGGCGGCCAGCCGGCCTGGCAGGCCGCACGCGGCCTGGCCATCGGCGCGGGCGCCATCGCGGGCGCGGGCAACATGCTCACGTCGTCGGTCGAGGATCACCTGGTCGACACCGCGTCCGCGCGACGCATGCAGCAGACCGATCCGTCGCACGTGCGCCATCTGCATGTCGACCTGCGCAACCCGTTCACCCGCAACGAGCTGGGCCGCCAGGCCGAACGCGCCGACACGCGCGTGTTCAACACGATGGTGCCGGGTCTGATCGCGCTGGGGGTGGTGCAGGCGCTCCAGTCGACGCTGAATCAACCGGGGGTCGGCGCCGACCAGCGCCAGGCCGCGCAGGCCGGCGTGCACGCGCTGGTCGCGGGCCTGGTGGGCGGCACGCTGCTCGCGCTGACCGTCGCGTCGTACCAGCTCAACGACACGGTGCGCAGCCGCAATGCCTCGCAACGCGCCGCGGCGCAGCGCGCGCAGCCCTGAGAATCCGCTCGCTCCCGCCTGCGGGGACGCCTGTTGATCTTGTTGACTGCGAAGGCCGCCGCGGCAGGACCGCAGTCTCCTGTCTCGTCACACGTCGAGCCGATACCCCACGCCGTACACCGTCTGGATGCGCGGCACCGGCGTGCCGTCCAGCGTGCGGGCCCGTGAGCGGGGTCCGCCCGGATTCAGCTTGAGCCGCAGCTTGTACACGTGCTGCTCCAGCGTGCGCTTGCCGATGTCGCTGGAGCGGCCCCAGATCTCGGTCGACAGCGTCTGCATGCTGACCACGCGCCCCAGGTTCTCGAACAGCGTCCAGGCCAGCGCGAACTCGCGCGCCGTCAGGCTGACCTCGCGCGCGCCGGTGGACAGGCTCTGCGTCGACGCATTGAGCGCATAAGGTCCGGCGCGCAGCGAGGTCGCACGCACGCCGTCCATGCGCGCCTGGATGCGCGCGCGCAGCCGGTGGATCAGCGGGCCGGCGCCGTCGGAGATGACCGCGTAGTCGTCCGCGCCACGTTGCAATGCCCGCGAGATGCCCACCGAGTCGCCCAGTCCGAGGACGACGATGGGCACGCTGCGACCGGCATGCAGGCGCAAGGCGGCCAGCCAGCCGTCGATGTGGGCATCGTGGTCCTCCAGCAGCACCGCGTCGGCGCCCGGCGTGCGCAAGGCCGCGATCAACGCGCTCAGGTGGGTGTGGGGGGTGGGCTCGTAGCCGGCATCACGCAGCGCAGCGGCCGCGAAGTGTTCCAGCGAGCGGGAAGGGCAGAGGGTGGCGACTTTCACGTGGACCTTGAAAACCGGGGGGACGTGCAGACTGTCGCCAACGCCAGCGTTTCATGTCCTTTACGGAACATTCATTTTCATTTATGCCCCCTCGTTCAGGGGGTGAAAGCGGTTTCAGGCATGCCAACCAAGGTCGTGATCCGACGCACGTAATCCTCGGTTTCCGGAAAGGGCGGCACGCGCTGGCCGAAGCGCTCCACCGCGCCTTCGCCGGCGTTGTACGCGGCCAGGATCAGGTCCATGCGGCCGTCGTAGCGGTCGTGCAGCGCGCGCAGATGACGCACGCCGATGTCCACGTTCACGCGCGGGTCCAGCAGGTCCGCGCGCGAATACACGCCGTACCGCGCGGCGGTCGCGGGCATCAGCTGCATCAAACCCATCGCGCCCTTGGGCGAGCGGGCGTCGGCGCGGTAGCGCGACTCCACGAAGATCAGCGCCGAGACCAGGGCCGGATCGAGCCGGTGGCGACTGCTGGCGGCGCGGACCATCGAGGCCATCTCCGCGGGCATGGGCCGCGCCGCGTCGCGCAGGAAGGCGCTGAGGTCGGGCGCGGCGCCGCCCAGGCTGGCCGGCCCCTGGATCAGACGGGCGGCGAAACCCACCCACGGCGGGCTGTCGTCCGGACTGCCGGGGCGCAGCGGCGCGACGGCGACCCGCACCAGCGTGCAATCGTCGGCGAGGCCGGGATGGCGTTCGCGCGGATCCTCGATCAGCAGCCGCGTGCTGCCGTCGATCAAGGTGCAGCGGAAGCGGGTCACCTGGTCGGCCGGGCGCTCGTTCGCGGCGCTGAAGCTGGCGGCGCTGGCCACGCTGGTGGCGCCGATCGACTGCGCCATCGCGCCCGTCGCGCCGGCGGCGTGGACGACGAGCGTCGTGGCGGCGAGCGTGCGGCGGAAGGAAACGAACGAACGGTCGTTCATGGAGCGCTCCATCGATGACTGCGAAGGGCGCGATGCTGGGTCGTGCGTCGAAGGGGGGCGCCTCGCGACGCGAAGCGCGACACGGCGGACCGAACCGCGGCCTGACGTGGTCCTCGATGGCAAGACCGATCAAGTGATCAGCTGGTGGGGGACGGCAGGGCGCAGGGTTTTGGCGCTTGACGCCAAGGCCCTGCGCCCTGGCGGCCAATGCCCGAGTCTCCGCAGGCGGCGTTCGCCGAAGCCCCTTCGCATCCGCCGCAGCCGCTTCGCATGGTTTCGTTGATGCCGGTCGTCCGGTCCCTATGTTCCGCTCCATCTCATCCACGGAGCCCCGCCATGACCACGCCGATCGCCGCCACTGCCCCGTCCACCCCGGCTGCTCCCGCGGGTCCTACCGACCTGCAGCAGATGGAATCGATGATGGCGCAGCGAATGATGATGAGCATGCAGCAGGGTCAGCAGGCGATGAGCAAGTCCATGACCAAGGTGTCGGACCAGATCAAGGCGTCCATGCAGGACGACGAGTAAGCCGAAGCCGCCTCCCGCACCGTGACCCTCATGACCCGACGTCCTCGTTCTCCTGGCCGCGCGTTGCGCGTCGGTCGTCTGCCGGTTGCGCTGATGCTCTGCGCGGCGGCGCCGCTCAGCTGGTCGGCGCGTGTCGGCGAGTCGCCATCATCGACGACCCCGACGACCTCGACGACGTCGACATCGGGCGCCGGTCCGGCCGCAGGGTCCGGTGCGAGTCCGATTGCGGTGCCGCTGGCGGTCCCGCTGGCGGCGCCACCCGCCAAGACCTTGACCCAGGCCCAGACGAGTTCGCCGCCCGCGCCCTCGACGGCACCGGCCGCCGCCTCGTCCGCGAAGTCCGTCCGCTCGGATCGCCTCGCGACGAAGAACGTCTCGCGCCAATGGCGCAGTCCGCGCTTCGTCTACAAGGCCGAAGGCAAGCGGGTGAACGAGGTGCTGCTCGACTTCGCCGCGAGCCAGGGCCTGCCCGCCGTGCTCGCCGAGGGCATCGAGGGCACGGTGCAGGCCACCTTCGACACCACGCCCGACAAGTTCCTCGACTCGATGAACCGGGCCTACGGCGTCATCTGGTACCACGACGGCACCGCGCTGTACTTCTACCCGGCGGGCGCCGTGCAGAGCCGGCTCTTCCGGCTCAAGGGCTTCCGCCGCGAGCAGGTCACGGACCTGCTGGATTCGCTGCAGCTCGGCGACGCCCGTTTCCCGCTGCGGTTCAACACGGCCGAAAGCACGCTGCTGGTCTACGGCCCGCCGCGCCACGTCGAGCTGATCGCCGCGGCGATCGAGTCGCTCGACGTCGGCGCGATGGAGCGCAACCGCAAGGCGGTGCGCGTGGTGCCGCTGCGCTTCGCCTCCGCCGGCGACCGCACGTTCGGCCAGACGCGCATCCGCGGCGTCGCCTCCGTGCTCAGCTCGCTCTACAGCGGCAGCCTCAGCGGCGCGCAAGGCGAGGAGGACACGCCGTCGATGGCCGAGGTCCATCCCGGCAAGCTGACGGCGCTGCAGGGCGTCATGGGCCGCGACACGCGGCTGGCCGACATCATGGCGCGCAAGCCCAACCAGGTCACCGCGGGGCAGTCCGCCAAGTCGGGCGCCGGCGCGGCCTCGCAAGGCAGCGCCCGCGGCCTGCAGAGCCCGGTGGACGACGACGCGCCGCCGATCTTCCAGGCCGACGAGGGCACCAACACCGTCATCATCCACGGCCGTCCGCAGCGCATGGACGAGTACGTCGAGCTGATCCGCCGCCTGGACGTGCAGCCGGTGCTGGTGGAGCTCGAAGCCACCATCATCGACGTCAGCAGCGACAGCATCGATTCCCTGGGCATCGACTGGAGCGTGCGCGGCAGCAAGGGCAGTTTCGGCGTCACGCAGCCGCCGGGCAGCAACAGCGCCGGCACCTTCACGCTGAGCACGCTGTGGTCCAACGCCGGCCGCGAGCTGATGGCGCGCATCGACGCGCTCAGCGCGCGCGGCAAGGCCCGCGTCATCGCCAAGCCCAAGGTGCTGGGCGTGGCCAACCGGCCCGCCGTCATGCGCGAGAAGCGCGTCGTCACCGTCAAGGTCGCCGGCAACCTCGAGGCCAACCTCTTCCAGGTCGAGGCCGGCACGCTGCTGCAGGTCACGCCGCAGATCACCTCGGTGCCCGACAACGGCGGCGTGTCGCGCCGCATCAAGCTCTCGCTCTACATCGAGGACGGCAGCTTCGAGGACCAGCGCGTCGACAGCGTGCCCATCGTCAAGCGCACCGAGATCATGACCGAGGCCCACGTGGGCGAGGGCGAGAGCCTGCTCATCGGCGGCATCACCACGACCAGCCAGTCCACGCAGCGCGACGAGGTGCCGGTGCTCGGCCGCGTGCCGCTGCTCGGCGGCCTGTTCCGTCACACCAACCAGAGCGCCGGCCAGACCGAGCGGCTGTTCCTGATCTCGCCGCGCATCATCCGCGAGCCGACCTTCCCGGCCGGCCCCTACGGCGCCGCGACCGCGGGCGCGATGGGCTTGACGGCGGACGGGCGTGCGCCGCAAGCCCCGTCGCCATCGGGCCTGCCGCAGCCCGCGCCGCAGACAGCCCCAATGCCGTCCATCCCGCCGGCGATCCCGCCGGCCACCGAGCCGCGCGCGCCGTCCTCGACGCCTGAATCCTTCCTGCAGGGCGGCGGCGGCTGAGCCGCGACGTCGTCCCCAGGCCACCACGCAGCGACAGAGAAGTTCGGGATTCGCAAACCATGAAGCAGCTTCGCATCCTCACGGGCTTGCATGCCGGCGTCCAGCTACGGTTGACCCGTCGGCAGTACCGCATCGCCAGCGATGAGGACGCCGATCTCCAGATCAGCGACTGGGCCCACGCCCCGCTGCTCCTGACGTTCGAGGAAGAAGGCTCCGACGTGTCTCCCGCGCTCCACCTCATCGCCGACGACGGAACACCCGCCAGGACGACGGCGGGAGCGCTGGGCCTGCTGGAGGACTTCCTGCCGCGGCGCTTCGGCGACATCGTGCTGTGCGCCGGCCCCGATGCCGCCGCCTGGCCCAGCGACATGGCGCTGATGGACGCGCTGATGCGCCCCGTCGCGAAGATCAAGGCGACCGCCGCCGCCGCGGCATCCGCCGGCGCGCAGGTGGCGCCGCGCGCGAAGGCGGCGATCGGCCTGAAGCTGAGCGCGCTGGTGGCCGCCGCGGCGCTGATCGCGGGACTGGCGTCGGTGCTCAGCACGCAGACCGCCGCCTCCACCACGCCGCCGGCCAGCCCGATGGAACAGGTGACGCAGGCGCTCCGCCAGGCCGGCGTCGAAGGACTGACGGTGCGGCGCGTCGATCGCCGGCTGGTCGTCGAGGGCCTGCTGCCCGGCAGCGCCGAGATGGCCCGCGCCCGCGCCGCGCTGCAGCCCTTCGGCGAGGGTCAGCTGCTGCACCGGTATGCCTCCGCCAGCGACATCGTGCGCCAGATCGGCGACGCGCTGAACCGGCCCGGCGTGCGCGTCGTCCACCGCGGGCAGGGCGTCTTCGCCGTCGAAGGCCAGGCGGCCGATCCCGCGGACCTGCAGGACGAGGTCCGCCGCATCGCCGGCGACATCGGCCCGCTGGTGCGTCGCATCGACGTCGCCGTCGAGCAGACGCTGCCCACGGCGCGCGTGCGCGTCGGTTCGATGCTGGCCGGCGACGACGGCCTGCAGTACGTGCAGACGGCCGACGGCACGAAGCACCTTTCGCTCCGGACTCCCGTGGACGACGGCACCGCCGCCGCCGGGGATCCGTCTTCCTCATCCCCCACCGGAGAACCGTGATGGACAACCCCCTGGAACAGACCGTGTTCGCGGATCTCGCGCACATCGAGAAGACCCTGACCGACGACCTCAGCGGTGAGCGCACCCGCGCGATGCTGAGCTACTTCGACCAGGTCGCGCAGAGCACCGAGGCCCACCTGCAGACGCCGCTGGCCGATGCCGAGCGCCAGCTGAGCTCGCAGCTCATCGAAGGCTTCCGCGCCTCGCAGCGCATCGTGCGGCACGTGTGGGAGACGATCCACACCGCCTCGCTGCCCGCCTGAGTGCACAAGGAGCGCCCCATGTCCGCGTTGCCCATTGATGCCTCGACCCTGGACGCCGCCGGCGCTGCCGGCGCGTCCGCCAGCTACCCGCTGGTCTACCGCAACCTCATGGCGGTGGGGCTGCTGGGCGCCGTGTACCGCGCCCGCGACGACGCCGCCACGGTCAGCGCCGCGGTGGAGCTGACGATGGCCGACCCGTCGCCGTTCCGCATCTGCCGCGCCATCGCGCACAGCATCGGCGGCGACGCCGAGTACGCGTCGGCCACGCTGGTGCAGCACGTCGAGGACCATCCGCAGGACGAGGGCGCGAAGGTCGCGCTGGCCACGGCCTTCCTGCTGGCGCGCGACGCCCGCTGGAAGGGCGTGCTGGACGAGGTGCTGGCCACCAGCGCCGACCAGAACGTGCGCCAGGCCGCGAACGGCGTGCTCGAGTACGCCGCGACCCTGCAGTGACGATAGCCGACCCTTGATCGCCGATTGACGTCGGCCGGCCCGCCTGACGCGGGCCTGCCGATCCCCCCGATCCGATGGGACGACGGACTCGTCCCACGGTCATCCGGTGCCTCGCGCACCTTCATTCCGGAAGTGATCTTCCGACCATCAGGAGAGAGCCATGAGTGTCAACAATGCCAGCGCACAAGGTGCAGGTGCTTCCGCCGACATGCAGCAGATGATGGGCGAAATGCGCTCGCAGAACGCCGAACAGATGCGCAACAACCTGGAGATGGGCCGCATGAGCCAGCAGGCTTCCATGTCGGAAGCGCTGGGCAAGAAGTTCAAGGCTTCCGGCGACAGCGTCAAAGGCCTGGTCTGACGCCGCGGTGGCCGCGCCGGCCCGTCCCGGGTCCGGCGCGGCCGCTCCGTGCCCCGCAAGGAGAACCCCATGTCCCTGTCCCTCCCGGGAGCGCCGATGGCTCAGGCCCAGTCGGCCGAGGCCTCCGCGTCGTCGCAGATGTTCATGGACGAACTCAAGGCTCAGAGCAAGCAGACCGTCGCCAACAACCTGGCGATGGGCCGCATGAGCCAGCAGGCCGCCATGTCGGAAGCGCTGGGCAAGAAGTTCAAGGCCGGCGGCGACAGCGTCAAGGGACTGGTGTGACCCGCGCTGCGCGCACGACGCGTCACCGCATCCAACCTCTGTCGGAGCGAATCACATGAGCATCCAACTTCTCCAACAATCGCCGCTGAGCATGCTGCAGGGGGCGCAGAGTCCCCTGGCCGGCATCCAGCAGGCGTTGCAAGGACTTCAACAGGGTCTGCAAGGCCTGACCCAGCTGCTGCGGCCGCTGGAACAGCTGATGCAGAACCCGATCCAGGCCGCGATGAGCGGCGCCGGCCAGGCCATCGGCCAGGCCATCGGCCAGATGGGCCAGCTGGCGAATTCGCCGCTGGGCGGACTGGGCCAGGCGCTGGGCGGCATCGGCCAGAGCCTCGGCGGCATCGGCCAGGCGCTGGGCGGCCTGACGCAAGGGCTGAACGCCTTGGGCGGCCAGGGCGGCGGTGCGGCCAATCCGTTCGGCGCGGCCATGGGCGCGCTGGGCGGCCTGACGCAGGGCCTCAACGGCCTGAACCAGGCGCTGGGCGGCCTGGGTCAGGCGGCGGGCGGTCTCGGTCAAGCCGCGGGCGGCCTCGGCCAATCCGGTCTGGGCGGCGCCAACCAGCTGCTGGGCGGCCTGAGCCAGGCCATCGGCGGACTGAGCAGCGCCCTGGGCGCGGCGGGTGCGCTGGCCGGCGGCGTCGGCGGCGCCTCGCCGCTGGGCGGATCGATCAGCCCGCAGGGCGAGACCGGTCCGATGGACGGCAACCGCGCCGAACGCGCGCTGTTCAAGGCCATGACCGACTCCGGCATGAAGAAGATCAGCGGCAAGGAAATGGACGAAGCCGCCGCGGGCAAGTGCCCCGAAGGCATGCGCCCGCAAGACTTCACGGCCGAGTTCCAGAACGCCATGAAGTTCCTGCGCAGCGACGCCGGCGAGAAGAAGATGGGTCAGCTGGACACGGCGGACCGCGACAACGCGCTCGGCAAGATGGGTCTCGCCCTGAAGAACAAGGGCGGCGACGACACGATCGGCATCGGCGACCTGACCGCTTCCATCCAGAAGCAAGGTCTGAACGCCGACCAGCACGCGACGATCTCGACGCTGAAGGACAACTTCAAGGCGCTGTCCAAGGACGGCAAGACCTTCGACCTGGACACGTTGAAGGACGTCGCCCAGGGCAAGCAGATGCCCAACGGCATCCTGCCGTCGTTCGATCTGCAGCAGGCCGCCCAGAAGTTCGTGCAGGACTCCGCCCTCAACAAGGGCACGGACGTCGCGCTGCAGACCTCCCAAGGCAAGTTCGACCAGCAGGGCGACAACAAGTACAGCATGGCTGACTTGGAAAAGACCCTGAAGCGCGGCTGACCCACGGCCGCCGAGGCCCCGCTTGGGGCGCGGCGCGTCGTTGCAGATCCTCGCCATAGCCCCGCTATGGCTCCGGTCTGCGCCTGGCGCCGCATCCCCAATCGGGGCCTCGTCGACCATGGGTCACTGAGCAGTTTTTTTTGACACCGAACCCAATGCTTTCCTGAGACCGGCCGTGCGCCGCACAGCCATGGAGCAGACATGATCGATTCCTCGTTGCAACGCAAAGATTTCGTCTCCGGCCTGGTCGGCCTGGTGAGCCTGGCGGTGGACCGCGAGCTGCTGGACGACGCCGAGACCCTGCTGGGCGCCGTGCGCCTGCTGCGTCCCAAGGTCTCGCAGCTGGACTTCTTCGAAGCCTGGATCGCGATGAAACGCGGTCACTGGGCCGACGCGATGCGCACGCTGCGCAACCTCGACGCCACCGCGCCGGAATGGTCGACGGCCAAGGCCTTCCTCGCCTACTGCCAGTTCGCCACGGGCGACGCGGGATGGCGCGCGACCGCCGAGGACGTGCTGCACACCTCCACCAACGCCGAGGCGCTGGACATGGTGCGCTCGCTGCTGCATCCCGACGAGGCCGTCGCGGAGTCCGCCGGCGATGACGCGGCCTCAGGCGCCGCCACGCCGCCCGGGCTGACGATCGACCTCTCGCAGATGGCCTACATGCGGGCCTGAGCCCCGGGCACACGACAGGAGCCGCCATGACCGATCCCATCCAAGCCATTTCCGCTCACGAGATGATCCGGCAGGCCGCGTCGCCGACGCCGGACCTGCAGGTGCAGGCGCAGAAGTTCGAGCAGCTGATGGCGCGCGAGCCGCATGCTGATCCATCGGCCGCGCAGGCGAACGCGGTCGGCCATACGGATTCCACGATGTCCAAGACGCTGCACACGCTGGACGATGCGTCGCGCCAGGTCACGGCGGACATGCAGCGCTACGTCGCCGACGCGCCCAACATGAACCTGCAGGAGCTGACCGCGCGCTCGATGGAGCTGAACCTGCAGGTCGCCACGCAGGGCCTGCAGTTCTCGGCCTGCACCTCGGTCGCGCAGAGCAGCAAGAACGGCCTGCAGACGCTGATGAAGAACCAGTGACATGAGCGCCCATCCTCTTGCGGATCCCCGTCGCGGCGCGGGCCGTGCGGCCGGCGCTCCCGGTGCACACGGCGCACCCAGCGGCGGCGACCGTGCCAGGGCGTCCTGGCACCTGGTCTACATGCTGGCGCTGGTGCTGCTGATCACGCTGCTGGCCGGCTGCAAGACCGATCTCTACACCAAGCGCACCGAGGCGGAGGCCAACGACATGGTCGCCGCGCTGCTGCAGCGCGGCGTGGAGGCGGAGAAGAAGAGCGGCGACGGCGGCAAGACCTGGAACGTCGCCGTCGACGAGCAGGAGGTGGTGAACGCGCTGGACATCCTGCGCGCCAACGGCCTGCCGTCGGACAAGTACGTGTCGCTGGGCGACATGTTCAAGAAGGAGGGGCTGATCTCCACGCCGACGGAGGAGCGGGTGCGCTTCATCCACGGCGTGTCGCAGGAGCTTTCCAGCACCCTGTCCAAGATCGACGGCGTGATCGTGGCCAAGGTCCACATCGTGCTGCCCAACAACGACCCGATGGCCACGACGGTGAAGCCGTCGAGCGCGTCGGTGTTCGTCAAGTACCGGCCGGAGATCGACGTGCCGCAGCTCGCGCCCTCGATCAAGAGCATGGTCGCGCGCAGCGTCGAGGGCCTGACCTACGAGAACGTGACGGTGACGCTGGTGCCGGGCGCGATGCTGCCGACCTCGCCGCGCCATGCGGTCGCCGACGCCACCTGGGCGTGGGTGGCCGGCGGGCTGCTGGCCGTGCTGCTGCTGGCGGGCGGCACGATCGGCGTGATCGCCTGGAAGAAGCCGGGCCTGCTGCCGCCGGCGCTGGGCCGGCGACTGGCGCCGCGGGGCGGCGCTGCCGCGGCGGTCGCTGCGGTGCCCGCGGCCGAAACCGGCGGCGCATGACGATGGACGCGCCCGAGCAGCTCGCGGCCTGGGCGATCAGCTTCGACGGCAAGCTGCGCGGCCTGGTCGACGATCTGGACGCGAGCTGGCAGGACGAGGTGCTCGGCCCGTGGTCCTTCCTGGAGGCCCTGCCGCCGGAGAGCGCCGCGGCCTTGTGGCCGCGCCTGTGGCGCGACCGCATGGCGCCGGTCGGCGGGCTGCCGGCCCTGGGCCGCTTCGCCGATCCGCTGCCACGGCTCGGTCTGCTGCCGCGCGGCGAGCTGCTGCAGCGTCTGTGCACGCTGGCGCTGGCGCGCCGGCCGGGCGTGCTGCGCTGCTGCATCGACCGCACCGTGCGCGCGCCGCTGCAACGCGCGCTCGGCGAGGACTTCGCGCCGCTGGTGGCGATGAGCGCCCACGGCCGTCCGGTCGACGCGGCGCAGGCCGCATGGACACCGGTGCAATGGGCCTGCGTCGGTTTTGCGGACTGGTCCGCGGCCTTGTCGGCCGACGACGGTCCGGTGCGGCAACTGGTGCGCTGGTCGTTGCCGCGCGCGGCCGTGGACGAGGTGCTGTGCGTCGCGCCCGTCGCGGCGGAACGCAACGTGGCCGTGGCGATCGCGGCGCTCGCGCAAGCCGAGGTGACCTGGCCATGCTGATCTGGTGGAAGACATCGACGCCCGCGGACGGCGGGGCCGCAGCCGCCGGCGCGCAGCACGGCATCCTCCGCGCGGCCGAGGTGACGCTGCTGCGGCAGGACCACGAGGTCCGCCAGGCGGCGAGCGCGCGTGCCGAGGCGCTGCTCGCGCAGGCGCAGGAAGAAGCGGCGCGCCTCGTGGCCGATGCGCAGGCGCGCGCCGAGGCGATGCTGCAGGACGCGCAGGCCCGGATCGATGCCGCCTGCGAGGCCGGCCGCGCCGAAGGCGAACGTCAGGCGGCGATCGCCTGGCATGAGCGCCAGGCTGGCCGCGCAGTCCACCAGGCGGACGCCGTGCGCGGCCTGCATGAACGCATGGCCGAGGTCGTGACCAGCGCCGTCGAGCGCATCGTGCAGACCGAAGGCCGCGCCGCGCTGTACCAGCGCGCGCTGCGCAGCGTGCAGGCGCTGTCGCGCTCCGCGACGGCCTTGACGCTGAAGGTCAGTCATGCCGACTTCGACGCCGCGCGCGACGGCATCGCCGCCGTGCCGGAACTTCAAGCGGCCGGGTTGTCCGTCGAGGTCGTCGTCGATCCGGCGCTGCCGGCGGGCAGCTGCCTCTTCGAATCGGACATGGGCGTGGTCGACGCCAGCCTGACGACGCAGCTCGACGCGTTGCGCGCGGCGATGTCGCGCGCCGTCAAGCGCGCGGTCGCCGAGAGTTGATCCTTGTTGCCTCCTGAGTTCATGCCCACGACCTGGCCTCTGCGATGAACGCTCCCGACCGCCTCGCACCGATCAACCTGGACGAACTCGGCCGCTGGATGGAGCTCGAGCTCGCCGGCGCCGAGACGCTGAACCGCACCGGCAAGGTCGTCGAGGTCATCGGCACGCTGGTGCGCGCGAGCGGCCTGTCGGCCAAGCTCGGCGAGATGTGCCACCTGCTGGACGCCAACGGCGGCCTGCTGCAGGTGGCGGAGGTGATCGGCTTCTCCAACGGCCAGACCATCCTGTCGCCGTTCGGCTCCATCCTGGGCGTGGCGGCGGGCCAGACGCAGGTCGTGGGGTTGGGCGAGATCCAGAGCATCGCCGTCGGCGACGAGCTGCTGGGGCGCGTGGTGGACAGCCTGGGGCAGCCGGTGGACGGCGGGCCGGCGATCGTCTGCGCGGAGCGGCGGCCGGTCTTCGCGATGCCGCCCAGCCCGATGGACCGCGAAATGATCGAGCACCCGCTGCCGACCGGCGTGAAGATCATCGACGGGATGATCACGCTGGGCGAGGGCCAGCGCATGGGCATCTTCGCGCCGGCGGGCGTCGGCAAGAGCACCCTGATGGGCATGCTGGCGCGCGGCACGCAGTGCGACATCAGCGTCATCGCGCTGATCGGCGAACGCGGCCGCGAGGTGCGCGAGTTCATCGAGATCATCATGGGCAAGGAAGGCATGGCGCGCTCGGTGGTGGTGTGCGCGACCTCGGACCGCTCCTCGATCGAGCGCGCCAAGGCGGCGCACGTCGCCACGGCCATCGCCGAGTACTTCCGCGACCGCGGGCTGCGGGTGCTGCTGATGATGGACTCGCTGACCCGCTTCGCCCGCGCGCAGCGCGAGATCGGCCTGGCGGCGGGCGAGTCGCCGGCGCGGCGCGGTTATCCGCCGTCGGTGTTCGCGGAGATCCCGCGTCTGCTGGAACGCACGGGCATGGGCGCCAAGGGCTCGATCACCGCGCTCTACACGGTGCTGGCCGAGGACGACAGCGGCAGCGACCCGATCGCGGAGGAGGTGCGCGGCATCCTGGACGGCCACCTGATCCTGTCGCGCAAGATCGCGGCGCGCAATCAGTACCCGGCGATCGACGTGCTGGGCAGCCTGAGCCGGGTCATGTCGCAGATCGTGCCCAAGGACCACCAGGCCGCCAACGGCGGGCTGCGCAAGCTGATGGCCAAGTACGACGAGATGGAGCTGCTGATCCAGATGGGCGAGTACAAGCCCGGCAACGACGCCTTCGCCGACGAGGCGGTGCGCAAGCACGGCGCGATCCGCGAGTTCCTCAACCAGGCGACCTCGGACCTGCGGCCCATCGAGCAGACGGTGGCCGAGCTGCAGGCGCTGGTGAACGGATGATCGACGCGACCATCGATCCGCGTGCCCTGGTGCCCGCTAAACGCCCGGTCCGGACGCCCGCATGAAAGACCTGCGCTCGCTGAAGCTGCTGTTGTGGGCCAAGCGGCGTCGGCTCGAGCCGATGGAGCAGCAGGTCAAGGCCGAGAGCGCGCAACGCGACGCGGCCGTGGGCGCGCATCAGGCCGCGATGGCGCGGCATGAGGGCTGCGTCGCGGACGAGGAGGCCTGCGCGGCCAAGATCGAGGCGCTCGCGACCTCCGAGTCCTTCAATCCTCAGGACGCGGTCACGCTGACCTACGTCCGCGAGGGCTTGCAGGACCTGGTCCGCCAGGCGGAGGAGGGCGTGCGGACGGCCGCGGCGCAGGTGGCGCAGGCCGAGGCGCGTGTGCTGGCCGCGAAGCAGGCCCTGCAGCGCGCGGAGCAGCAGATCGAGCAGCTCGAGGAACGGCGCCGCAAGCGGCTGGTCGAGATCGACCAGGAGGCGGAGGACACCCAGGACGAAGAGAGCGAGGAGGCCGCGGTCGCGCGCCGCGTCGCACAGCGGCGCGCGACCGAAGCGGCGGCACGAGCGAAAAGCGCGCAGGCGGCGGAGGCCGGCGCATGAACGAGATGTTCAACACCTTCGCCGGCGTGATCGGCTTCGGCTCCACGCTGCAGGACGGGGTGATGCTGCTGGCGGTGTGCCTGCTGCGCGTCTACGCGGTGTTCCTCGTGCTGCCGGCGACGACCGACCAGGTGCTGCAGGGGCCGATCCGCAACGGCGTGTGCCTCTGCCTGGCGTTGTTCATCGCGTGGGGCCAGCCGGCGGGGCTGGTGCACGGCATGGACATGGTCCAGCTGGTGGCCACGATCGCGAAGGAGGCGCTGATCGGCGTCGTGCTCGGCTTCGCGGCGTCGACGGTGTTCTGGGTGGCGGAGGGTGTCGGCGTGCTGATCGACAACCAGGCCGGCTACAACAACGTGCAGCAGACCAACCCGCTCAGCGGCGAGCAGAGCACGCCGATCGGCAACCTGCTGTCGCAGCTGGCGATCAGCGGCTTCTACCTGTTGGGCGGCATGCTGATGCTCACGGGCATCCTGTTCGACTCCTTCCACTGGTGGCCGATCGGCAGCCTGTCGCCGGCGTGGTCGACCATCCTGGAAGACTTCGTGCGCGTGCAGACGGGGCACTACCTGGAACTGATGATCAAGATCGCCGCGCCGGCGCTGCTGGTGCTGATGCTGATCGACCTGGGCTTCGGCATCCTGTCGAAGACGGCCGAGAAGCTGGAGCCCAACAACCTCGCGCAGCCAGTGAAGGGCGCGGTGGCGATCGCGCTGCTGTCGCTGCTGGTGGCGGTCTTCTTCGACCAGGTGAAGCCGGCGCTGTCGATGCAGAGCCTGTCGGCGGAGATGGCGAAATGGGCGAGGGCGGCGGAGGTGGCGAAGGCCGGGCCGGCGGCAGCCTCGGGACCGGCAGCCTCGGCGCCCGCGATCGCGGCGTCCGCGCCGTCGGGATCGATGTCGGAATCGATGTCGGGATCGGCCTCGGAACGCGGGTTGGCGTTCCCGCCTTGATCAAGCGCCCCTGATCCTGGCTTCACGGCCTGGAAACGCCGCAGGCGCCCGCTTAGGCTTCCTGCCGCGACCGCGATGCGGCCGACGATCAGTCTCACAGGGAGTCGTCATGAACGCACTGTCATCGTTCCTTTCCCGTTGTCGCCTGCTGTGTGCGCTGGCGCTCGCAGCGGTGCTGTCGATGGGCGCGTCGCCCGGCTTCGCCGAGGAGCTGCGCTACCACTACGTCGGCAACGCCTTCGAGATGCGCGTCGAGAACATCCGCGTGAATCCTGGCGATCCCAACCAGTACCGCTACTTCGAGGTCTCGCTGGACGCGGACATCTACATGCCGACGACCCGGCTGCTGCAGGCCGGCGACACCCTGGAGGACGTCTCGCGGTTCTCCATGACCTTGAACGTG
Source organism: uncultured Roseateles sp. (assembly GCA_946886855.1). The sequence continues at coordinate 91,273 of CAMPJJ010000003.1, read as the reverse complement.
AACGACAACGGCTTCCGCTACAGCGAGACGATCTTCTACCCGCACGTGCCCTACTGTTTCCAGTGCGGCGTTCACAGCGAGACGGAGGCTGCGCTGTCCATCGGGGCGATCGGCATGTTCGCGCTGCCGACCGATTGGGACTTCTCCATCTCGCGGCGCTTCATCCTGCCGACCGGCCGCCATGACTTCCTGGAGCTCGCGAGCAGCGACTCGCTGGATCGCCTGTACGGCTTCTACGAGACCTTCACCGGCTCCAGCGGCCAACTGGCCGGTGCGCGCGGCGTGTGGTCGCTGTCGGTCGTGCCGGAGCCGGCGACCTGCGCGCTGATGCTGGCGGGCGTGGGCCTGCTGGGCTGGGCGGCGAGGCGCAGGCGGGATGTCGATGGTCCGCGCGCGGCGCTCCGCTGAAGACGCGGGATCGCCGTGACGTCGAGGGGCTGAGCCAGGCGACCAGCCTCCCGGACGGCGTCGCATCGCCCGTCAGCCCCGGGATTCAAGCAAGGACTTCGCGACCTCTGGCGCGCTCTGCAGCGCGCGCTCGATCGACAGGCGGCCCTCCGGCCCCTTGACGCCCTCGGCACGGAGGAAACGGACGTCGCGGATGCCGATGAATCCGAGCACGGCGCGGAGATAGTCCTCCTGGAAATCCAGGAGAGTGGCCAGTGCCGGCCCGTAGACACCGCCTCGTGAGGAGGCGATCACGGCGCGTATGCCCGTGGCCTTGCCGATGGCGCCGGTCGGCGCGTATTGGAAGGTGCGTCCCGGCTGCACGATCCGGTCGATCCAGGCCTTGAGCTGGCTCGGCACCGAGAAGTTGTACATCGGCGCGCCGATCACGAGCACGTCGCTGTCCAGCAGTTCGGTGACCAGGGCTTCTGAGCGCGCGCGCTCCGCCGCCGTGGCCGCGTCGGACGGCGGATCCCCGACGTCCCGGAAGCCGGCGGCAATGGCGGGATCGAGATGCGCGATGGGCGAGGCGACCAGGTCCCGGTGAACGACGGCGGTCTGAGGCACCGCCTCCGACAACGCCTGGACGAGCGCCGCCGTCAACTGGCGAGAGACCGATTTCTCGCCGTGGATGCTGGCATCGAGGTGAAGGATCTGCATGGACAAGGGAACTGGAGTGGCAAGGTGGCCGAGCGTAATGACCCGCGCCGGCCGGCGCGAGATCGCCCAGCAGGACTGACCGTCCTGCCAGCAGGACAATGGCTCAGGGCATGCTCGTCATGACTGCCGGCAGCGTCCGCCGCCCGGACGTCGTCAAGGGCTCGCCAGGCTCATCCGCAAGAGGGAAGGCAAGCATGGACGGTGTAGACGATCTCCTGTTGTTCGCGGCTGTCGTGAGCGAAGGCAGCTTCTCCGCGGCGGGCCGCAAGCTGGGCATTCCGAAATCGAGGGTCAGCCGACGCATTGCCGAGCTGGAGAGCCGGCTGGGCGTCCGCCTCCTGCAGCGCTCGACGCGAGCGATCCAGGTGACGGAGCTCGGCATGACCTTCCATCAGCACTGCGAACGGGTGGCGGAGGCGACGCGCTCCGCGTTCGACGTCGTCGAACAGGCGCGCCTCAAGCCGTCCGGACGACTGCGCGTGAGCTGTCCGGTCGGCATGGCCTACCGCTTCCTTGCGCCTCATCTGCCGGCCTTCCTGCTCGCACATCCCGATGTCCGGCTGGAGCTGGAGCTGACGAATCGGCAGGTCGAGCTGATCCCCGAGGGTGTCGACATCGCGCTTCGAGCGCGGCCGACGATGGATGACCCGGAACTTGTCGTGCGCACGTTCGGACAGAGCCCGCAGGTGCTGGTCGCCAGTCCGTCCTTCCTGTCGAGACGGGGGGCCGTCGACTCGATCGATGCGCTGCGCGGGAGCATCGGCATCGGACCTGCCGGACCGAATGGGGAGCGGCCGTCGTGGCGACTGACCGATGCGCAGGGGCGGGTCGTCCACATCGACTACCCCTGCGCGCTGCTCACCGACGACCTGCAGCTGCTGTTGCAGAGCGCGCTGGCCGGCGTCGGCATCGCGCAGTTGCCCTTGAACCTGTGCGCGGCGCTGATGGAGGAAGGCCGCTTGCAGGCCTTGCTGCCGACGCATGCGCTGCCGCCGCATCAGGTGCATGCCGTCTTCCCGACGCGACGCGGCATGATGCCGGCGGTGCGGGCCTTCCTCGACATGCTGGCGGCCGAGGTGCCCGCCATCCTGGAAAGGAAGCGCGGGCCCCGTGCCTCAGCGTGAAGCCGCAGGAGCGGCGAACACTTCCCTCAGGCCGGCGGCCGCGGTGTGCCGCTTTGCATCGCGGAGGACCTGACCGGAATCTCCTGCGCCAGACGGAAAACCGGAACCGACAGCGGATGACAAGGCCCGGCGCACCGTCCGGGCGACCGCACGACCTGACCCCGAAGCCGCCTGAGCGCGCTTCACAGCGAGGCCGCCACCGTGGCGATCTGCTCCCGGAGCCACTGCTGGGCCGGATGGGCGTCATTGCGCCGGTGCCACATGAGGTCGTAGGCAATGTCCGGCAGCGCCACGGGTGGCGGGAACTGGTCGAGGCGAGACCCGAGCGAGGCATGTCCGGCCACCCGTTTCATGACGGTGCAGACCATGTCGGAGTGCGCCACGATCGTGGGGGCCGCGAACATCTGCGGCAGGCTCAACGCGACCCGTCGATGCTTGCCGAGGTAGGCCAGCGCCTGATCGACCAGGCCGTGGCGATCGCCTTCCGGAGAGACCAGCAGGTGGTCCAGTTCGAGGAACAGCGCGAGGTCCAAGCCTGCCGTCCCTTCCGCCGACTTCGCGGCAGACTTCGCGGCCGACTTCGCGACTGAACTGTCGACCGCCTTTGCGCCCGCCTTTTTGGCCGCCTTCAAGGCCGGATGCCCGCGGCGCACGATGCACACGAACTGGTCCTGCAGGATCGATCGCGACAGGATCCGGCTCTCCGCCTGCGTGGGCGGCACCCCGACGGCAACGTCGATGGTGCCCGCATCGAGCAGGTCGACGGCGATGTCGCGGCTGCCGATGCCATGCACGGCCAGGGCCAGCCCGCGGCCCTGCGTCCTCAACGCGCTCGCAAGGGCAGGGAGCAGGAGGTGAGCGGGGTATTCGGACATCCCGACGTTGAAGGTCACCGAGGCGCTGGCGGGCTCGAAAAGCGGCTTGGGCAGCAGCGCGGCCTCGATCTGCTGGAGCGCCTGGGAGATGGGCTCCGCCATCTCCCTCGCCTTGGGCGTGGGCAGCAACCCTTGCGCGCTGCGCAGGAACAGGGGATCGCCGAACAGCGTGCGCAGACGCGACAGCGCCGCGCTCATCGCCGGTTGGCTGACGCCCACCCGCGCAGCCGCGCGGGTCACGTTGCGCTCGCTCATCAGCGCGTCAAACGCCGCCAGCAGGTTCAGGTCGATGCCATGGAAATCCATATTCCGGATAAACAGTCATACAGCTTATTTGTTGGACTGATTTGACCAGGATCTTCATGATTCCGATACGCCCCCTCCCAGCAGTCGTAGAGGACACCATGAAAGCCCTTCGCATCCACGCCTTTGGATCCCCGGACAGCCCGGCCTTCGAAGAGATCCCGTGGCCCGAGCCGGGACCCGGCGAGGTCCTGGTCCGCGTGAAGGCGGCCAGCGTGAACCCCTTGGATCTGAAGATCCTGGCGGGAGAGAAGCAGGCCGCCTTCCCCATCTCCTTCCCCTATACCTTGGGCACAGACGTCGCCGGCGTGGTCGCCGCCGTCGGGGAAGACGTGGCCGATCTGCGGCACGGCGACCGCGTCGTGGGACGCCTGGATCCGAAGGCGGGTGGCGCTTTCGCGCAGTTCGCCCGGGTGTCGGCCAGCACCTTGCAACTGGTGCCCGAGAGCCTGGATCTGTCGAGGGCAGCCGCGTTGCCGACGGCCGCGGGCACCGCCTTCCAGGCGCTGATCCGGGCCGGCCAGCTGACCCATGGTCAACGCGTTCTGATCCATGCCGGCGCCGGCGGGGTCGGGAGTTTTGCCGTGCAGTTCGCCAAGCAGGCCGGCGCCTTCGTCATCGCCACGGCGTCCACCCACAACCTGGCCCTGGTCAGGAAGCTCGGGGCCGACCGGGTGATCGACCGCAGCCATGAAGACTTCACGCAGTGCGTGTCCGATGTGGATCTGGTGCTGGACACGCGCGGCGCGGAGACGCTGGAGCGCTCCTGGTCGATCGTCAAGCCGGGCGGCCGGGTGGTGTCGATCGTCGACCCGCAGATCCGCCCGCGCGACGGCGTCCACGCCCAGTTCGCCACCATCCAGCACGAGCCGGTGACGTTGCTCGCCCTCCTGCAACGGGTAGCCAACGGCGGCCTGGAGGTGCTGATCGATTCGAGCTTCACGCTGGACGACGCGCCCGCGGCGCTGGCGCGCGTGGCCCTGGGGCACGCCGTCGGCAAGGTGCTCATCCGCATGCCCGAATGACGCTCGGATCGACCGTCGCGTGCTTCACCCGTTCCCATCGCTTCTCACAGGTTCTCCCATGAAGAATTCGTATCTCGCCGCCACCTTCGCCGTCGCGACCTTGCTCTTTTCCGTCGGCGCCGCTCACGCCGCCGACGATCGCGCGGTCGTCGAGTCGTTCTACAAGCAGCTGCTGAGCGGCACGACCAGCCCCGAGCTGCAGGAGCGCATGAATGAAGTGCTCTCGCCCGCCTGGGAAAGCTACGGCGGCTATGGCCAGCCGGCGAAGACGCGGGCGCAGTTCCTGAAGCAACTCCAGGGGACCGGCAACGTCGTTCCCGATCTCGTCTGGAACGTTGAGGAGGTCCTCCAGGACGGCAACCGCTTCGTGGTCCGCGGTCGGGCGACCGCCACGCCGGTGCGCCCCTTCCTCGGCGTGGCGCCGAGCGGCAAGCGCTTCGAGATCATGTCGATCGACATCCACACGGTCGAGAACCACAAGATCGTGAAGTCCTATCACGTCGAAGACTGGCACGCCGCGATCGAGCAGTTGCAAGGCAAATGAACACGGACGCGGCAAGCCCCAGGACTCACCCATGACCACGCTCAAGATCATCGCCGCGGCCCTCGGGCTCGCGGGACTCGTGACCAGCACCGCGGCGCCTGCCGCCGGCAAGGACGTCTCGAAGGAGAAGGTCGTGCGGGTGGCCAACCTCACGGAGGTCAGCCCCGGCGTGCATGTGATCGAGGACCGGCAGCACATCTTCCTGGTCCCCAACGTCACCATCATCGTCGGCCGGGATGCGGCGCTGGTGGTGGACACGGGCCTGGGCATCGACAGCGCCAGGCTGGTGCTGCAGACCGCCAGGAAGCTGGCGGGCAAGCGCAAGCTCTACCTGACGGTGACCCACTTCCATCCGGAGCACGGCTTCGGCGCGCAGGTCTTCAAGGGCCAGGCGACCATCATCTACAACCGCGCGCAGCGCGACGAGCTGCTGAAGAAGGGGCCGGAGTTCCGGACCCTCTTCGCCGACAAGCTCGACGTCGCGCAGGCGATGAAGGGCGTGACGCTGACCCTGCCGGACGTGGTGTACGACCGTGAGGCCGAGATCGATCTGGGGGGGCGCGTGGTCAGGCTCAACCACTACCAGGCCGCGCACACCCTCGGGGACCAGGTCATCTCCGTGCCCGCGCAGGGCGTGGTGATCTTCGGCGACCTGCTGGAGACCCGGTCCTTCCCGATCATGCCGTGGTTCCCCGATCTCCAGGACACCGACGTCAACCCGCAGAACTGGCGCGAGATCTTCCGCATCGTGGCGGCGACGCAGCCCAAGGTCGTGATCCCGGGGCACGGCCGCATCGGCACCGCCGCGGACATCGAGGCGGCGGCGACTCACATGGACGTCGCACAGGCCGAGGTGCAACGGGGATGCGCTGCCGGCAAGGACCTGCCGACCTTGCAGAAGGAGCTGACGCCGGTGCTGGCGGCCCAGCATCCGGACTGGGACCTGCAGGACTGGATCCCGATGGAGATCCAGGTGTATTTCGAGCGGCTCTGCCGCCAGTGAGTCGCCCGCTCGCGGTGTCGGCAGAGGGGAACGGCGCCTCTTGTCCGCCCGATGCAGCGTCCCCCGAGATGTCTTTCGGCTTGGTCGCAACGGACTCCCGAGAATCCGGCGTGTTGGCTGCACCGCCGCCGACCGCCGCGAAGATCGAGCAGCGGGCCTCGAACGGCACACGTATTCACCCGGAACACACCATGCAGGCATTCGCAGTTGTCGCTCAGTTGTCCCTCGTCCTGCGCCGTGCGGCCGGCGTGGGCTTGTCCGCGGCGCTGATGTCGGTCCTGCCGTCGGCAGGGGCCGCCGACGCCACGACCGATGTCCTGAAGCGATATCCCACCGTGAACGCCGGCCGTCTGGCGTTCGTCGCGCATGACGCCTTGTGGCTGGCGCCGGCCGGTGGGGGAACGGCCCGCCGGGTGTTCGGGGACGAGGGCGTCGTCACCGGTGCGCGCTTCTCCCCCGACGGACGATGGATCGCGTTCTCGTATCGCCGGGGCGGTCGTCAGGATGTCTATGTCATCGTCCCGGACGGCGGCACGCCCCGACGTCTGAGCTTTGAAGGCAGCAACCGCGCCAACGAAGCTGTCGTGCTGGCTTGGACGCCCGATTCCAGCCGGGTCGTCTACCTGTCGTCGCGCGGCGGAGTGACAACCAAGATCCGCCGGGCGTTCAGCGTGCCGGTGACGGGCGGACCGTCCGAGCCCTTGCCGATGGCGGAGAGCGGACCCTTGTCCTTCTCCCGGAGCGGGAAGTCGATCATCTTCAACCGCATCTATCGCAACGACCAGCTGCGCAAGCGCTACGTCGGCGGACAGGCCCAGAACCTGTACCTGTACGACCTGGAGAAGAGGACCCTCGCCAGAGTCACGCAATGGAGAGGCACGGACACCTCGCCCATGTGGTACGGGGACAAGGTCTACTTCCTGTCCGACCGCGGCGGGAAGTTCCGTTCGAACCTGTGGTCGCTGGACCTCAAGAACCAGGCCGTCAAGGCTGTCACCCACTTCGACAACGTCGACGTCGATTCGCCATCGCTGGGCGATCACGCCATTGCCTTCCAGCATGGCGGCAAGCTGTACGCATTGGATCTGCCCTCGGAGCGTCTGCGAGAGGTCCTCGTCGACGTGCCGGACGACCAGGGGCGCACCGCCACGCGGGAAGTGAGCGTCGGTCACCGCGCCCGTGACACCGATGTGGGCGGATTGCCGGACTACGCCTTGTCACCCGACGGAAAGCACGTCGTGCTGTCCGCGCGGGGCGATCTCTTTCGCGTATCCCGCGACGGGGACACACTGAACCTGACGGCGACGCCGGGCGCGGCGGAAGCGCATCCGAGTTGGTCGCCGGACGGCCAGTTCATCGCCTACCAGACCGAGTCGAACGGCGCGGAGCAGATCGCGATCCGGCCGTCGAGCGGCGGCGGCAGCGGTGGCGAACGGATCCTGACCCGATTCAGCCAGGGCGTGCTTTACACCCCGATCTGGTCCCCCGATGGGAAGAGCCTGCTGGTGCCGACTGCGGCTCACGAGTTGTGGCTCGTGCCCGTGGCGGGAGGCGCCGCTCGAAGGCTGGCGTTCGATCCGGCGGAGGACATCCGCGACGCGCGCTTTTCTCCCGACGGCGCCTGGCTGGCCTACAGCACGGTCCGGCCGCCGCATCAACGCGCCCTCCATCTGATGGCGCTCGCCACCGGGGTCGACACGGTGGTGAGCGCTCCGTTGGAGAGCGACGCCAATCCGGTGTTCTCCGACGACGGCCGCGCGCTGTACTTCATTTCCCGCCGCAATGAACTGCCCTTCGTCTCGGACCGGGGCGATGAGGCCGTCATCAGCACCCTCAAGTCGGACGGCATTTTCATGACGAGCCTGCAGGCGCCGCGACAGGGGAGCGCGCAGGCCGCCGAGGCGTCCTCCGTCGACCCGCGAGCCTCATCGCCGGGCACGGCGCCGGTCGTGCGCATCGACTTCGCCGGGCTGATGGATCGCGCGATCCGCTTGCCCGTCGCTCCGGCGCAGATCAATGCGTTGGAGATCCGCGGCCATCGCCTGTTCTACGAAACCCATCCCCCGTCCCTCATCGACGGCGAATTGCCGGGTGAAGCGTCCGCGCTGCGCCGGCTCGACCTGTCGACGAATGTCGACAGCGTGGTGGTGCAGGGTCTGGACAACCACATGCTCTCGGCCGACGGCGAGACCGTGCTCTACCGGGAGGGCGGCGCGTGGCGATTCGGCGCGACCGCCGACAAGGGTGCAGGCACGGGCGCTGGCCCGGGCGTCCAGGGGCCCGCGCTCGATCTGAGCCACATGAAGATGACGGTCGACCCGCGGCAGGAGTGGCGGCAGATGTTCGAGCACGCATGGCGCCTCGATCGGGACCTCTTCTTCAATGCACGAATGAACGGCACGGACTGGGACCAGGTTCATCGCAGCTATGCCGCGCTCGTGCCGATGCTCGGGTCCCAGGAGGACTTCCTCTACCTCCTGTCGCAGATGCAAGGGGAGATCGCCACGTCGCATGCCTTCATCGTTCCAGGGGCATCGGACCAGGTGCCGCGGCTGCCGCGCACGCCGCTGCTGGGCATGGACGTGGTCGCCGATGCCCGGTCGACGCGCTACCAGGTCCAGCACATCTATCGCGGCGACGCGACGCGCGACCGTTTCCGGGCGCCGCTGGGCGCGCCCGCGTTCGAGTTGGCCGAAGGCGATCAGCTGCTCGCCATCGACGGCCGCGAGGTGAGCACGGACAAGGACTTCCTGGCGGCCCTGGTGGGCACCGGCAAGACCGTTCAGTTGCGCGTCGCCGGGGCCGAGACCGGTCAGATCCGCGAGCTGACGGTGGCCACGATCGGCAGCGAGGTCGACGTGCGCCAGCTCGAATGGGTGCAGCGCAACCGCCAGCGCGTCGAGGCGGCATCGGGTGGACGCATCGGCTACCTGTACCTGGCGGACTTCAACGCGCTCGGGTCTGAAGACTTCCTGCGCCAGTTCCCCGCGCAGAGCCGCAGGGCGGGGTTGATCATCGATATCCGCTGGAACCTGGGCGGCTTCACCAGTCAGGCGGTGCTCAACACCTTGCGCCGCGCGGCGGCAGGCGCATTCGTCAACCGCCAGGGCGCTTCGGAGGCGCTGCCGGCCATCACCGCGCCCCCCGCCATGGTGACGCTCATCAACAGTTCCACGGTATCCGACGGCGACCAGTTCGCCTACTTCTTCCATCGCTTCGGACTGGGGCCGCTGGTGGGGACGAGAACGTCGGGCGGCGTCCAGGGAATCAAGGGCTTGATGCGACTGGCCGATGGCACGGGGATCACCATCCCGAAGGACTCCCTGGTCGACATCAACGGGTCCTGGATCATCGAGAACGAAGGCGTCGCGCCGGATGTGGAGGTCGAGCTGGCGCCCGATGATGTCGAGAAGGGACGCGACCGCCAACTGGATCGCGCCATTGCCTTGGTCCAGGCGCGCATCAGGAAGTTGCCCCCGATCACGCATCGAACGCCACCGTTCGTTCCGGCTTATCCGAAACGGGGGGACGTGCCTGGGGCCAGTTTCAGCGACGGTCGCTGAGGGTCAGCTCACGCCCGCATCCACGTGTACGCCCCCATCGACAGGCTCTCGAACATCTCATCCTCCGCGAGGAGGATGTTCTCGCGCCAGTAGCGGCCGTGCTCGATGTAGTGGTTGATGGTGTCGGCGAGGTAAGGCCCGTCGACGCCGTCCAGCATCGGCACCCGCACCACCAGCAGCACCACGCCTGAATCCGCGTCCAGGCCGAGTTGCGCCTGGTCCTGCGCGTAGAGGCTCAGGTTGGCCTCCAGCATCAGCCGATACACCCGCAGGCTGCGCCCGGAGGTCACGTTCCCGAAGGTGAAGTTCAGGTACAGGGCCTCGGGGTCGTTGTCGTAATACCCGAGCAGGACCTCGAAGCCCTCGACCTCGATCGCGTTGCGGGCGATGGCCGCCTCGGCATCGGGCAGTCCGACGGCTTCGCACAGGCCGACGATCAGGTGCTGGTAGTGCTCGACGTTCATGGCGGGGAGTCCTTGGTGCGTGGCGCGTCGGCCGACGCAAGCGACGGCAGCGACGTCAGCGCGCGTTGCAGTTGGCTGCTGCGGACCTCCGCGCCGTCTCGCAGCGCCTCGAGCGGGCGGAAGAGGGCGCGCAGGCCGTTCAGCGGGAACAGGAGGTTGGCGTTCTGCTGCGCCTCGGTCGCGGAGGGCGGCGGGCCGTTGGCCGCGCACCAGGCCACCGCCGCGGCCTTGACGACCGACAGCGACGGCGTCGCGTCCGGCGGCAGATGCCGGGCCACGGCCGTCATCGCCGCCAGCCGCATCGCGCCGACGGCGATGCCGCCGCCTCCGCCCTGGAAGTACAGCGAGGCCAACGCGTCGAGCAGGACCGCCGGCGGCTTGCCGTCCGGCGTCGGCGTCGCGCGCAGCATCACCGCCGCCGGCAGCGCGCTGCGCCGCAAGGCCGCGCCTTCGCGGACTTCGGGCGGCGGCGGCGGCAGGCGCGTGCGCGGCGGTGAGCTCAGCGAGCCTTTCTGCTGACGCTCGCCCGCATCCGGTTGCTGCTGCCTGCCACCGGCGCCTTGCACCGGTCGCATCGTGTTGGCGCCCGCACCGCCCGCCGCCATCTGCCGCGGATCGTCCATCGGCATCTGCGGATGCTCGTCCTCGGGATGCGCCCCTTGCGCGCCCGTCGACGGCGGCCGCGGTCGCGGCCGGGGGGCCGGTCCGGTGTTGCGCCGCGCCGGCAGCTGCGCGCGCGGCGCGTGCCGGTAGGCGTTGCCCTTGTGCATCCCGCCCGCGTACCCGGACGAGCCGCCGCCGCGCGCCTGCCCCTTGCCCGCGGCCTCCTGCGCTTCCCGCGCCTGCTGGGCCTCGGCGCCCTGGCGCGTGCCCCCGAGCTTCATTTCTGGAACACCGCGGTGAAGAGGTTCTCGCTGAACTTCATCAGCGTGGACCCCGCCCACGGCGCCGTCACCACGACCACGCCGGTCACCGCCAGCAACTTGATGCCCTGCGAGATGCTCGAGTCCTGCAGCGAGGTGATCGCCTGGAAGAAGGACACGATCAGCCCGATCAGCGCCGACACCACCACCGCCGGCAGCGACAGCAGCACGCACATCATCAGCGCCTCGGACGTCAGCTGCACCACCACGTCGTAGTTCATGGAGGGTTCTCCCCGCGTGCGCGCATCGACCGTGCCGATCGCATCGTCATCGTGTTCAAGGTCGTCATCGATCGCTCACCGGTAGGTCAGCACCAGCCCGTGCACCAGCCGCGACCAGCCGTCCAGCGTGACGAACAGCAGCAGCTTGAACGGGATGGCGACGTTGCTCGGCGTCACCTGCGACAAGCCCATCGCCAGCAGCACGTTGGCGATGACGATGTCGATCACGATGAAGGCCAGGTACAGCAGGAAACCGATGCGGAAGGCCGCCGTCAGCTCGCTCAGCAGGAAGGCCGGCGCCAGCACGATCAGGTCGTCCTTCTTCAGCGCGGCGGCCTTGTCGGCCGGCCAGATGATCGCCGCCGATTTCAGGAAGAACTGCTTCTCCCGCTCCTCGGCGTGCTTGTCGAGGAACTTGCGGAAGGGCTCGCGCGCCGAGTCGGCCGCCTCCATCAGCGTCTGCGTGCTGGAGCCCCCGGAGGACGCGGCGCCCATGCCCTTGGTCGCCTCGATGAAGACCGGCGCCATGATGTAGCAGGAGATGATGATCGCCACGCCGTTGAGCACCATGTTCGGCGGCACCTGCTGCACGCCGATGGCGTTGCGCAGCAGGCCCAGCACGATCGAGATCTTGGTGTACGAGGTGACCACCATGGCCGCGAACGGCAGCGCCGCCAGCGCCAGCAGCACCAGGAAGAGGGCGACCGGATCAGCGTGCTGCAGCGGCGTCATGCGCGAACTCCAGCCGGGTGATGCGCACGCCGAGGTGGTCGCCGATCGCGATCAGCTGCCCCTGGCCCAGCGTGCGGCCGTGGCAGACCAGGCGCACCGTCGCTTCGCGCAGCGGCACGTCGAGCTCGACGGCGTATCCCGGCTGCATGCTGGCCAGCTCCGCCAAGCTGACGCGCGCGGTGTCCAGCTCGAAGGCCACGGGCAACTGCAGCTCGTCGAGCGAGCCGGCCGCCTGCGGGGCTTCCGTCCCTTCTGAAGCCGGATGCGCGGCCTCGAAGGCGGCCGGATCGTCGGAAATGGCGGGCGGCTCGGCAAGGTGCACGGTGAACTCCTGGGGATCGATGTGAAGGGAGGCGCGCAGTGCGCGGCCTACGCCGCAGCGCAGCAGCGCCGGCTGGCCGCCGGCAAGCACGGTGTCGCCCGGACGCAGTCCGCGCAGCACCTCCAGCGGCAGGGCGCGCGCGAACAGGCGGATCACCGGACGCAACGCGAGACCGGCCAGCGGGCTGAGATCGACGCCGGATGCGGCGACGGTGGCGAGGACGCGCTCCAGCACCGCCGGGTCGGCGTCCAGGAGCGCGACGGGCATCGCGCCGCCGAGGACGATGGGCACGAGACGCGGCGATGCGCTCGCGCCATCGCACGCCGAAGCTGCGGACGCCGCCGAAGTTGCGGACGCCGCGCCCAGCGCGATGTCGTCGATCGGCGCGATGTCCACGACGCGCAGCGCGCCGAGCAGAGGCGCGAAGGCATCGGCCCAGCCGGCCAGCAGCAGCGTGACGACCGCGCAGGCCGTGTCGCGTGGCTGGTGCGCGCAGGCAAGCTGCAGCGCCGGTGAATCCACGGCATCAAGTCCGAGCTGGAAACGTCCATGGCCCGATTCGATGGTGAGCCGCCACGGCATCGCCTCGCGCTGCCGCGCGATGCCGATGCCCGCATGCTGGAGCGTCGCGCGCAGCCAGTCGGCGAAGCGCGCGTCGTGCGCGACACGGGAGAGCGAGGCCTCGGCCTCGCGCATCGTCGGCAGGCGGCCGGCGAGCGACGTCGTCTCGGCCGAGGCCGTGCCTGCGCCGCCGTCGTCAGCGGCACTGGCCAGGGGCATCGATGCGGGGGAGGTCGGCCGGTTCATGTGATGTCGATCTCGATGTGGCGGTCGCCGGGCAGCGCGCGGACCAGCAACGCGCGCAGCTGCGACTGGTGCGCCGAAATTAGGGCGAGCGAGCGCGTCGACTGCGTGCTGAAGCGAAGGGTCAGGTGATGAGGCGAAAACGTCAGGCGCAGCTCGGTATGCGGCAGGTTCTCGGCGTCGACGGGCACCTGGATGGTCCAGCTGTGGAAGTTGGGCTCGCTGCTCCGGCACAAGCTCGCGACCGTGTCGGCGAGCTCGCGCTCCCAGCCCTCGGGCAGCGGCGTCCAGGCAACGTGCGGGATCGGCATGGGCGGCGCGATGACCGTCTGGTCGAGCGCGGTGTCCGGCCCGGCCTCCTGCGCTTCGCCGGCCTCGCGCGCCCCAGCCTCCGCCATCGCGATCACGGGCGGTTGCGGACGATGGCCGTCGATGAGGAGCGCGCCGTCGTTGCGCGACGCGTCCTTCTTGCGGGAGGGTGAGCCGGACTCCTTGCGATCGGCGCGGTCGGCGCGGTCGGTGCGATCCGGGCGTTCCCGTGACGGCACGGCGACCGCTGCGACCGGGGCGTGCATCGCTTCGTGCCGGGGCGGCGGGGCCTGTTCCGGCGGAGGCGGGAGTGCCGGCGACTCCGGCGTCGCCTCGGTGGAGGACGTCGCGCGTCGCACCGCGCCCAGCGCGCGATGGAAACGCTCCGCCTGCCGCGCGTCTACCGGCAGCGGCGGGATCTGCGGATCCGCGATGAGGAGGCGCCGGATGCGGCGGATCTCTTCGTCGCTCATGCAGGCCCGATCATGATCGTCCGCTCACGGTTGCTGCCTCATGTCCGGGTCTCGCCGCTCAGGCCGCCACGCGGCCCAGCGGCCGCAGCTCGACCTGGTTGCCCAGCTCCTGGTAGGAGTAGACGCGCAGGCCTTCCATGCGCGACTCGATGATCTTCTTCACGTAGCGACGGATGTCCATCGACGTGATCACCGCCACGCCGGCCTCGGGCACCTCGCCGGCGATGCGCATCACCTTCTCCGTGATCGCCGCGGCGCTCTCCGGCGGCATCGCCAGGTAGTTGCCGGTGGGCGTGGGCTTGATGCACTGGCGGATCGCCTGCTCGACGCCCGCGTCCAGCAGGATCGCCGACACGTAGTTGCGCCCGCCGCTGGCCTCGAACGCGAGGTAGCGCCCGAGGTCGCCGCGCACGTACTCGGTCAGCAGCAGCATGTCCTTTTCCTTCGGACCCCAGGTGATCAGGCTCTCGAAGATCGTGCGCACGTTGCGGATCGGCACCTGCTCCTCGAGCAGCCGCCGCATCACCTCCGCGATGCGCTGCACCGGCAGGATCTTCTGCACCTCGGCGACCAGGCCCGGATAGTCCGCGGTGGCCTTGTCGACGATCCACTGAATCTCCTGCACGCCCATGAACTGGTGGGCATTGCGGCGCAGCAGCAGCATCACCTGCCGCGCCATCACCTGCTCGATGTCCAGGCACTTGGCGCGTTCCGCCTCGGGCACCTGCGCCGCCGGCAGCCACCGGGAGTCGGGCTGGTCGAGCAAGGCACCATGCGTGGCGGCGGACGCGGCCCAGGCCTCGCCCGACAGCGCCGCCGGTACCAGCATCTGGCGGCCCGGCAGCGCGATGTGTCGCACCGGCACGTCGTTGATCAGCACCTCGAAGCGCAGGTCCGCCAGCGTGGGATCCACCCACATGCACACGCCGGGGAAGGGCACGCCCAGCATGGCCTGCAGTTGCAGCCGTTCGCGGTCCATCGCCTGGTCGAGCAGGTGCGGCTGCAGCAGCGCGGCCAGCGCCGGCGACATGCGCACGGCCAGCGGCCGCGAAAAGTGCGGCGCCTCCTGCATGATCGACGGCGCGTCGCCCTTGGCGCCTTCGCGCTGCAGCGCGGCGATGGGCGCGGACACGCTCTGGGCCTCGCCGCTCTTGCGCTGGCGCGCCAGATACCGGCCCGCCAGCGCCAGGCCGACGCCCAGCGCCAGGAACTGGAGGGCCGGGAATCCGGGCACCGCCGCGAACGCGACCGTCAGGCCGGCCGCGAGGTACATCGCCCGCACGTTGGCGGTCATCTGCGCGACGATCTCCTGGCCCAGCGAGCGCGGCTTCTTCTGGTGCTCGTCGGCCACGCGCGTGATCAGCACGCCGGCGGCCACGCAGATGAACAGCGACGGGATCTGCGACACCATCGCGTCGCCGATCGAGAGCACCGCGAAGCGGTTGGCCGCCTCGCCCGCGGTCATGCCGTGGTACATGATCCCGACGACGATGCCCGCCAGGATGTTGACCAGCGTGATGATCAGGCCCGCGATGGCGTCGCCCTTCACGAACTTCATCGCACCGTCCATGCCGCCGTGCATCTGGCTTTCCATGCCGAGCAGCGCGCGCTTGCGGCGCGCCTCGTCGCCGGTGAGCAGGCCCGCGCGCAGGTCGGCGTCGATGCTCATCTGCTTGCCGGGCATCGCGTCCAGCGTGAAGCGCGCGCCGACCTCGGCCACGCGCTCCGAGCCCTTGGAGATCACGATGAACTGCACCACCGTGATGATGATGAACACCACGATGCCCACGACCAGGTTGCCGCCGACGACCAGTTCGCCGAAGCTCTCGATCAGGTGGCCGGCGTCGGCGTGCAGCAGGATGGACTTGGTCGAGGCGATGTTCAGCGACAGCCGGAACAGCGTCGTGAACAGCAGCAGCGACGGGAACGAGGACAGCGCCACCGCGTTCGGGATGAACAGCGAGGTCATCAGCAGCAGCACGCTCACCGCCAGGTTGACGGCCAGCAGGCTGTCGATGAGCACCGTCGGCAGGGGCAGGATCATCAGCCCGACGATGGCCACCACCAGGAAGCTCATCGCCAGGTCGTTGCCCAGCGTGCTCTTGTCACCCAGTGCCTTGCTCATGCCTTGCTCCCGCTTGGTTTGCCGCCACCACCACCACCACCACTACTACCGCCGCCCTTGGTCCCCATGCCGTCGAGCATCGCCACCCAGCGCAGCACGGTGGCGACGGCCTCGAACAGCGCCTCCGGCACCGTCTCGTCGACCGGCACCTTAAACAGCGCGCGCGCCAGCGGCGGATCGCCGACGATGGGCACGCCCGAGGCCTCGGCGATGCGGCGGATCTCCATCGCCTGCGCGTCCGCGCCCTTGGCGACGATCAGCGGCAGCGGCGTGACGCCCGGCTGGTAGCGCAGCGCGACCGCGTAGTGCGTCGGATTGGTGACGACCACCGTGGCGGTGGGCACCGTCTGCTTGGGGCTGCTGTTGGCCATCTCGAAGGCCAGGCGCTTGCGCTGGCCCTTGACCATCGGATCGCCTTCCATTTCCTTGTACTCGCGCTTGAGCTCGTCCTTGTCCATGCGCTGGTCGCGGATGAAGAGCCAGCGCTGCAGCGCGAAGTCCACCGGGCCGAGCACGACCAGTGCGATCACGGCCGCGACGAAGAGCTTGAGCATCGCCGTCCACGCCACCGTGGCCACGCCCATGGGCGTCTGCGTCGCGGCGCCGACCATCAGCGGGATCAGGCCCATCGTGATGATCGCGATCACGCAGCCGACCAGGATGGCCTTGAAGACGGTCTTCGCGAATTCGATGATCGAGCGCAGCGAGATCAGCTTCTTCAGCCCGGAGCCCGGGTTGACCTTGTCGAAGTTGGGCGTCAGCGGCTCGAAGGTGATGTTGAAGCCGACCTGCGCGAAGGAGGCGATCAGCCCGACGAAGATCGCCGCCACGACGAAGGGCAGCACGATCCACAGGCCTTCGATCGCGATGTCGTAGGCGACGGCGAACACGTCGCTGTCGGTCTTGGCCTGCAGCCCGACGCCGCTGGCCAGGGAGAACAGCCGCTCCAGGTGGCTGAGCGCGGTGGCGCTGGCGGCGCTCAGGCAGACGGTGATCACCAGCAGCCCGGCCGCGGCATTGATGTCCTGGCTCTTGGGCGACTGGCCTTTCTTCTTCGCGTCGTCCAGCTTCTTCTGGCTGGGCTGCTCGGTCTTTTCCCCCATGGCTCAGGGGGCGCAGGCCGTTGAACCGGCAACGGCCTTCGTGGCCTCCACCGCCTCCGCGGTCCGCGTGTCCTCGAAGTCGGACGGGACGTCTGCCAGCGTGAGGCCCAGCAGCACCATGTCGCGTCGCTTGCCGAACGCGGTGACCGCGCCGGGCAGCTCGCCCCAGGCGCTGAAGCCGGCGCGTCGCAGCACCGACAGGCTGGCGGCGTTGTCGCTCCAGACCATGGCCATCAGGCGGTCCACGCGCCACACCGGCGCCTGGGCGATGAGGTGCTGGACCAGCCGCGTGCCGACGCCGCGGCCGCGCCAGCGCGGCGCGACGTAGTAGGACAGCTCGAACAGCGAGGACAGGCCGGGCCGGTCGTGCAGGCCCAGCGAGCCCATCCAGCCGACGGTCTCGCCGCGCTGCGTCGCGATCACCATCGGGCGGCGGTAGAACTGGTGGAGCTCGATCTGCAGCCTGGCCATCGGCACGCTCATGGGGCCGATGTAGTTGGCGTCCTTCACCGCGTCCTTGTCCTTGACCTTGGCGAGTTCCTGCGCAACCCAGCGTGCGCCGTCGGCCTCGCTCACGCCGTCCGGCTGGTAGGGCGGCGTGCGCAGCGAGGCGTTGTAGATGGCCGCCACCGAGGCGGCGTCCTGCGTCGTCGCGGGCCGCAGCGCGATGACGTCCGGGATCGGACCCGGGGACGCGTGGGCAGTCTTCTCGACGGGCGGCAGGGCTAGGGACACGGGGGGCTCCTCGGGGCTGAGGCGCACTGTCCCTGCGGGTGGAGCCGGCAAGCGGGGAGGGGGCGAAGCGATGAGCGTCGACGCGAACCCGCGATCTCCTGCTCCTTCTGCCGCTGCGACGCACGCGCTCCGGATCACTTCGTGTTGAGGATTGTTGAGGATTTCATCGTGAAGACATGAGGCCGACCGCGAGGGTCGCTGCCTAGCATGAGCCCACGCCGAGAAGCACACGGCGGGTGATGCGACCGCGATGGAACCGTGATCAACGCACGGTTCAACGCATCCGGAGGCATCCGACAACGCACTCGATACGCATTGAAGGGGAGTTCACATGTTGTTGCTGACCTTGGGTAGCTTGAGGCTGGCCGACCAGGATGGCGACGTCGCCGCCGCGGTGGCGCGCGGCGACGTGCAGGAGGCCTTGCGGCTGGGCCTCGGTCGCCTCGACCGGGGCGCCGGCGGTGATGCCGACCGGCTCGCCGCGCTGGGCCAGGTGCTGGGGCAGGCGCTGCTGGCCGCGGGCCGCGACGAGCAGGCCGAGGAGCTGTTCCAGAAGCAGCTGCGCATGTACGAAGGCCTGCCGCGGGCGCAGGTGCGCTGGCTGTCGTCGATGGATCGCGGCTTCCTGTTCCTCCACCTGAACAAGCCGGGCCGCGCGGCCGAGACCTTCAACGTGGTCGCCGATGCGGACGATGCGCCGCTGGCGCTGCGGGTCGAGGCGCTGGCCGGCATGGCGCAGGCGATGCAGTCCATGGGCGAGCACCGCCGCGCGGGACGCACGCTGGCCTTCGCCATGGCGCTGGTCGACGCGTCGCCGGCGCCGGCCCTGATGATGCCGCTGCTGACCGCCATCGAGCTGGAGCTCCAGGTCTGCCGCAGGCTGCGCCATTACGACGACGTCGCCGCCGCGGAGCTGCCGCGCGACCGCGACGTGCGCGCGTCGCTGCGGGCGTCGGCGCTCGCGCTGGCGGCATTGCCGGGCGTGGTCGCACGGCTGGCATTCCTGCTCGCGCTGGTGGCGCAAGAGCCGGCGCCGGCCGGCGGCGACAGCGTGGACGGGCTCTTCGACGGCGTGCGCTGGTATCGCGATCGCCGCCTGGCGCCGATGGAAGAGCGCGCGCGGGTCGAGGCGGCGCTGGCGCTGCTGGACCGCGGCCAGGCGCGCACCGCCTACGACATCCTCGGACCGCTGGCCATCGACGATGCGCGCCAGCTGCACCATCGTCATGCGATCGAGCTGCGTTACTGCGCGTCGAAACTGCATGCGATGAACGGCCGGCATTCCGACGCGCTGCGCTGCTATCGCCAGCATGCGCAGCTGTCGCTGGCGCGGCTGCGCTTCGAGCTGACGCGGGTGCCGTACTCGCGCTTCCTCGAGCAGCAGGAACGCGCCGAGCAGGCCGACGCCGACCAGCTGCGCCTGCCGCCGCGTTATCGCCGCGCCTATCAATACATCCTGGATCACCTCCATGATCGCTCGCTGTCGGTCCGCCGCATCGCCGCGGAGATCGACGTCACCGAACGTGCGCTGCAGATGGCGTTCCGCGCCAACCTCGGCCTGACGCCGGCCGAAGTGATCCGCAAGCTGCGCATGGCCTGCATCCGGACCGAGCTGCAGCAGATGGCCGGGCGCGACAGCGTGCTCGCGGTGGCGGCACGCTGGGGCATGGCCAACCGGTCCACGCTCGCACACAACTACCGCCAGCAGTTCGGCGAGACCCCGAGCGCCACGGCCGGCATCCCGAGCTTCGCGGAACTGCCGGCGATCGCGGCCACCGTCGCGGCGGCGGTGGCCGGCGGCACCGCGGTCAGCGAGCCGGTGCTGCCGATCGGGCGCGGTGTCGGCCCGGGCGCCGGCGCCGAGATCGCGCGGCGCGAGTTCACCGTCGGCGGCGTCTGAGGTCGCGCGATGCGCGGCGACCCGCCTCGATGGCCGGCGCGGCCCTCGTCGTCGGCGGCCGCGTCGTCGGCGGCCGCGTCGTCGGCGGCCGCGTCGGCAGGCTCGGCCGAGGAGGTGCGGCCGCTGCCGGGCGATCCGTCGGCACGCCGGCGCGACGAGGCCAGCGGTCGCCGTCAGGCCTCGGCCAGCCGCCTGATGGGCGCGGTGACGCGCCATCTGCTGGACGAGGCTGAAGCGGAGCGCGTCACCGGCGAGTCCTCGGGCGACGTGGGCTCGGGCGCGGCGACGGCGGCCTCGGCCACGGGATCGGAGGGCGCGGGGAAGACCGCCGGCAAGACCGCCGGAAAAACGCAGACGCGCGTGTCGGTCGGCGCCAAGGGAAGGATGCCGCCGCGCGCAACGCCCGATCCGGTGACGCGCCGCGGCGCGTCGTCGGCGCGTCGCGCCGCGCCGCCTGAAGACGACGTGTGGGCGCAGGGCGTCGACGCGACCGACGGCGCGGGTCGCATCGTCGGTCCCGAATCGCGCGTGCAGCCCCGGCGCAGCGCGGCACGCATCGAGGGCGTGCGGCCCGACGCCGCGGAGCGCGTCGGACGCACGCCGCGCATGCGCATCGCCAGTTGGGGCGCCGTGCTCGCGGCGGTGGCCGCACTGGTCGTGATGATCGCGGCCGGATGGCTGGACGTCGCTCCCGGCGATGCCGCCAACAGGACCGGCGCCGAAGCTGGCGCGCAACGAGAGCCGACATCGGGCCGATGATCGGCCATCGATCGACCATCGATCGGCAATTGTTCGGCAATTGATCGGCAATTGATCGGCACCGCTCGATCCCTGTCGCCCATTGATCGGCCACTGATCGGTAGACGAGGACTTCGGGTCCTCGACGTGCGCTTCGGCTCGCTGTTGCCTTCGGAAACACCACTGTCCCACAGTGATGCGACACGCCTCACACAAGCAGGCGATGAACATCAGGAGGACGGTCGATGGTCAATGATTCCACCGGCAGCCAGTCGGCTCCGCTGACGCCGCTGAACACCTTGGGCGCGATGAGTGGCTTCGGGTGGCGCCAGAGCCAGCGTCCGCGCTTGAGCGTGGTCTCGCGCGCTGAACCGCCGGCCTCGCCGGCCTCGCCGGCGATGTCGACGTCGTCAGCGACGTCAGCGACGTCAGCGACGGAGATCTCGCGGGCACTGTTCCGCGCGCACCAAGCCCGCGCGCAGGTGGCGGTGCGCATCGACAGCGAGTCCGCCGCCCTGGCGGTGCTCAGCAGCCGGCAGCAGTCGATGCGTGAGCTCCGGCGGCGCCGCAACAGCGCGGAGGCCGCCGGCGCCGCCGAGCATCCGATCCGCGTCACCGAACAGCAGGTCGCCCAGGCGGCGGAACTCCAGGCGCGCCACGCGTTGCCGACGCTGCGCCGGCGGGTGGAACAGCAGCGGCAGCTGCTCACCGCGGCCCAAGGCGCCACGCCGGGGTTGAGGCACGCGCTGGACCTCGTGCTGCGGGACCCTCAACGCACGGTCCAGCACGAGCAGGCGATCACCTCAGCCCGGCACAATCTGCAGACCAACACCACGGCGGTGGCCACGCACCGTGAGCATCTGCAGGCGGCGCAGGCGGCGCTGCAGGCGGGCATGGACCAGCACGTGGCCGCGCAGCTGCGCCTCACGGCGGCCAATGCAGCGGTCGCCCGGCTGGCGACGGCCCGGCAGGCGCTGACGACGGCGGTGAGCCTCTGCACGCCGGACCTGCAGGCGCACGCGGCGGCGGCGCGCGCGGCGCTGACGGACGCGAGCGCGGCGATCCAGGCGCAGCAACGGCTGGCGGACGCGGCGGCCAATGCCGCCGAGCAGACCCGCGCGGCGGTGACCGCGCGCGATCAGGTGCATGCGCTGCAGGATCGCGTCGACGCCGCCGCCGGCGTTCATGCCGTCGCGCAGGAGCGCCTCGCGCCACTGCAGCAGCGCGTGGCCGAACGGCTCGCGGACTTGAAGCAGGCGCGGCTGTCGCTGCCGCCGTCACCGGCGGGAGGCGGACCGGCGCCGGCGCCGTCCCTGGCGCTGCAGCAACGCATCGACCGGCTCACGACCGCGTTGAATGATGCGCAGGCGGACCTCCGGCGGCAGCACGTCGAAGTCAACCGGCTGCAGGGGCTGTTGAGCGCGGAGGCCGGCCCGCTCGCGCTGAGGCGGGCGGAGGTGGCTCACGCCGCCGGACCGGAGGCGAGCGCGCAAGCGCAGCGTGTGACCCGAGGCGCGGCGGCGGCGGCGGCCGACACGGCGGCTTCGGCCAGCGCCGCGGCCCGCGATGCCCTGAAGCGCCATGCCGACGCGGCACACCGGCACATCGAGCTGGCCATCGACGCGCTCTGCGAGGAGATGCGTCACACGCCGAAGCGGATGGCCTAACGCGCGGCGAGTTCCGGAGCGCTTTCCTTGCGTTCGCTGTAGCGGTCCAACAGGAACGGCGCGAGATCGCGCGTCAACAGCGTGAACTTGACCAACTCCTCCATCACATCGACCAGACGGTCGTAGAACGGGGACGGTGTCATGCGCCCCTCCTCGTCGAACTCGGCGAAGGCCTTCGCGACCGACGACTGGTTCGGGATGGTCAGCATGCGCATCCAGCGGCCCAGCACGCGCATCTGGTTGACGGCGTTGAACGACTGCGAGCCGCCCGACACCTGCATCACGGCGAGCGTCTTGCCCTGGGTGGGCCGCACCGAGCCCGTCGACAGCGGGATCCAGTCGATCTGCGTCTTCATGATCCCGGTCATGGCGCCGTGCCGCTCCGGCGAGCACCAGACCATCCCTTCGGACCAGGCGGCCAGCTCGCGCAGCGCCTGGACCTTCGGATGCGTCTCGGGCGCGTCGTCCGGCAGCGGCAGGCCCGACGGGTTGAAGATCCTGACCTCCGCGCCCAGCGCCTCCAGCAGGCGCGCCGCCTCGAAGCTGAGCAGGCGGCTGTAGGAGCGCTCGCGCAGCGAGCCGTACAGCAGGAGGATGCGCGGACGATGCCGCGACGGCGCCGCCACCGTGAGGTGATCCAGCGTGGGGATCGCCAGCAGGTCCGTGCTCAGTGCCGGGAACGTGGCGTCGGGAAAGAGAAGGTCGGCCATGTCGTTCATGCGTCGGTGGCGGGGTGGGGAAGGGCGTCGCGTCTGGGGGACGGAGACGGCAGCAGCAGGTGATGGACACCCACCGCGAGGGCCGCGCCGGCGAACTCGGCGGCGATGAAGGCGGGGGCGCTCGCGGGCGCGATGCCGGCAAAGCTGTCGCTGAACAGGCGACCGACGACGGCCGCCGGATTGGCGAAGGACGTCGAGGCGGTGAACCAGTAGGCCGCGCCGATGTAGGCCGCGACCAGGGCCGCCACGCGTGACCGGGGCGCGCGCAGGATCACCAGCAGCAGGCCGAAGGTGGCGACCGCTTCAGCGATCCACTGGCCCGTACCGCTGCGCAGCCTGGTGGAGACCTGGAACAGGCTCATGTCGAACATCGCATGCGCGAGCCATGCACCGAGCACGGCCCCCGACAACTGCGCGGCGACGTAGGGCAGGAGAGAAGTCCTGGCCAGCTCGCCGCGCCACGCCATGACGGCGCTGACGGCAGGATTGAAGTGGGCGCCGCTCACGGGGCCGAAGACCTCGATCAGGACGTAGAGCCCGCCCACCGTGGCCAGCGTGTTGGCCAGGAGCGCGACGGCCACGTTGCCGCCGCTGAGGCGCTCCGCCATGACGCCGGAACCGATCACGATGGCGAGCAGGAACGCCGTCCCCAGCAGTTCCGCGAAGAGCTTTCGAGGCAGGTTCATCGCGTCAGCTCCGCGCGATGTCGAGGAGCGCCTGCTGAAGTTCCTTCCGGCTCATCGTTCCCAAGGGCAACTGCAGCAGTTGCAGCATGCGATAGGCGATGGCCTGCCGCGTGAGCTCGAACGCGCGGCGCTTGCCGTCATCGCCGCCTTCGGCGTCGGAAGGGTCCGGATAGCCCCAGTGCACCTTCACCGGCTGTCCGCTCCCGCCGAAGAACACCGGGCACTGCTCGGCCGCGGCGCTGTCGCACACGGTGATGACGATGGACAGTGGCGGCGCGTCCGGCGTGGTGAACTCGTCCCAGCTCTTGCTGCGATGGCCCGTGGTGTCGATGCCGGCAGCCTGCAGCACCTCGAGCGCGAACGGGTTGATCCGCCCGCTGGGCGCGCTGCCCGCGCTGAAGGCCTGGACCTCCTTGCCGAGCCGCCTCGCCCAGTGGTTGAGCATGCCCTCGGCGAGGACGCTGCGGGCGGAGTTGTGCGTGCACAGGATGAGCACGTTGCAGGCTGTCGGTGTCATGGCGGGTCTCGGGTCAGCAGTCGCAACGGGTGGGGCTCGGCGGCACGGCGCAGGCGGCGCCCTGGCAGCAGTTCTCGGTGAGATAGGCCAGGAGCGCGTTCATCTGCGGATACACGGCCCGGTAGACCACGTGGCGGCCGACCTGCTCCGAGGTGACGAGCCCCGCCTCGGCGAGGTCCTTCAGATGGAAGCCCAGCTTGGCGTAGGCGACGCCGAGCAGGTCGACGAGCGCGCCAGGCGTGAGGCCGTCGGCGCCCGCGACCACCAGGGCGCGGAAGGCGTCGAGCCGGATCGGATGAGCCAGCGCGCCGAGGCCGGCCAGGGCAGTCGTCTTGTCCATGGCCGACATTACAACAAAAGTTGTAATGTTGGGCAAGCGACTGAGGTAAAGCGGGTTCCGCCTACGGCAGCTTCAGGCAGCTGAAGGCAGCCGACGGCAGCCAGCGACAGTTGATGACCGCCGATGACGATGGACGACCTCGGGCGATCGAGGCGAGGAGCCGCCTCGATCAGCAGCGCCTCGCCGATCAGGTTGGCGATATCAGGCGGCGACGGCCAGTTGGCGGAGCTTGGGCTGGTGGAAGGTCAGCGGGGTGTCCGCGACAACGCGCAGTGTGTCCAGGAGAACGTCCAGCTCGTGTTCCCGGCTGTAGAACGCGTTCATGCCGACCTCCAGGCAACGCGGACCGAACAGCGCTTCATCCGCGTTGCTGATCACGAAGGCCGCGCCGCGGAAGCCCGCCTTGCGCATCCGGGCGACAGTGTTCAAGCCGGAACCTTCAGCCAAGGCGACATCGCAGATCACCACATCGGGTTGGCACAGCACCGCGGTGATCACGGCGTGCTCTTCGCAGGCGCACTGGGCCACCACGACGGCGCCGGGCATGTCGTTGAGCCTGTGGCGCAGGGTGGCGATCCAGGTCGGAGAGGGATCAACAAGAAGGATCTTCATGGCGGGCCTCGGGCGATTGCGTTGCCGCAGTGTGGCGCGGCGCTCCATCGCGGGGTATCTCCGGACTTCGGTGCTCCCCGTCCGGTTTGGACCGCAGTGCGTGTCGGCAAATCGCCGACAGCCTGCGATCCTGCCCATCTGATTCGGGCGCCAATCGCACGTCGGTGCGATGGCGCAGTGCAAACCCGAACCGAATTGCAAATGCCTCGAACCTAGCATCGACGCGCCATCGCGGAAGCGCGTCGACGACACGGCGTCGGGCTTTACGCGATAGGCAGCCAAAGACAAGAAAAGGACGGCTCGCACCCCGCCCCGGGGTCGCGGATCGGGAGGACCCATGAAGATTCGTTTCGGCCTGCAGGCCGTCGCGGCGTTGTGCGCCGCTGTCTTGACGTCGGTGCCCGCGCGGGCGATGGATGCCGACTACCTCAAGCAGTTGGTGCCGGTGGCGCAGAACAGCATCAAGCCCTACGGCGAGGACATGTTCGGCGACAAGGTGAGCCTGTATGACGGCAGCCTCGCGTTCGAGCAGACGGACCTGGACCTCAAGGGCAACAACGAGCTGCCGGTGCGCCTGACGCGAGGTCTCGCCGTGGGGCGGCGCACGACCACCTACGCCTACGACTTCCCGCTCGGCCAATGGGAATGGAAGACGCCGCGCATCGGCGGGTCCTTCAGCAAGACAGTCGGCTGGACGGGCTACGCCAACGGCGTGCACAGCGACACCACGCGTTGCAGCGCCTTCTGGCGGCCCGGCGAAGTTTTTGTCGGCGGCCAGGTCGCTTTCGACAACGATTATTGGCACGGCACCTACCTGGACGTGCCCGGCGCGGGCAAGCAGGAGCTGCTCAAGCGAAGCGCGGATTACGCCGGTGCGCCCACCACGGGCGGCCCTTATCCCATCGTCACCAAGCAGCAGTGGCAGGTCGGATGTCTCGCCTCCATCAAGAACGGCAGCGGCGAAGGCTTCTACGCGATCTCCACCTCGGGCGTGCGTTACGACTTCGACTGGATGGCCACCCGCGAGGTCGACGCCATCAAGATCGGCAAGAACGCTTTCCGGCGTCAGGACATGTACCTGATGGCCACCAAGGTCACCGACCGTTTCGGCAACTGGGTCACGTACACGTATGACCCGGCGGACCCGGAGAAGCTGACTTCCATCCAGTCAAGCGACGGTCGCTCCATCACGATCACCAACTCGGGCGGCCACGCGGTCTCGGCCACCGACGGCACACGCACCTACACCTACGGCTACACCGGACGCGGCCTCACCTCCGTCACGCTGCCCGACGGCACGCAGTGGGGATATCAGCTCGGCGGCCTGCTGCCGTCCGACAACCTCGGGCTGCATACCTCGCCGGACACGGCGTGTCCCGACGGTTCGAACTACATGCGGGCGGACGTCTTCACCGGCAGCATCACGCATCCCTCCGGGGCGACGGCGACGTACACGATGAAGTACTTCCTGCTCGCCTACGCGGACATGCAGGCGTTCTGCAACATCTCCGACGGCGTGGCGCGCTACGACGTGATGCCCTCGCGCGCGGTCATCGGACTGAGCAACAAGGTCATCACCGGCGCCGGACTGACGACGCAGGCCTGGACCTACGACTACCTCACCGCGGGCAACTGGCCCTGCGCGAGCGGCTGCAGCAACACCGACATCACCAACCCGGACGGCACACGCACGCGTCAGGTCTTCGGCAACCGGTACGAGAACGACCAGGGCTTGCTGCTGTATGTCGTCAACGGCTGGGACGGCGGCACGTCAGGCAAACAGGTCATCGCCTACACCTACCAGAAGGGCGGCGCGGGCCAGCCCTTCCCCGAGTCCTTCGGCATCAGCTACGCGCAGTTCGCCGACTGGAACGGACCGCTCAACAAGCCCACCAAGACCACGGTCATCACGCGCGACGGCGCGACGTTCTCGAACCAGGTCGATGCCTTCGACGCCAACGCGCGGCCCGTGGCGCTGACCCGCTCCGGCCCGGGCGGCACGCGTTCCGAAGCCACGACCTATTACGACAACACGGCGCTCTGGGTGCTGGGTCAGGTCGCCGAGGTCACCTCCGGCGGCTACTCCGTCCAGTCCACCGACTTCGACTCGCTGGCGCGTCCCACGACGAGCCGCGCCTTCGGCATCGTCAAGGGCTCACAGACCTACAACGCCGACGGCACCGTCGCCACGAAGTCGGACGCCGCGGGCAACACCGCGACCTTCAGCAACTACAAGCGCGGCGTCGCGCAGACCGTGCACTACCCCAACGGCGGCAACGAGAGCGGAGTCGTCAACGACATCGGCCTGGTGACCAGCTACACCGACGCCGCCGGGTACTCGTCGAGCTTCGGCTACGACGCGATGGGGCGGCTCGCGAGCATCACGCCGCCCAGCGGTTTCACTGGCACGACGGTGACCTTCTCGGGCGTGCCGACCGAGGAGTACGGCATCCCGGCGGGCCACTGGCGCCAGTCGGTGAGCAAGGGCAACGCGCGCACGGTGACCTACTTCGACGCGATGTGGCGTCCGGTGATGAGCCGCACCTGGGACGCGAGCGACGAGGCCAACACCCGCAAGGTCGTGGTCAAGGCCTTCGACACGCAGAACCGGGTCACCTACGAGAGTTATCCGCAGCGCGACATCGCCAGCGTGGCGCTGCGCCCGGCGGGCAAGCGCACGACCTACGACGCCATCGGCCGCCCGACGCAGGTCGACGCCGACAGCGAGCTCAGCGACGTCACCGCGCTGAGCACGAAGACGGAGTACCTGACCGGCTTCAAGACCCGCGTCACCAACCCGCGCGGCTTCCAGACGACGCAGACGATGTGGGCGCTGGACAAGCCCGACGAGGCGAGCATCCAGACCATCGAAGCACCGCTGGGCGTGCAGGTCAGCATCGTGCGCGATGCCTTCGGCAAACCCACGAGCATCACGCGCGGCGGCGTGACGCGCGCCTACGTCTACGACGCGGGCCAGCGCCTGTGCAAGACGATCGAGCCCGAGGTCGGCGCGACGGTGCAGGATTACGACCTGGCGGGCAACGTCGCATGGCGCGCTCCGGGTCAGGCCTTGCCCGGCACGACGACCTGCGACACGGCCAGCGTTCCCGCCAGCGCCAAGATCGCCTACGGCTACGACGCCATCGGCCAGTTGCTCACGACGGCTTACGGCGACGGCAGCCCGGGCATCACGCGGACCTACACGCCCGACGCCAAGCTCGAGTCCATCGTCAGCAACGGCTCGACCTGGGTCTACGGCTACAACGAGCTGCGCCAACTCAGCAGCGAGATCCTGAACTTCAGCGGCCGCCAGTTCAGCTTCGCGTGGAATCACAACAGCGCGGGGGACCTCGCCTCGCTGGTCTATCCCAACGGCTCGACGGTGGCGTACACGCCCAACGGCCTGGGTGAAGCGACCACTGCAGGAAGCTACGCCGCCGGCGTGAGCTACCACCCCAACGGCGCCGTGGCCGGCTACACGCTGGGCAACGGCATCGCGCACACGCTGACGCAGAACAAGCGCGGGCTGCCGCTGGTGAACCGCGACGCGGGGGTGCTGCAGGACCAGTACAGCTACGACGAGAACGGCAACGTCGCCGCCATCGCGGACCAGCAAGAAGGTGTCTTCAACCGCAGCATGGGCTACGACGCGCTGGACCGGCTGACCTCGGCCAACGCGCCGGGCGTGTGGGGCAACGCCAGCTACACCTACGACGCGGTGGACAACATCACCTCGGCCACGGTGGGCGCGCGCGCCAGCAGCATGGGCTACGACGGGCGCAACCGGCTCGCGACCGTGATGACCAACGGCGCGCTGTACCAGTACCAGTACGACGAGCGCGGCAACATCCTCAGCAAGGGCGCCCAGTCCTATACGTTCGACCTGGGCAACCGTATGGGCTCGTCCAACCTGGGAGGAACCTATCAATACGACGGCCACGGACGGCGCACCTGGATCCGCAACAACGACGGCTCTACGCGCGTGCAGGTCTACGGCCAGGGCGGGCAGTTGCTGTGGGGCGCGGCCGACGAGGTGCAGCCCGACGTGCCGGCGACGATTGCGAGCTACAGCTGCGCCAGCGGCACGCTCTCGGGCAGCCAGTGCCTGACGACGA
This sequence comes from uncultured Roseateles sp., assembly GCA_946886855.1. The sequence continues at coordinate 62,224 of CAMPJJ010000003.1, read as the reverse complement.
GCACCTACGGTGCCACGCCCAACGGGTATGTCTGCAACGCGGGGGACTCGCTCAGCGGCACGACCTGCACGCACGTGACCACGAGCAACTACGGCGCGTCGGTGGCGAGCTGGTCGTGCAATGCAGGCGACAGCCTGAGCGGCAGCACCTGCTCGCACACCTACGTGGCCAACACCTACGGCGCCAGCCCGGTGTACGCGTGCAACGCGGGCGATAGCCTGAGCGGGTCCACCTGCACGCACGTCGCCAACGTGGCGGCCACGCCGGTGTACGCCTGCCCCGGCGGTTATTCGCTTAGCGGCACGACGTGCTCCAGGACCACGACGGTGGTTGCGACGATCAGTTCGTACACCTGCAACGGCCTGGGCTCGCCGAACGCGAGCCAGCAGTGCATCGGCACGGCGATCGTCAGCGCCGACGAGAGCGACCAGGACCGTTGCCTGGCGGCCAATCCCTACTCGCTGGTGTTCGCGAGCTCGAGCCGTTCGGGGCGCAACATCACCTGCCGGTTCAGCGCGCAGCCGGTGTACAGCTGCCCGAGCGGCGGCTCGCTCAGCGGCAACCAGTGCACGAGCACCGTCACGCAAGCGGCGACGGTGAACAGCTACAGCTGCTCAAGCGGCACGGTGTCGGACAGCAGCTGCCTGATCCCCTCGAACTACGGTGCATCCATCGCGAGCTGGGTGTGCAACGGCGGAGACTCGTTGAGCGGGACGACGTGCTCGCAGTACGCCACGAGCACCTATGGCGCGACGCCGAGCTACGTCTGCAATGCGGGCGACAGCCTGAGCGGCAGCACTTGCACGCACACGGCGTCCAGCACCTACGGCGCTTCGGTGAGCGCTTGGGCGTGCAACGCGGGAGACTCGCTCAGCGGCAGCACTTGCACGAAGACCACGGCCAGCAACGCGACGCCGAACTACAGCTGCGCCAGCGGCACGCTGTCGGGCAGCACCTGCATCGGCGGACGCAAGCAGTCGGAGACGATGTATGTCTACCTGGCAGGCAAGCAGATCGCGGAGGTGACGGGCGGGGTGACGCAGTACCCGCACACCGATGCGCTGGGTAGTCCGGTGGCGCATTCGAGCGCGGCGGGGGCGCTGCTCAACAGGACGAGGTTCGAGCCCTACGGCTTCCCGGCCGCAGGCACCAAGCCAAGCAAGGCCACCAGCGTCATTGGCTTCACCGGGCATGTGCAGGATTCGGAGACGAATCTCGTGTACATGCAGCAGAGGTATTACGATCCGATCCCTGGCAGGTTTCTGAGCGTGGATCCGATCGTTACCGACGCCAATACGGGCAAGGGCTTCGGGCTATATACCTACGTCGATAACAATCCGTACTTGAGGGTGGATCCGGACGGGCGGCAGTCGGTAAATGTGTACCCGAATTTCAGCCCTATGGAGTATCTGAAGACTCTTGCTGTTGAATCAGCAAAGTTCATCGGCATAGCGTCGGCCGGAGCGGGTGGAACAGCGATCAAAGGAGTAGAGGGCGCGGCAGCAGTCGTTAAGGCCGCAGAGGTCGCGCCCAAGGCTGCCGAAGCCGTGACCAGCGCGCGGAGCGTGACGGTCACAAACGATTCAATCAAAGCTGCGTTGCAAGGCTCTGAACTTCAGACAACGCAAAATGCGATATCGAAACCAGTCGTCGAGAGCTATGTTGGGCGTCTTCAAGCAGGAGAAGCCGCTCCCGCAATTAAAGTTGATGGCAAGGTGATCGTCGATGGCAATCATCGTTACGTGGCTGGCAGACTTGTAGGCCAAGAGCCAGCGCAGACCGCCGGAACTCTTTCCCCTTCGCAAGCTGGTAAGGTGCAGCCTGTGCAGAATATCAAGATTGATCCTTCCGACTGGGGCAATAGATGATCTCCATTGTTTGTCAGACAGGCGAGATAGTTCAGGTGAATGTGCAAGGATTCACCGGCGCAAGGTTCGATGGCATGAACCTTCACCGCGCAATGCTTGAGGGTAAGGACTTGTGTCAGGCAAGTTTTGTCGAAGCAGACTTGCGTGGGGCTCTCTTTACTCACGCAACTCTCAAAAGCGCCAACTTTGAGCGCGCAAAATTGATGAACGCCGCGTTGGACCATGCAGATTTGGAACGTGCGATCTTGACGCAAGCCAAGCTCATTGGCGCCAACCTTGCAGTGGCTTGCTTGCGAGACGCCGACCTGTCTGGCGCGGACGTTGCATTTGCAGATTTCCGCGGGGCAGACATTCGCGGCGCAAACATGGCGTGTCTACGTCTCGCTGATGCCAATTTGGCGGATGCGTTGATCGATGACGCGACCGTGTTTCCTGCAGGGTTTGCCCTGCCTGCCGATCTCAGGAGAGTCTGACAGCGGGAATTGAAGCCTCCTCGAAATGTTGATCCAGCCGGAAGTAGAGAATCCAACGCCATGGAGCCTCTGCATGAGGAAATCCAGATTCACTGACAGCCAGATCTACGAGTGCAGACGATCGCTTCCGGCCGGCCAAAAGCGCTTACCCGTTGGAGTTCCTGACGTCGATACGCACGGCGGCAAGAACCTGTCGTGATACTTCGCCGCCAACCTGACGAGCTACGCCTTCCCGAGCGGCGGCTCGCTCAGCGGCAACCAGTGCGTCACCACCAGCTCGCAGGCCGCCTCGATCTCGAGCTACAGCTGCTCAAGCGGCACGGTGTCGGGCAGCAGCTGCCTGATCCCCTCGAACTACGGCGCGTCGGTCGCGAGCTGGGTGTGCAGCGGTGCGGACTCGTTGAGCGGAACTACGTGCTCGCAGTACGCCACGAGCACCTACGGCGCGACGCCGACTTATGCCTGCAATGCGGGCGATAGTCTGAGCGGCAGCACCTGCACGCACACAGCGTCCAGCACCTACGGCGCCTCGGTGAGCGCTTGGGCGTGCAACGCGGGAGACTCGCTGAGCGGCAGCAATTGTTTCCCAATTCTCGGCCGTGGTCTTGTCCGCTGCGGAATTTCTGGAGAAAAGCGCTTGACAATTGATGATTTGAGTTAACTTAATGTTGCCGCTTCTGTCCCGAAAAATAGTTAACTTTCGAATGGCAATTTGGCGCGACCCAATACTCAACTCACCGACGGACTGAACGCCCTCAACCTCGCGACTTCATCCACCGGCGTGGCGCCGAAGTAGCGCTTGAATTCCCGGCTGAACTGCGACGGACTCTCGTACCCCACGCGCGTCGCCGCGACGCCGGCCTTCACGCCTTCGTTGAGCATGATCAGCCGCGCCTTGTGCAGCTTGTAGCTCTTCACGTACTGCAGCGGCGACGTGTTGGTCACCGCCTTGAAGTTGTGATGGAAGGCGGACACGCTCATGTTCACCAGCCCTGCCAACTGCTCGACGCTGAGCGGCTTGGCGAAGTTGGATTCGATGTGCTGCAGCGCCTTCGTCACCTGCGCGAAGTGCGTGTGCCGGTTGGCCAACGCCTGCAGCGCCGCGCCGCTCTCGCCGCAGAGCACGTGATAGATGATCTCCTTGAGGATGAGCTTGCCCAGCACCTTCGCGTCGCGCGGGCGATGCATCGCGTCGAACAGCCGCTCGATCGCGCAGAGCACGTCCTCGGTGAACGCCGCGCTGTTGACGCCCGCGGCGTCCAGGCTCGCGGGGCGCTCAAGACGCTCGTCCTCCAGCTCGATCAGCAGCTCCTGCAGCACCGCCGTGTCGATGTCGATCGACACGCCGACAAACGGCTCCTGCTTGCTGGCGATCGTCTGGCACTCGAAGGGCAGGGGCACCGTCAGCAGCAGGTAGTTCTGCGCGTCGTAGCGGAAGGTCTTCCCGCCGACATGCCCCACCTTCGCCCCCTGCGCCACGATGACGATCGACGGCTCGTACAGCACCGGCGTGCGCGGGTGCGGCGTCTCGGCGTAGAGGATGCGCACGCCCGCCACCGGCGACGGCGTCGAGAAGGCCCCGGACTTGTAGCGGGTGGCCGTCTCGATGATCCGCCGCCGGATGCCGTCGTTGAGCGTGGTGGTGGCCATCGAGGCAGGTCAACGCGCGGCTTCGAGGATGCGCCGGCTGTCCTCGAGACGGACGTCCTGGTGCTCGCCCAGCGCCGTGCCGCCGTGTTCCTCCAGCTTGGCGATCATGGCCGGGATGGTGCTGCCGTCCAGGCCGTAGGCCGACAGGCGCGTACCCACGCCCAGCTGCTCGAAGAAGGCGCGCGTCGCGGCGATCGCGCCGTCGATGCGTTGCTCCTCGCTGCCGTCGCGCAGACCCCAGACGCGGTCCGCGTACTGCAGCAGCTTGGCGCGCTTCTGCTCCTTCTTGTACGCGAGCACCGACGGCAGCACGACCGCCAGCGTCTGCGCGTGATCCAGACCGTGCATCGCGGTCAGCTCGTGGCCGATCATGTGCGTTGCCCAATCCTGCGGAACACCGGCGCCGATCAGGCCGTTCAGCGCCTGCGTCGCGCTCCACATGACGTTGGCGCGGACGTCGTAGTTCTCCGGCTCGGCCAGCGCACGCGGACCTTCCTCGATCAGCGTCAGCAGGATGCCTTCGGCGAAGCGGTCCTGGATGCGGCCTTCGGCCGGGTAGGTCAGGTACTGCTCGACCGTGTGGACGAAGGCGTCCACGACACCGTTGGCCACCTGCCGCGCGGGCAGGCTGTAGGTGGTCACCGGATCGAGCACCGCGAACACCGGGTAGGTGTGGGCCGAGAAGAACGGGAGCTTGTCGCCCGTGGCCTGGCGGCTGATGACGGCGCCGTTGTTGGACTCGGAGCCGGTGGCGGGCAGCGTCAGCACGACGCCCATCTTCACGGCGGCCTTGACCTTGGCGCCGCGCGTCAGCAGGATCTCCCATGGGTCCTTGGCGGCGTCGTACCGCGCCGCCGCAGCGATGAACTTGGTGCCGTCCGCGACCGAGCCGCCCCCGACCGCCAGCAGGAAGTCGACCTGCTCGGCCTTGACGACCTCGACGGCCTTCATCAGCGTTTCAAACGTCGGGTTCGGCTCGATGCCGCCGAACTCGAACACCGTGCGCCCGGTCAGCGCGGCGCGGACCTGGTCCAGCACGCCGTTCTTCTTGATGCTGCCGCCGCCGTAGGTGATCAGGATGCGGGCGTCCGCAGGGATCTCCCGTCCGAGCTCGGCAATCTGGCCCTTGCCGAAGAGGATCTTGGTGGGGGTGTTGAGGGTGAAGTTGTTCATGGCTGTCGGCTCCGGAAGGGGTGAACGAGGATGCGTGTCGATGGCCTGGATTGTTCGCCGCCGACCGCATCCAGACAACGCACGAAGCTGCCGGAGTTTTGCCCAATCCTGTCGGGAGAGCGATGAATGGGCAATTGGCCGCAAGCTCGCGGCCTCGGGACGTCCCCCTGTCCTGGGCGCGTTCGTTGCCCCCGGGAGGCATGAGCCCATCCCCAGCAGACACGACATCCCTCGCCGGGCAGGCCGCAGGCACCGCGACGGCCGCGGCCCCGGCGGCGGCCGCCACGCCCTCCACGGCAATGATGCCGTCCTGGTCAGGCCGATCGCTCAAGACCTGGTGGGCGCTGCTGAAAGACTCGCTGTCGGCCTGGATCGACGACTATGCGCCCAGCATGGGCGCGGCGCTGTCGTACTACACGGTGTTCTCGCTGGGACCGCTGCTGGTGATCGTCATCTCGATCGCCGGACTGGTCTTCGGCGAGGACGCCGTGCGCGGCGAGCTTTTCGGCCAGATCGAGGGCGTGATGGGGCCCGAGGCGGCCAAGGGCATCCAGGAGGTCCTGAGCAACGTCAGCAAGCCCAGCACCGGCATCCTGGGCACCGTGCTGGGCGTCGGCGTGCTGCTGATCGGCGCGACCACCGTGTTCGGCGAACTGCAGGACGCCCTCGACCGCATCTGGCGGGCGCCGGTGCGCCACCGGACCAGCGGCGTCTGGACACTGGTGCGCGCGCGCCTGCTCAGCTTCGGCATGATCGTCGGCGTGGCCTTCCTGCTGCTGGTGTCGCTGGTGACCGGCGCGGTGGTGGCGGCACTCGGCAAGTGGTGGGGCGGCTGGTTCGGCGGCTGGGAATGGTTGCTGCAAAGCCTCAACGCCGTGGTCGGATTCGCCATGACCACGGCCGTCTTCGGCCTGATCTACAAGGTGCTGCCGCGCGTCAAAGTGGCCTGGTCGGACGTCTGGGTCGGGGCGGCGGTCACGGCCACGCTGTTCACCATCGGGCGCATCCTGATCAGCCTCTACATCGGCAAGACCGGCGTGGCGAGCGGCTTCGGCGCGGCCGGTTCGGTGGCTGTCGTGTTCGTCTGGGTGTACTACTCGGCCCAGGTGTTCCTGGTCGGCGCCGAGTTCACGTGGCTCTATGCGCAGCGCCTGGGCTCGCGACGCGGGGGACCGGCCCAGGATCGCACCGCGCCGGGTCGATCGACGCCCTCAGCGGCTGGATCGCCGCGTTGACCGGCTGCACCGGATGACGGCCGCCGTGATGACGGCGCACGGCGTACAGGTCGAGCACGTCGAGCACGTCGAGCACGTCGAGCACGTCGGACGGCAAGCAGGTCGACGGGCTGCTGGTTCACATGCCGGATGCCAGCGAGGAGATGTGGCTCGGCGCGCGCCTTGCCCTGTCCAGGCATGGAGCCTCACCATTCGACCGGTCCGTGCCGCATCCTCGTGGTCGACGACAACGTGGATGCCGCCGACACCCTCGTCGCGCTGCTGGACGCCTGCGGCTTTTGCGCCTGCGCCGTCTACAGCGGTGCCGAGGCCGTCCTGCTCGCGGAACTGCTGCGTCCCAGTCTTGTCCTGCTCGACATCGACATGCCCGGCATGGACGGGTACGAGACCGCGGCGTGCATCCGCGGCACCGGGGAGGGATGTCCCGCCCAACTGGTGGCCCTGACCGCGCGCGACCAGGATCCCGACCGCGTCATGGTCGCCAGCACGGGTTTCGATCTCCATGTCATCAAGCCCATCGGCTGCGTGCAGCTGTGCGAGCTGGCGGAAGCGGCCTATCGGTGAAGGGCGTGGCGTGCGTGGGCGCAGACCGCGCCGGCGTGCAAGGGCTGCGCGCCGGTGTGGACGATGCCTCGGGCACGACCTCCTCCGGTGCTCAGGCAAACGGGCCGGGCGCCGAGCCCCACGGCCGCTGCCCGACTGGTCAAAGATTGCGCTCGATCCGCACCCAGGTCCGGATGAACGAGCGAAGGCCTTGCTGGTCGGCGGCTTCCTTGACGGTCGCCTGGGTCTCTGCGTCGCTGTTGGAGCGGGGCCGGGCGCCGATGCCGGTGGGCTGGAACAGCGCCTCATCCTCTTCCTCCGAAGAGGTGTCGCTCTTGTCGAGCTCGACGAAATCCTCCAGTTCGCTGTCCAGGCTGTTGCCGACCAGGCCCGTGCGCTTGGCCTGCCCAGCCTCCAGTACTGCGACCCATCGCTCAAGCAACGTGGCGCGAGCATCGCCGTCGAAGTGTTCTTCGTACCACTGCTGGACCTCGTCGCCCTCTATGGAGAACTGCCACTCCAGAAAACCGGTGCCTTCGAAGAGCGCTGGCGCCTGTCCGTGCAGGAGGCCCAGCACATTGACGAACACCGTGGGCCCGTTCTTGCTTGACGTGATCTGGTCGGGCGACTCGAACCAGGTCTTCACCAGCGGCAACGTTTCCTTCGTGACCTTGAGTCGATTGAGCAGCGACGGCGTGGCGTGCCAGGCCAGTTCGTCCACCCATGACACGAAAGCCATGGCGGGCATCACGCCGCCCTCGATGTGATTCTTCCCAGGCGCTTCCTCGTCGGCCAGCAGGCGCTTGGCCTGGTGGAACTCGTCGAGCAGGCTCTGCGGAACCCCCTTTGCAAGCATCTTCTCCTTCTTCTTGCCGATGATCGCCGCGCGGTCCTGCGTCCATTCGGTGGCCGGCGTTGCCGCGGTATTGGTGAACACCAGGTTCACGAAGACGTTGTCGCCGGCCGTGTCCTTGTGCATGCCGACATTGGGGCTGGTCTTGTCCAGAGGTCGGTTGTGGTAGTAGTTCATGTCGACGCGGACCCGGCGCCCGCCGGCCTTCCACCACGGCGCCCGCCGGATGTGGTCGAGCTGTCCGTTGGCCTGCATGAGCCCGCGCACGAAGGCAGCGCAGGCGAGGATGTCTTCCATGGGCATGTTGGAACGGGCCACCGCCTTGTCGGATTCGGGTCTTTCGAGATCGATCATGTACAGCGAGCCGACGTTGATCATCCGGTCGCCGTCCTCCTTGCCGACGTCCTTCTGCTCGACCGTGCCGAGGGCCTTCTCGGTGTAGAGGCCCAGCTTGAGGGCCAGGGGCCCCCATTGGAGCGCCAGATCCTTGTCGAGCTCAGGCAGGCTGCCGACATGCATCAGTCGGTCTGCCAGGCCGGCACGCACGCTGTCCCGCGTGGCACCGTAGGCGCCTGTCAGGTCGTTGAAGAAGGGTTGCCCCTCGGGCGGTTTCCCGGGCCTGTGCGTGCCAGCGGTGCCCGGTTCGACGACTTTCCAGCCCGCCTCCTCCGTGTGCTCGTGGATGCTGCGCTGGAGAACGTCGCCCGGCGCCGCACCGAACAGCTGGGCGATCGTCCGAGCCTGTCGTTGCATTCTCGGGGTGCTGGCCACATCCGCCGTCAGCTGCGGGGCTTGCCTGGCATGCGCGGCCTGGCCACCCTGCGCGGTCCGCTCAGCCGCAGGACCGCCACCGAGTGAATGAGGATTCCCGTGTGCCGGCACACGCGCATTGACCATCGCCTTCTCCTCCAGAGCCGGGAGAACGCCAGTGGAAAGGGGCGCGGCACGCCGGTCAATCAGCAGAATGCTGATTCGAGCGCGAGCACGCTCAATGAAGCGCCACGTTCAGCTGATCGACGAGCTCCGCCCAGTCCGCATCCTGCAGCAGCAGTTCCTTCAGCAGGCGCGACTGCTGTTCGGTCCAGAACGGGGCTTCGGTGATCTTCACGTCGCCCGGCAGTGGACGGTGCACGGAGATGAACTCGCGGATCTCCGCCTCGGAGGACGGCAGGCCGAGTTGATCGAACAGGTCGTGGAACTGATGGTTGGGCGATTCCATAGAGTCTCCTTCAAGCGGGTATTGCCGATGAGGTTAACGCCAGGCGGATCGTGACGGTGTAGGACAGACTTCCATTGAGGCAATCCGCCGCGCGGATGCGTCGCCTCGCGGTCATCGTGCAGTCCCGATGCTCAGGCGGCGATCGGCGCCAGATGACAGCCTGCCGAAGCGCCATCGGTGGACAGCGCGTGGCCCACGTCGACGGGGCGTTGCAGCCCGGGGCCGTCGCAGGCCGTCGCCCGCACCAGCGGGGCGAACGGCGCCTGGATGCGTCCGAACATCGTGGCGAACGGCACGTCCGCCGCGTCGCGTCCGGTGCCGATGCGCACGAAGCCCATCGGGATGCCGGTGCCCGAGGCGTCGAAGGTGTACCAGCGCCGGCCCAGGTAGACCTCGACATACGCGTGGAAGTCGGGCGCCTTGGTCGGATCGGCGCCGTAGTCCGTGCCGGTCACATAGCGCGCCGGCATCGAGAGCGCCCGGCAGAGCGCGATCATCACGTGCGCCTGGTCGCGACAGACGCCGACGCGATCGGTGAGGGTGTCGAGCGCGGTGGTCTGCGTCGTCGATCCGAAAGGGGAATAGGCGATGTGCCGCTGCACCCACGCCGCGATCGCGGCGGCGCGCGCATAGCCCGGCGGCACATGACTGAACTCGGCCTCGGCCCACGAGGTGAGCCGGTCGGATTCGCAATAGCGGCTGGGCGCGAGGTAGGTCAGGAACTCGACGGGCAATGCGTCGATCGGGCATTCCTCGATGAAGGCCGGATCGGCGATGCCGTGATCGATCGACACGCTGGCGGTGTAGGTCAGGTGGAAGGCGCCCTGCGGCGCGCGCACGCGCAGCAGGCGGTTGCGCGTGCTGGCGATCGTTTCCGAGCGCCACGGCACGTCGGGCGTCAACACGACGCGCTCCTGCAGCACCCGCTGCGCCGCCGTGTGGGCCGGCTGGATGTTGAACACGAAATCGCCGTGCGGCGAGTCGATCCGGTAGTCCAGTTCGAAGTGGAGATCGAGACGAATCATGGGGTCCTGCCGTTCTCGACGACGCAATGGATGAAGTGCAGCTTCGGGACCACCCGGCGCTGCAGCACGAAGGGATAGAAGTCGGGTTGGCCCATCGCGCGGGACATCTCGTTCATCACGCTGGTGATGGCGAGCCAGTCGCGCAGCAGGCGCAGGAAGTCCGGTCCGGTGGCGTGGCCGGCCGACCAGAGGTCGCCGGGGCCGTAGGGCAGGGGACGTGCGTCGTCGACGGTGCTCAGCAGCTTGAAGCTGCCGGCGGTGTCGACGGTGTCGCGCAGGTGCAGGTAGTGCGCCCAGGTCTCGGCCCAATCCTCCCACGGATGCGCGCTGGCGTACGACGTGATGAAGCGTTGCGACCAGTCCGGCGGCGGGCCCGTGTGGTGATGGCGCCGCAGCGCGCCGGCGTAGTCGACGCGTTCGTCGCCGAACAGCGCGCGGAAGGGCTCGTGCCAGGCCGTGCCGGCGACCAGCCGGTCCCAGTAGTAATGACCGATCTCATGGCGGAAATGCCCGAGCAGCGTGCGGTAGGACTCGCCCATGCGCTGGCGGGCGGCTTCGCGCTTGGCGTCGTCGGCTTCCTCGATGTTGATGGTGATGACGCCCCAGGCGTGCCCGGTCATCACGCGCGGCTGGCCCGGGAGGGTGCGCAGGAAGTCGAAGGCGAGCCCGCGCGCGCCGGCCTCGGACTTGGGCGCGACCGGCAGGTTCAAGCCGAGGAGTTGCGAGACGAGACGCCGCTTGGCGCGCTCCAGGCGGCCCCAGAGTTCGGCGTTGATCGGGTCCGATAGGTCGGGAATCATGCGGTTGAGCGCGCAGGCGACGCAGAGCCGTCCCTGACGTCGGTCATCGAGCGGCATCAACCAGTTGCAGCCGGCGGCGGTGTGGAAGTTGGCGCAGCGGATGAAGAGCCCGTCCACGCCGTCGATGCGCCAGGTCGCGGGGGCCGGGCCTGGCAGCAAGGCGTGCAGCGTCAGGTCGTCCGGCAGGAAGCCGAGCGGCGCCGCGCAGGCCAGACAGGCGCTGTTGCGGAAGTAGAGGCGGTGGCCGCAGGTGCAGCGATAGACGCGGGTGGAGCTCATGGTGAGCCCTGCATTGGCAAGCATGGGGCCTGACCGCATTGCGCCGCTGGCCGTGCTGACGCGTTCCTACGGGTGGGGGCGAGGCCCCTGGTCCCACCACGCCGGCAGCAGCCGCCGCACCTCCGAGCGCGCGAAACGGTCGTCGATCAGGTGGACCACGCCGCGGTCCTCGGTCGTGCGGATCACGCGTCCGGCCGCTTGCACGACTTTCTGCAAACCCGGGTACAGGTAGGTGTAGTCGTAGCCGGCGCCGAACAGCTTTTCCATGCGCGCCCGGATCTGCTCGTTGACGGCATTGACCTGCGGCAGGCCCAGCGTCGACAGGAAGGCCCCGATCAGCCGCCGTCCCGGCAGGTCCACGCCCTCCGCGAACGCGCCGCCCAGGACCGCGAAGCCGACGCCGCGGCCGTCTTCGGTGAACCGGTCCAGGAACTCGCGCTGCTCGCCCTCGCTCATGCGGCGCGACTGGCGCCATTGCGGCACCTCGGGATGGCGTTCGGCGAGCAGCCCGGCCACCTGCGCCAGATAGTCGTAGCTGCTGAGGAAGGCCAGGTAGTTGCCGGGCGCGCGGCCGTACTGCGCGGCGATCAGGTCGGCGATCGGCTGCAGCGACGCGCGCCGGTGCTGGTAGCGCGTCGAGATGTGGGACGCGACATGCACCTGCAGCTGGCTGGCGTCGAAGGGCGAGGCGACCTCGATGCTCGCGTGGTTCCCGGGCAGTCCCAGCAGGTCGGCGTGGAAGGCCTGCGGCTGCAGCGTCGCGGAGAACAGCGTGCTCGTGTGCGCCGCCGCGAGCCGCGGTCGCAGGAAGGTCGCGGGGACGATGTTGCGGATGCAGATGACGGACGTGCCGGGCTTGGCGTTGAAGCCGTCGGGCTTCTGCACGTCCACCAGCGAGTGCGGCCCGAAGGACTCCACCGCGCGCGCCAGGTGCATCGCCTCGAAATGGAAGTCGAGCAGCGCGTGGTCGTCATCGCCCGGCTGGTCCGCGAGGTGTTCGGCGAGGTGTTCGGCGATCACGCCGATGCCGTGCTGGAGCGCGCTCAGCAGCGGCTCGGGGAACGCCTCGTACGCTGCATAAGGCTCGGCCTGCGCCTTGTCGATGGCCCGCCAGCTCCGGTGCACCTTGTCCAAGGCCTTGCGGACCAGCGGCGAGGCCGACGCGCCCGCCGATCGCCGCGCCTGGAAGAGCCGCTCCGGCGACAGCGTCGCGCTGAACATCTTGCGGCCGCGTTCGACGAGGTTGTGCGCCTCGTCGACGAGCAGCCCGACGCGCCATTGGTTGACCTGCGTCAGCCCGTGGAGCAGGGCGCCGTGGTCGAAGTAGTAGTTGTAGTCGCCGACCACCACGTCGGCCCAGCGGGCCAGTTCCTGGCTGAGGTAGTACGGGCAGACCTCGTGGGCCAGCGCGGCATGGCGAACCGCCTCACGGGTCAACGCGACGCCAGCGGCCCCGCGCGGACGCGAGTCCAGGTCTTGCCCGACGCGCAACGCCGTCGACCGCGCGGCGGGCAGCCGGTCGTAGAAGCCCTTGGCCAGCGGGCAGGATTCGCCGTTGCAGGCCTTGTCCGGATGCTCGCAGGCCTTGTCGCGTGCGACGAGTTCCAGCACGCGCAGCGGCACGGCGGGCTTCGATGCGCTGGCGTCTGCGGCGTCACCGTCCCCACTGCCATTGCCATTGCCATTGCCATTGCCATTGCCGACCAGCCGCTCCATCGCATCCAGCGCGGTCTGCCGCCCCGAGGTCTTCGCCGCCAGGAAGAACAGCTTGTCCAGGCGCTGGCCGGGCGCGGCCTTCAGCAACGGGAAGAGGGTGCCCATCGTCTTGCCGATGCCGGTCGGCGCCTGCGCCAGCAGGCAGCGGCCGGTGGCGGCGGCACGGTAGACCGCTTCGGCCAGCGGCCGTTGCCCGACCCGGAAGTCGCCGAACGGGAAGCGCAGCGCCAGCAGCGCCGCGTCGCGGCGCTCGCGGTGATCGAGCTCGAGGGCGGCCCAGGCCAGAAAGCGCTCGCACAGGGATTCGAAGTGCGCCCGCAGTTCCGCCGCCGAGCAGCGCTCGGTCAGCAGCGTTTCTTCCTGGCTGCCGAGGTCCAGATAGACCAGTGCGACCTCGATGTCGGTCAGGCTTTCCGCCTGGCACTGCAGCCACGCGTAGACCTTGGCCTGGGCCCAGTGAAGCCGTCGATGCGTGGGGCGCTGGCGATCGAGGCTGCCGCGGAAAGTCTTGATCTCCTCGAGGCGCCGACGCACCGGATCGAAACCGTCCGCGCGGCCCCGCACATGGAGGTCCTTGAAGTCGCCGCTGAGCGTCAGCTCCCGTCGATAGCCGGCCCCTCGGCGCTCGTAGACGAGCGCATGGCCGGCGATGCCTTCCTGCGCCGTCGGCGCCGGGGTGAAGCGCAGGTCCAGATCGCCTTGCTTGGCGGTGAACTCGCAGAGCTCGCGGACGGCGACGGTGTAAAGCACGAACGGGGTCAGGCTTGAGAACTGATGTTATATACAGTATCTCAAACTTCTGACCCCATGCGGGCGCGGCGTCTCGACGCCGCTGCCGAGCGGCTCTGCTTACTTCATGGCCTTCTTGTCGGCCTCAGCCTTTTCCTTCATGGCCTTGGCATCCGCCTCGGCCTTTTCATGCGTCGCCTTGGCGTCCTTTTCGCATTGCTTCTCGGCATCGCCCTTCATGGCGTTGCAAGCCTTCTTGGCCGCCTTGTAGTCGGCATCGGCCTGCTTCTTCAGCGCCTTCGCTTGATCGACGGTGCCGGACGTCGGGCTCGACGCGGCTTGCGCCATGGCGGGGCCGGCGGCGATGCCCAGGGAGAGAACGGTGGCCGTGGCGGCGATGATCAGGGAACGCTTCATGAGGATCTCCTTGTCGTTGAAACAATGATGACCGGCGGGATCGCCGGTGTGCGAGCGACTGGTACTGGCAAGAAGCGATCCCTCCCCCGGCAAGCTCTCGGATTTTGAGCGGCGCGATCTCGGCATCCCGCCGATGGACGACGCGCGCGGGCGCCTCGACAGTGGCGGCCAGGGCGCGGAATCCCGCAGCGCTCGCCACCCGTCGACCGCCGCCATGCCGCATCAGGACCGCATTGCCCGCCCCGCCGCGATGCCGGCGAACGAGCCGCGCGCCAAGGCGGCCGGGCCCGCTCCATCCAGGACATCGCCAGGCGCCGCGACCGCGGCCTCCCTGATCGACGGCAGTCCCTACATCGCCGCGTGCAGGAAGCCGGTGCGCGGATCGCGCTCGACCCAGCTGACCGTGTCGAAGCGCACCCCCGACGGCTGCGGGAACCCGGGCTCGGCGACATAGACCGGCGCGGGCGTCGCGCTGCTTTCCGCAAGGGATCTGGGCGCGGGCGCGGGCGAGATCGCGCAGCCGGAGAGGGCGAAGGCCACGAGGAAGGCGGCGGCCGCGCAGGACCGCCTTGCGGCGGGTCGACGGGGGGCGATCTTCATGGCGGCGTCCTTCCTGGTGGGATCAACGCCGGCATGGTGCGCGGAGGGCGCGGGCGCGGCCATCAGCAGAATGCTGATCTTTGCCGGACCATCGACGCGCGCGCCGGAAGGCGCGAGCCGGGGATGGCGCGGAGTCATCAACCTTGTGGATACGCACTTCCTGGGATTGCTGTGCAATTCGACCTCTGGGGGCGCCCAACACGCGGGGCGGACGGATGGGCACGAAACTCAGTCTCACGGCCGATGGCGTCCTGGTGCTGAACGACGGTCGACGGACCGTGGAGCTTCAGCGGAGCCGCCTGTTTGCCATGGATGCGCTTGATCTGCCGATCAGCAGACATGTCTTCAGATCGCCCGGTGTGGCGGGTCCTGCGCCAGCGCCGAATCCCGCTCCCGCGCCCCAGCCCACCGAGCAGTCGGCAGAACCGGGTCGCCCCCGGATTCCGCTGCCCTCGATGGTCCGGTCGCCGCTTGACCTGACCGAACTGGCGCTGCCAGGCCGGCTCGTGCACGTGGCGCGACTGGATCTTGCCGACCCGACCCTCAAGGAAGCTTGGGGAAAGTCCATCCGCAGGACCGCGCCGGTCGTCCGACACGCCGCGCTGTGGGGCGACCTGATCACGCGTTCTCCCAGGGCCATCGCCGATCATCTGAAGCAGCAGGCCGAGCGACGGATCGTTCCCGATGCGCGAACCTTGAACGTGCTGCTGCTTCGGCGGGACCTGGCGAATCCCATTGACCTGACCGAGGTCGCGAGCAAGGGCGCCGAGATCGACTCGGACTTCCAGACGGTGCAGATCTATTACGTCCCCGGCACCTGATCGACGCGACCTCGCGGACCGAGTCACCATGAGCGACAACGCAGATCCCTACGCGACACCGCGCGCCAATCTGCGCGAGAACGTCAAGACGATGTCGACCATCCTCGCCGGGACGGCAGGGGCCGTGATTGCGGGCTCTCCGTTCTCCGGGATCGGGGCATTGGATCCGGCGACGCTCCGCTTCGCGCTGGCCATTGGCGGGCTGTTGACGGTGGCCGTCTGCTTGTTTCTCGGGTGGAAGGCGCTCACCTTCATGCTGAGGCCGGATCTCCTCGATCCGATCATCCTGCGAGATTCGTACACGGACGAAGCAGTCCGGAAGCTCGGCCTCCCTGCTGCGGAAACGGACGAGCTGATCGAGGTGAAGGCCGAGTTCAATCGGTCCCGTGGCGCGCTGCTCCCGGAGAACATCAAGTCCTATGAGGCATTCGAAAGCTATCTCGACGGCCAATGGGTGAAGCTGACCGCGGCAGAAAAGGAAGTCGCTCAGAAGACGCTCGATGCCGCTGTTCTTGAATCGCTCCGCAAGCGCTTCGATCACTACGAGCGCAACCTGCAAGACATCGGTTTCTGGGCGACGGTCACCCGGCTGCGAAAGCGGGTGGAGCGGGGGCTCAGGAAGGTTCAGATCCTGGGGATGGCCAGTCTTGTTGCGCTCCTGGTGTTTGCCTGGGCGGCCAACCCGCCGAAGAAGGACGATGCGTCACTGAAACCGACGGTGATCCAGGCCTTCGTGTCCTGCGCGTCTTGCCCCCTGGGTCAGCCGCCCGTGCAGACCGCCAGAAGGGTGACGTTTCCCAACAATTCCCATGAACTCGATCCCGCGGCGTATGCCGTCCTGAACGAAGTGGCGGCAGTCCTTCGGCAGCAGCCTGACATGGGCGTTCTGCTGCTCGCTCACACGGACATGGTGGCGGGCGACAAGCTCAATCGTGCGCTCGCCGCGAGACGCGCGGACGCGGTTCGACGAGCCCTGCAGGCACAGGGCGGGATCGCGGCAAACCGGATCTTCGCGTCGGAGCTTCCCAAAGCCGCGCTTCCGACCATCACCGGGCCGGAGATCGCGAACGCCGACAACCGAAGCGTGGAGCTGCATGTCGTTCCGCTGCTTCTGCCATCTCGTTGATCGGACCCGCGTCACGGCTTACCGACAAGCGCGGACAAGTCCTGACCCCATGGCGCAGACGGCAGGACAATGACGGCCTGCAGCGCCGAGATATGACTAGCGTCGTGGATCGATGCGTGTGCAAGTCGCCGGACCGCGCGACGGTCGCGGCGTTTGCCGCCCATCGCGCGCTCCGTGCGGCGAGCAGCCGGCGATCACCTTGAGGAAGATGGCCGCAGAAACGGGACAGGCGCCTACGTGCTCACCGCGTTGGTGAACGTCAGCCGATTCCCGAAGGGATCCGTCACCGACACGTCCCTGGAGCCCCACGGCGTGTCCTCCAGCCCGGGGCGCGCATAGCCGTATTGCCGGCCGATCAGTTCCGCGTGGAAGCCTTCGATGTCGTCCGTCCGGATGCGCATCGCCGCGCCGGGGCACGCGTCGCCATGGTGCTCGGTGAGGTGGAGCACGCAGCCGTCCCGCGACACCTGCAGGTACAGCGGCAGCCCGGGTTCGAAGCGATGCGTCCAGTCGACCTGGAAGCCCAGGAACTGCACGTAGAACTCGAGGGCCTTGGCTTCGTCGAAGATGCGAAGGATGGGCGTGGTCTGAGCGAATTTCATGGCGCGATGTTCGTCGAGCGCGCGCGCGATGCCAAGCGGCTCACATCGGCGTGTAATCTGCGGCGCCATGAACAAGCTCTACCAATCCCTGCACGACCGTCTCCCCCTGTGGCTGGCCGAATGGCTGGACATCTTCGTCCCCGTGATCGAGGTGGCGATCATCGGCTTCGGCGCCTGGCTGCTGATGCGCGTGGCGCGGCTCATCTCACGCCGGCTGACGACCCGCTATGGCTTCCCCGTGAAGGTCGCCTCGCTGTTCCTGCGCAGCATCGGCGTGCTGGTCTATGGCGGCGCCGTGCTGTGGTCGCTGGAACGACTGGGCGTGTCGGGATCGGTGCTGTGGACGGCTTTCACCGGCTTCGCGGCGGTCGGCGCGGTCGCGTTCTTCGCGGCCTGGAGCGTGCTGTCCAACCTGTTCTGCACGCTGCTGATCTACATCACGCATGCATTCCGGATCGGAGACGTCGTCGAGCTGCTGGAGGCCGGCGACCGGCCCGGCGTGAAGGGCCGGGTGGTGGACATCAACCTGGTCTACACCACGCTGCTGGAGAGCGGCGATGCCCAGAACGGCACGATGCTGCAGCTGCCGAACAGCCTGTTCTTCCAGAGGGCGCTGAGGCGCTGGAATGGGACGTCGGCGGAAGTCGCCCTCATGAAAGCGCCTTCGTCAGCATCGGCAGGCTGACGTCCATCCGGTAGTCGACGGCCGTGTGGTTGTCGTCGAACTCTTCATAGACGTGTTTCACGCCCATCGCGTCCAGCCGCTTGTGCATGCGGCGGGCGCCATAGACCAGGTTGTACTGGTCGATGTCTCCGCAGTCGATGTAGAGCGCCTTGAGCGCGCTCAGGCCGCGGCCATGCGATTCGACCAGCGTCAGCGGGTCCCAGGCCAGCCAGTTCTCCCAACGGTCCGGGATCAGCTCGCAGGTGTCGGCAGTCACCGGCAGCCGGACGCCGTAGGGCGCCGAGGGATCCGGGTCGAAGCTCGCGGCCTGGGCGAACATCATCAGGATGTGGACGTCGCTGTCCTTGGGCTTCTTCCCGGCCCAGAAGGCGTCCACCCATCGGCCGATGTCCGGCGCCTTGGCCAGCGCGCGCAGCACCGGGACGAATTCGTGGCGATAGAGCAGTTCGAAGCCCATGTCGCCGGAATGCACGGCCGCCGCGGCCCAGAAGTCCGGATGCAGCAAGGCATGGACCATGGCGCCGTAGCCGCCGCTGGACTTGCCGAACAGGCCGCGCCGGCCGCTGCCGCCGCAATGGAAACGCGATTCGACGAAGCTCACCACCTCGTCGCGGAGGAAGTCGTCCCAGCGGCCCATGGCGACCGAGTTGACGTACTGGTTGCCGCCCAGCCGGGTGAAGCAGTCCGGGAAGGCGACGACCACCGGCGGCATCTCGCCGGCGGCGATCAGCCGGTCCAGGCGCTCGGGCACGTTCTCGCCGAAGTTCTTCCAGTTCGTGTGCACCGGACCGCCGGCGGTGAAGCCCACGATGTCCACGAGCAGCGGCAGGCCGCGGCCGTCATGGCCGTGCGGGATGTAGACATCGACGCGGCGTCGGGTCGGGGCGCCGACCAGGTTGCCGGCGAGGATTTCGCTGTCGAGGGTCAGGCGATGGACGGTGCCGGCGGGGGTGTCGGTATCTCGGTGCATGGGGCTCCAATGCTGGCGGTGTTCCGCAGTGTTCCGCGGTGTTCGGAACTTGGCAGATTCAAGCTCTCGGTGCGCTGCCGTACCGAATTGATCCGAAGGTTGGCGCAGGCTAGCGCAAAGGCTGGCAGTGGCCCATTGCCAGATCCCCTACGCGAAGGCGCTCCACCATGTACACAGCCATTTTGGTTCCCTTGGACGGCAGCCGGACCGCGCTGCGCGGATTGCGCGAGGCGATGGTCGTCGCGCAGGCGATGGGCTCGCGGGTCACGCTGCTGCACGTGCTCGACACCTACCCGGACTTCGGCGCCGGCCACCCCGACGGACGAGCGGGTCAGGAGCTCGAGTCCAGGCGAGCGTCCGCGCGCGACATGCTCGCCACGGCCGCCATGGAACTTCAGGATCGAGGCCTGGCGGTGACCATGCGCATCCGGGAGTCCTTCGATGAACATGCGGCCAGCGCGATCATCCAGGATGCCACCGACCACCGCGTCGACCTGATCGCGATGGGCACGCATGGTCGCCGCGGCATCTCCAAGCTCGTCCTCGGCAGCGATGCGGCCCTGGTGCTTCGAGACAGCCCCGTGCCCGTCCTGCTTGTCGGGCCGCCGCCAGGAGAGGGATGACCGGCCACGGGGTGTCACTTCACACCCCTGCATGCGCGCCGTCGTGCGTCAGCGAACAGACGAGCGGGCACGCTCGCGCGCACAGTCGCAACGATCCCCTCCATGGAAGACGCGCGAGCCATGTCCAGTCAAATCAACGCGCGGGCCGGCCAGCCGGCCGCGGCGTCCGACCTCATCGATGTGGCAGCGCTCGTCGCGGCCTACCACGCCGACCGGCCCGACCCGACGGTCCCCGGGCAGCGGGTCGCCTTCGGCACGTCGGGCCACCGCGGTTCGGCCCTCGACGTCTCGTTCAACGAGTGGCATGTCTGGGCGATCACCCAGGCGATCTGCGATCAGCGTCGACAGCTGGACATCCGCGGTCCACTGTTCCTCGGCGTGGACACCCACGCGCTGTCGGCGCCGGCCTGCGCCAGTGCGCTGGAGGTCCTGGCCGCCAATGAAGTCGAGGTGATGCTGGCGCCGGAAGGCGAATTCACACCGACCCCGGCGATCTCGCACGCCATCCTCAGCCACAACCGCCTGCCCGGCAGCGGACGCGCCGACGGCATCGTGATGACGCCGTCCCACAATCCGCCGCGGGAAGGGGGCTACAAGTACAACCCGCCGCACGGCGGACCGGCCGGCGACGAGCTGACGAGCGCCATCCAGAAGGCCGCCAACGCCTATCTCGAATCGGGGCTGCAGGGCGTCCGTCGCATCCCGCTGGCGCAGGCGATGAACGCGCCCACGACGCATCGCCACGACTATCGAAGCCGCTACGTGTCCGAGCTCGATCAGGTGATCGATCTGGCGGCGATCCGGGCCGCCGGGCTGCGCATCGGCGTCGATCCGATGGGGGGCGCCGGCGTCCACTACTGGGCCGCCATCGCCGAACACTGGCGGATCGACCTGGACGTGCTCAACGCGTCCGTCGACCCCACCTTCCGTTTCATGACGCTGGATTGGGACGGGCAGATCCGCATGGATCCGTCGTCGGCCAACGCGATGGCGCGTTGGGCGGCGCTGAAGGACGACTATGACGTCGCCTTCGCCTGCGACACCGACCACGACCGCCATGGCATCGTCACGCCGACCCACGGCTTGCTGCCGCCCAACCACTACTTGTGCGTGGCCATCGACTACCTGTTCCGCCAACGGTCGTCGTGGAGCCCGCAGGCCGCCATCGGCAAGACGCTCGTCAGCACGGCACTGATCGACCGGGTCGCCGCTCGGCTGAATCGCCGCGTGATCGAGGTGCCCGTGGGCTTCAAATGGTTCGCGACCGGATTGCTGGACGGCAGCCTGGGATTCGCCGGTGAAGAGAGCGCGGGCGCGAGCTTCGCGCGCCGCGACGGGTCGGCGTGGACGACGGACAAGGACGGCATCACCGCCGCGCTCCTGTCGGCGGAGATCACGGCCACCACGGGGAAAGATCCTGGGGTGCTGTATGCCGAACTGGCCGCCCAGTTGGGCGAGCCCTCGGCGCGCCTGACGGCGGCCGCCGCCACGCCGGCGCAGAAGCGCCGCCTGGCGGCGTTGACACCGCAGGACCTCAGGTCCACCACCTTGGCCGGCGAGCAGATCGACGCGGTCCTCACGCAGGCGCCAGGCAACGGTGCCGCCATCGGCGGCATCAAGGTCCAAGCGGCCGGCGGCTGGTTTGCGGCGCGGCCCTCGGGCACGGAGGCGCTCTACAAGATCTACGCGGAGAGCTTCCGCAGCCCGGCGCATCTGCAGTCCATCGTTCAGGAAGCCCAGGCCATGGTCGACGTTGCGATCGGTCCGCCCTGACGCGGCGCCGGCAGCGTCCAGCCTTCATGCTGCGCCACGCGCTCCAGCGCGGCCTCGAAGCGCGCTCTCGATTCGGCCGCCACCTGTCTCAGGTAGGCATGCAGGGCGGCGTCGGCGGGGCCGCGGTCCTTGCAATCGGCGCTGTAGCCCTCGAAATGGGAGAGCTGCATCAACAGCTCGGCCACATGACGCGGGCATTCGCAGGCCACGGTCGTGGATCGGCTGGCAAAGGCCACCAGCGTCTCGTCGTCCCAGCGTCGTGCGGGCCACGGGTCACCGGGGGTTGAGGGCGTCGCCATCGCGCCGGTCCCCTCGCCCGGCATGCCGCCGGGCGCTCCGGCGTTCCGCTCGCGCTCATCGACGATCTCCGCGCCGACCTGCCGCAGCCACTGGCCGATCACCACATCCGGCTGGGGCTCGCGGAGCAGGGTGGTGCCCACCGCGGCCAGCGATTCGCAGACCGCGTCCGCCGCGAAGCCATAGAGCACGGCCATCGGGACACCCATGAGCCCGGGCGCGGCGGCTTCCTGTTCCGCGAGCCAGCCCGCATGCAGATGCGGCTGATGGATCAGGAGGGTGTCGACGTCGGTGCGCGCCAGCGATCGGGCCGCGTCGGCCATCGAGTCGAAAGGGCCGAGCACCTGCACGGTCCGGCCCAAGCCTCCGAGTCGGCGGAGAAGGGCGGGCCGCTGGAGGCGAGCGCCCAGGGCGGCGCCGATGACCGCCAGACGCCAAGGCGAGGGCGATTCAAGGCCTCCCGGCGCGTGGTCACGTCGGGTGGCGACCGAACGTGCGCCGACATGGTCGGCGGCCACCGCCTGCAGCTGCGACATGTCCAACGCGGCCAGGCTGCCGATGGCGTGGCCCAGCTCGGTGAGTTGCTTGATCAAGGCCAGGCGCCGAATGTCATCCGCCCCATACAGCCGCTGGCCTCCGGCCGACCACCGGGGCGGCGTCAAGGCATAGCGACGCTCCCAGACCCGCAGCGTCGCCACTGGCATGCGCAGCATCCGCGCCACCGCCCCGCTGCGCCGCAGCGAGACGTCGTCATCGGAACCTGTGGCTGACGGCGAAGAGGAGGCAGGCGGATTTGGCATTGGTCCTCACGATGAATCGTTATTGAAGCGCAGTTTAGAGCGAATGTCGCAACATTGAAGCCAAATAGTGGGGCGGAGCCCGTAGCATTGACTCATGTTGAAACATGAAATCGCTTCAGTGGCGGTGATCGGCGCCGGTGTCGCCGGGGCGACCTGTGCCCAGGCGCTGATGGAGGCTGGCCACACGGTCCAGGTGTTCGACAAGGCGCGCGGTCCCGGCGGGCGGCTGGCGACGCGACGTCTGGAATGGCCGCTGGACGACGGCGCCCTGGGTCGTGCCCGGCTCGACCACGGCGCGGTCGGCTTCACGGCGCGAAGCGAGGCGTTCCAGGCGTTCGTGTCGCAGGCGCAGGCGGCAGGCTGCGTGTCGCCGTGGACACCTCCACTGGCGCCGGACAGCCTGCCCCTGGAGGAAGGCGCGGCACTCTATCTGCCCGTGCCGGACATGCCCGCGTTGAGCAGCCACCTGCTGGCCGGTGCGGGGACGCACTGGTCGTTGGCAGTCGACCGGCTGGAACGTGAGGGCCAGGTCTGGCGCCTGTCCGCAGGGGGGCTCACCCACCCGGAGGCCTTCGATGCCGTGGTGCTGGCGGTACCGCCGGCCCAGGCCGCGCCGCTGCTGAATCGCCACCATGAAGACTGGGCGCGCTTTGCCTCCCTGATCCCCATGCAGCCATGCTGGACCTTGATGGGGGTGGCGCGCGCGGACGATGCGGCGTCGACCTCCGACCGTCCCTGGGCGCTGGCGCGGCCTGCGCAGGGGCCGTTGGCCTGGGTGATCCGCAATGACCGGCGGCCCGGCCGCGTGGCGGTCGACGGCCAGGCGCACTGGGTGGTCCATGCGCGACCGGGCTGGAGCCGCTTGAACCTGGAGCAGGACGCCGAGTGGGTGAAGCATCAACTGAGCACGGCCTTGGAGGTCTACCTCGGCGAGTCGGTGCGCTGGGCCCATGCGGTGGTGCATCGCTGGCGCTATGCCTTGCCGCCGGCGACCGGCCACGGGTCAGGGCCGTCCGCACGGCACTGGTGGGACGGCCGGCTGGGGCTGGGGGTCTGCGGCGATCTGTTCGGCAGCTCCGGCGTGGAGGGCGCGTTCCTCTCGGCGCGGTCGCTGGCCGAAGCGATGTGCGACACCACCACCGACGTGCCGGTGTTGCCGAAACATGCGGTTTAAGATGAAACCGTCCGCAGCGGCCCATCGCGGCAACAAGACCTCGCTCCCCAGCAAGCCCTGCGCCGCTTGCGGACTGCCGATGACCTGGCGCCGACGCTGGGCCAGGAATTGGGCCGAGGTCAAATACTGCTCGGATGCCTGCCGGCGCGCCAAGGCCAGCCATGGCTGAGTGGCCGAGCCCGCCGGCGATCGCGTCCCCGACGTCGTCCATGCCGACGATGGCGGCCGCCCGCGCCCGGATGGCGGCGGTGCGCCCGTCGGCCTATGCCCGCACGCGGAACTCGCTCGACGGCGCCGTGAGCGGGCTGTCGCCCTACCTCACCCACGGCTTCATCACGCTCGCGGAGGTGCTGACCGAGGTGACCGCGCGGCATCCGCTGGACGTGCAACACAAGTTCGTCTACGAACTCGGCTGGCGCGCGTTCTTCCGCCATGTCTGGCACCACCGGGGGGAGGCGATCCTGCGATCGCTGCATGCGGGTCCGTTGCCCGACGACGCCTATGCCCGGACGCTGCCGGGCGACATCCGCCAGGGCCGCACCGGCGTGCCGGTGATCGACCGGGCCGTGCGCGAGCTGTATGCCACCGGCACGCTGCACAACCATGCGCGCATGTGGCTGGCCAGCTATGTCGTGCACCTGCGCAAGGTGCATTGGCGCGCCGGCGCGGACTGGCTGTACGCGCATCTGCTGGACGGCGATCTGGCGAGCAACCACCTGAGCTGGCAATGGGTCGCGGGCACGGGCAGCACCAAGCCCTATCTGTTCAATGCGGAGAACGTGGCGCGTCATGCGCCGCCCGATTGGCACAGTCCGGGCAGCGTCATCGACACCAGCTACGAGGCGCTGGAACGCCTGGCCCGCTCGTCTGCCGTGAGCGCAGCGTCTGCATCGACCCAGTCCGCGGACGTCGACACGACCGGTGTCACCGAGCCGGCGCAGTTCGATCAACCGCCGCCGGGGGTGGACGCCGTGGCGCCGGAGGCATCGCAAGTCCAGGGGCGGGAGGTGTGGCTGGTGCATCCATGGAGCCTCGGCGACCTGCCGCCAGGGTTGTCGCCAGACACCGTGGTGGTGGGGCTCTACCTGGCCGACTTCCATCGGGCGTGGCCCTGGAGCGAGCGACGGTGGCAGTTCGTGGACAGTCGCATGGCGGCGCTGACGTCCTGGCGTTGGCGGGGCGATGCAGACGCCCTGCGTGTGGCGCTTCAAGGTGCGCGCAGCGTGCGCGGTCGGCTGGATCCCCACCTGGCGCCGTGGCTCATGCCGTCGGCGGACTGGCTGCCCACGCCGATGCTCTTCCCGCCGGTCGATCCGCCCTGCGACACCTTCTCGCAATGGTGGCGCCGCGCGGTGCGCGGTGTCGGCACCGCCGCCGAACTGCTGGCCATCAACGAGGTGCCCGCCTGGTGAGCCTTCCCCGAGGCGTCGCCGCTGCCCTTTCACTCAACGACTGTCTGGATCCGACAAGATGACTTCAATCGCCCTGATCACCGGTGCCTCCGGCGGAATTGGCCGAGCGCTGGCGCGACGGCTGAGCGCCAAGGGCGTGCGAGTGGCGGCGGTGGGCCGCGATGCCGATCGCCTGGCCGACGTGGACGCCGCGCTTCGCATCGTCGCGGACACGACCACCCCCGAGGGGGCCGCGCAGGCGTTGGCGGTCTGCGTGAGCGAGCTCGGGACTGCGCCGACGCAACTGGCGCACTGTGTGGGCAGCACCTTGATCGCGCCCTTGCACCGCACGCGGCCGGAGGTCTATCGCGAGCTGCTCCGGGTCAATCTGGACAGCGCGTTCTACATGCTCCAGGCCTGGCACGCCGCGCTGAAAGGCGCGGCGGGATCGGCGGTCTTCGCGAGCTCCGTGGTGGCGCGCATCGGTGTGGCCAACCATGAGGCGATCGCCGCCGCCAAGGGCGGCGTGGAGGCCTTGGTGCGCAGTGCCGCGGCGACCTATGCCGGCCAGGGTGTGCGCGTCAACGCGGTGGCGCCGGGCATGACGGAGACGCCGATGACCGCCGGTCTGCTGAACCTGCCGGCGGTGCGCGAAGGGGCAGGGCGGCAGTATCCGCTCGGGGGCGTGCAATCGGCCGACCAGGTGGCGGAGGTGCTGGGTTGGCTGCTCAGCGGCGGCGCCGCGCGGCTCACCGGTCAGATCATCGCGGTGGACGGTGGGTTCACGACGGTGCGGCCGTTGGTGAAATGACGCGCGTGTGATGGACCTCAGACCTGTGGTGGGCGAGCGACTGCGTCTGCGGTTCGACTACAGGACATCGGAGAATGCGGCTGGGACGGCAGCTTCTCGAGGTTCAGTGATCGATGGATGCGACGGCAGACGAGCGTCACGGTTTGACGCACAACTTCGGGATCGGGCGACGCGGCTTTTGCGTCGCATCGCTGGCAAGCACCTTGGCGATGGCGCGCTCCGCGCGGGCGGCGCCCTCACCAGTCGTGTCCCTGCCTGTCGTCGTGCCGCTGGCCGTGTCCGAGGCGGTCGATGCGGCCTCTCTGGCGCCCGTGATGGCGCTCATCGAGCAGGGGGCGAACCTGCGCTGGCAGCGCAACGCCGTCCCTTTTGCGCGCCTGCTGCGCATGGTGGAGCAGGGCGACGCGATCGGATTCGGCGTCAGCCCCACCGAGGACCGCAGCGAGGCCATGCGCTTCTCCCGCCCGCTGTTTCGGGGCGCAGTGTGGGCGGTGAGCCGGCGCGATCGCGGGCTTCATGCCGATCGGGTGGAAGACTTGCGCGGCCGCGTGGTGTGCGTGTCGCGGACGGCGGAGTACGGGTCGGCACTGGCCGATCCGGCGACCTATGGGCTCGACGCCCGGCAAATCGTCGGTGATCTGAAGCAGCGGGTGCGGACACTGGAGGCCGGGCGCTGCGACGCGCTGCTGGTGACCAGCCGCAGTGCGTCCTTGGAAAGCCTGCTCGCACGGCTGCGGTCGGCGGGCGCCGATCTCCAGGCGCTGCAGACGTCCAAGGTGCCCCTGATCCAGCAGGACGTGCATTTCGCCGTGGCCAAGGACAGTCCGCTGGCGGCCTACATGCCCAGCATCGACGCCGCCATTGAGGCCCACCGGGGAGACATTGCACGGATCGTGAATGCGGTGGAGCGATAGGGGGCTTCGGTACAGCGACGTGAATCGGGATTCAGAGCGGTAACAGCTGACCCTTCATCACTTCCTCGGCAACGCGCCTCCCCAACTCCACGCCTACCTCGCCTGAACGGCGGTAGTGCATGCCGCCGTAGATGCGGGCGTTGACGACCTCGGCGACGTAATCCGTCAACCGGCTGTAGCGGCGCATCGCACCCGGTGCCGTGTCGCTCGTCAAGGTCACCGTCGCCACCTCGTCACCCCCGGTCAGCTCCAGCACCCGGGCTGCGCTGCCCTGGATGGCGCAGTGGGCGCACGGGTATTCGGGGTGCATCGGTGTCGGGAGGAACGGCTCCCACGCCGGATCTCGCGGCGTCGCGTCGTTGCCGTCCCGGTCGCCGTTGCGGATGGCCGTGATCGGGCGCCAGAACCCGTAGGCGTACTTGGCATCGAAGACCGCGATCGACGTGTCGGAGGTGGCCATCGACACCAGCGCGAGCAGACGCGCGTGGCCGAGCAGGTCGAGGTGCCTGCTGCGGGCCACCTGCTGGGCGAGCGGGCTGTAGGTGGCCGGCCCGACGATCTCCCAGAATCTGGCGATCTGGGTCTGATCAGCGCTGCGCTCGGAGTTGCTCTTCGCGCCAAGGCGAAGCACTTCGTTGTAGTCGCGCGCCCAGTCCTCGCTGCTCAGCGCATACGGTGGGCCGGGGCGGAACTGGGATCCCTCGACCAGCGCGAACGGTCTCACGCCTCCCCACTGGGAGGCGGCGGGCAGGACGGTCGGGACGTAGGTGCCGGGTGTCGTGGCAGGACGGTAGTTGTCCGGCCGGTCGCTGCCGTCGTTGCGGCGATCGGCCAGCAGAGCGGCGGCCGCCCGGGCACCCAGCGCGTCGCCGTCGCGCCGCGCGTCGTTGTCCTGCTCGGCGGCGAGCGCCGCCTGCAGGGCCGGCGCGAGCACCGCGGTTTGGGTCGGGCACAGGCTGGCCAGGACATCGTGCGCCGCCTTGGCCGCCGCCACCAGCGCTGACGCCCGAGGCGATGCGGGCAATCGGGTCAGGTAGGGCTGGTAGCGTGGCGTGACGGCGTTCAAGGCCTGGAACATGGCCAAGTCGACCAGGGTGACGGTGCGCCCTTGCGCCACCGGCGACTGATGAGCCGCGTACACCGCGACCAAGGCGCGGTCATGCCAGTCGTCGATGACGTCCGCTTGCGCCCTGGTCGCCAGTCCCGTCGACGTCAGGATCAGCCATCCGGCGGCTCGCAGCCAGCCCCCGAGATGCGTCGACATCGCGTGAACTCCGGAGACGGACGGGCAGGTGGTCATGGCGAGGGCTCCTCGTGGCTGCGTCATACCCACCTGTACGAGAAAGCGGCCACACGCCGGACACCCGACCAAGCGTGTCTTGGTAACATCACATAATGCACATTGTCAATCTTATGGATGCATCGACCCGCTGCATCTGCTGCGCGCATCGACCCCTTTCCACAGCGTCCATCGGGCGCCGGGTGCGTCGCCGACGCAGCAGCAGATCAGAGCGCCATGAGGTAGCTTCCGCGGCGGAACACGATTCGGAGACCCGTCCCAATGATCGAGACCTTCCAACGCCGCCTCCCCAACGGGATCACCTTGAGCTGCCGCGCCGCCGGCGAGCCTGGTCGGCCGCTGATGGTGTTCCTCCACGGATTCCCTGAGGCGGCTTTCATCTGGGACGACCTGCTGGCGTTCTTCGCCGATCCGGCGCACGGCGGGTACCGCTGCGTCGCGCCGAACCTGCGCGGCTTCGAACGTTCCAGCGCACCCACCGAGGTCGCCGCCTACAAGGCGCAGCTGATGGTGCAGGACATCCAGCAGCTCGTCGCGAGCGAACGCGAAGACGGCACCATGGCCGCGCTGGTGGCGCACGACTGGGGCGGCGCCTTCGCCTGGGGCTACGCCAACGCGTTCCCGGACCAGATCGGCCAGCTGGTGATCATCAACTCGCCGCACGCAGGCACCTTGTCCCGCGAGCTGCGCAACAACGAGGCGCAGCGCGAGGCCAGCGCGTACATGAACTTCCTCGCCCGGCCTGATGCCGAGGCGCTGCTTGCGGAGAACGACTTCCAGCGCCTGTGGACCTTCTTCACCCAGATGAAGGCCGGCGCCGACGGCTTCGGATGGCTCACCGACGCGCTCAAGCAGAAGTACCGCGAGGTCTGGCGTGCCGGACTCACCGGCGCCTGCAACCTCTATCGCGTGACGCCGATGAAGCCGCCGATGCCCGGCCAGCGCATCGATGGCATCCCGGTGCTGCCGCGCGAGCGGCTCATGGTGACCATGCCGACGCTGGTGTTCTGGGCACTCGACGACACGGCGCTGCTGCCGGGGCTGCTCGACGGTCTTGAGGACTACGTCCCGCGGATGGAGGTCCTCAAGGTGCCCGGCGCCACGCACTGGATCGTCCATGAACAGCCGCAGCTGATCGCCAGCGGGATCGAGCGCTTCCTGCGGCGCTCGACCTGAGCGCCCTGCTTCGCACGCGCTCGAGCGCCTTCATCCCTGCTTGAACCGCGCCGCATACCCCTGCGCCTTGAACTGCTCGATCACGTGATCGACGAACACCCGCACCTTGGCCGGCACCAGCCGGAGGCTCGTGTAGTAGATCGCCAGCGGCAGCGCCTCGGCGTACCAGGCCGGCAGCACGCGCACCAGCTCGCCGCGCTCCAGGAACGGCCAGGCATGCGGCATCGGCAGCATCGCGATGCCCATGCCGCTGGCCGCCGCGCGGGCCATCGCCTCCGGATCGTCCAGCACCATCACCGGCCGCACGCTGGCGACTTCCTCCTGGCCGGCGTTGTTCTTCAAGGTCCACGGCACCAGCCGACCTGACCCCAGCGAGCGCCGCAGCAGCCCGCGATGACGCGCCAGATCGCCCGGCTGCTTCGGCACCGGGTTGGCCGCCAGATACGTCGGCGACGCCGCGAGCACGATCCGCAGCCGCGCCAGCTCGCGCGCGATGAGCGCGTCCGTCAATTCGATGCCGCCCCCGATGGCGACGTCGAACCCCTCGGCCACCAGGTCGACCTGGCGGTTGTCGAAATGCAGATCCGGCACGACGTCCGGATAACGCCGCACGAAGGCTTCCATCATCGGCACGAAATATTCGCGGCCCACCGTGTGGGCCAACGCGACCTTCAAGGTCCCCGCCGGCTTGCCCGCACCCTGCCTCAAGTCCGTCAACGCGTCGCCGATCTCGCTCCACGGCCGTCGCACCTGGGCGTACAGGCGTTCGCCGTCGGTCGTCAGCGCCAGGTGGCGCGTGCTGCGCTGGAACAGGCGCACACCCAGCTTCGCCTCGAACTGCGCGACGCTTTTGCTGACCGCCGCCGGCGTCAGGCCCAGCCGCCGCGCCGCCGCGGAAAAGCTGCCTTCGTCGGCGGTGGCGATGAAGGCGTCGAGGGTGCTGCTCAGTTCGGTCGACATGGCGGCAGCTTATACCAACGGTTGAAACTGAAAACGTCGCTTTCCAACTACCGCAATCAGGTGCCGACGACCATAGTTCATCCCATCAACCACCCCTCCTCGAAAGGAAACGTCATGAGCACCACCACCAACACCGCCGCCGCCACTGCCAACGCCGTCCTGACCGGCAAGGTCGCCTTCATCCACGGCGGTTCGCGCGGCATCGGCGCCGCCTCCGCCCGCCGCCTGGCCCGCGACGGCGCAACCGTCGCGATCGGCTATGCCTCGTCGGCGATCGCCGCCGAAGCGCTGGTCGAGGAAATCAAGGCAGCCGGCGGGCAGGCCATCGCCGTCAAGGCGGACGCCACGGACGCGGCCGCCCTCACCCGCGCCATCGACGGCGTGGCCGATCGCTTCGGCCGGTTGGACATCCTGGTCAACAGCGCCGGTGTGCTCGCCGTGGCGCCGCTGGACCAGTTCACGCTGGAAGACTTCGACCGCACCGTGGCCGTCAACGTGCGCTCGGTCTTCGTCGCGTCGCAGGCCGCGGCCAGGCACATGCGCGAGGGCGGCCGCATCATCAACATCGGCAGCACCAACGCCCAGCGCATGCCCTTCGCCGGCGGCGCGGTCTACGCGATGAGCAAGTCCGCCCTGATCGGCCTGGTGAAGGGGCTGGCGCGCGACCTCGGACCGCGGGGCATCACCGTCAACAACGTGGCGCCCGGCCCGGTCGACACCGACATGAACCCGGCCGACACCGAGTTCGCCGCCGGCCTGCACGGCCTGATGGCCCTGCCGCGCCACGGCAAGGCCGAAGAGATCGCGGCCATGGTGGCCTACCTCGCGAGTCCGGAAGCGGGCTTCGTCACCGGCGCCGACCTGCTGATCGACGGCGGCTTCGCGGCCTGAATCCGGGCCTCGCACGGACGGGCTGAACAGCCCGTCCCGTCACTTCAATCCCAGCCGTCCCAGCTTCTTGATCAGGCCCGCCCGCGAGATCCCGAGGCGCCTGGCGGTTTCCGACTGATTCCCATCCGTCGCCTGCATCGCTTCGCTGATCAGGCGGCGCTCCAGGTCTTCCATCGCCTGGTCCAGCAGACCGCCGCGCTCCTCGGTCGGCACCCCGGACGTCGCGCCGGTCGTGCCCGCTACCGGCGCTTCGCCCGCCGCCAGCGCCAGCGCCTCGGGGTCGATGTCCGAAT
The DNA here is from genome assembly GCA_946886855.1 of uncultured Roseateles sp. The sequence goes on along the minus strand of CAMPJJ010000003.1, from coordinate 31,037 downwards.
GGCCGGGCAGCAGCAAGGCTGCGGCCGCGTCCACGACCGCCTTCAGCTCGCGCACGTTGCCCGGCCAGTCCCGCGCGCCCAGCCAGGCCATCGCAGCCGTCGACACGCCCACGCCGCGCTGTCGCGCGAAGCTTGCGGCCAGCACCGGCACGTCGCCACGGCGCTCTTCCAGACCCGGCGTGCGCAGCACCACGCCCTTGAGCCGGTAGTACAGGTCCTCCCGGAACTCGCCGGCGCGCACCATCGCCTCGAGGTCGCGGTGCGTCGCCGCGATCACGCGGACTTCGCTGGTCTTGGTCACGCGTCCGCCGACCGGCATGTAGGTGGCTTCCTGCAGGAAACGCAGCAGTTTGACCTGCATCGCCGGCGGCATCTCGCCGACCTCGTCGAGGAACAGCGTCCCGCCACGCGCGACCTCCACCAGTCCGGGCTGATCGCGGTAGGCGCCGGTGAAGCTGCCCTTCAGGTGGCCGAAGAGCTCGCTCTCGAGCAGCTCCGCCGACAGGGCGCCGCAATGCACCGGCACGAAGGGCGCCGCGGCCTGCGGACCGTGCTCGTGCAGCGCGCGCGCCACCAGCTCCTTGCCTGTGCCGGTCGGACCGAGGACCAGCACGTTGACCCGCGTCGGCGCGACGCGCCGGATCATCGCCCGCAGCGATTGCAGCGCCGCCGAGGGCCCGACCAGCCCCATTGAATCCTCGGCCTGCCGCCGCCGCAGCTGCGCCAGCTCCGCGTCCAGCCTGCGCTTGCGCAGCGCCCGGTCGACGACGAACCGCAGCAGGTCCGGGTCGATGGGCTTGGCCAGGAAGTCCCAGGCGCCGAGATCGGCCGCGCGCAGCGCGAGCTCGTGCTCGGCATGGCCCGTGAGCACCACGACCGGCGCGCCGTTGAAGCGCGGGATCAGGGTCAGGCCTTGTTCGGGGTCCATGCTCGGCGGCATCGCCAGGTCCAGGAGCACCAGGTCGGGCTGCTCGCGGGCGAAGGTCGACAACGCCTCGTCGCCGTCGCCCGCGGTGAGCACCTCGTGGCCCAGGTTGCGCAGGAAACCGCCGCCCAGCCGCTGGAACGCGGGCTCGTCGTCGACCAGCAGGACGCGGCCGGGGATCGAGGAGGTGGAACAGGCACTCATCGCGGCAACTCCAGCGTGAAACAGGTCGTCCAGGGAGGCCGGGCGCTGAGCAACGCGCGCCCGCCGTGGGCTTGCGCGATGCGCGCGACGATCGCCAGCCCCAGGCCTGTGCCGCCGGGGCTGCGCGAGGCGAAAGGCTCGAAGAGGCGCTCGCGGAGTTCCTCCGGCACGCCCGCGCCGTCGTCGCAGACATGCAGCCGCAGCATCGCGCCCTCGGGCCCGGGGACCGACCCGCCAACCGCTCCGTCGGCGACATCGACGCCGATCTCGCAGCCCGCCGCCGACGCGCCACGCGCGTTCTCGATCAGGTTGACCAGCGCCTGCTCGAGACGCCTCGGATCGAGCGTCTCCACCCACAGCTCGGCCGGCCACGCCGTCGACAGGCGCGCGCCGGGCTGGCGCCGGATCAGGGACTCGACGAGCGAGCGCAGCTCGAAGCGTTCGCGCTGCAGCTTCCACGGCTTGGCGTAGTCCAGCAGGTCGCTGGTCAGATGCGCGATGCGTGCCACCTGCGCGCCGACCTCCTGCCGCGTCTCCGTCGGCGCCATCGCCACGGCCATGCCGATGATGTTGAGCGGATTGCGGATGTCGTGCGCCACGGTCGCGGCCAGAGCGCCCAGTTCGGCCAGGCGTGCCTGGATCTGCCGGTCGCGCTCGCGGGCCGCGGCCTGCTGGGCCTGCTCGACGCGCAGGGCCGCGTCGGCCAGCACGGTGGCGAACAGCTCCGCGACGTGGCGCTGTCCCGGCGGCGCCGCCTCCCAGCCGGTCCAGCGCGGCGTCCAGCTCACGCCGTCGCGGCGCATCGTCAGTGCGGGCGGGACGCTCGACGGCCGTGCGCGATCGGCGGCGCCGTCGGGCGTCCGTTCGGCGCCCCGTTCGGCGCCCTCCTCCACGGACACCGTCACCGACGTGCCCAGCCGTCGGCTGAGCAGCGCGGACGCTTCGACGCCCAGACGCTCGAGGCTGTCGGCCGCCTGCAGCGTTTCGCGCCAGCGTCCGAGGTCCTGGGCGCTGACCTCGCCGCCGGGATAGATCAGGCGCTGGACGAAGCGCCGCACCGGTCCGTTCAGGGCCAGGCAGCCGGCGGCGACCGCCAGGCCACTGAGCCAGCGCGACTCGAACGGCAGCACCAGCGGCATCAGCGCCACGATCGCGATGCCCGACGCCAGCAGCAGGGTCCACACCAGCGCCTTGCCGGCCCAGGCATTCGCGACGAAAACGCCATAGCGCAGGATCCCGTAGACGAGTATCAGCGGATACAGCGGGAAGGCCAGCAGCGGGAACGGGTAGACCGGCCAGCCCGTGAGCGCGATGCCGTAGCCGCCCAGGCAGGCCAGGCCCCACAGGCACGAGGCGGTGACCGCCGCGACCTGACCCCGCGCCGGGCCCTGGCCGTCGACCGGCGGGCGCATTAGCGCGTGCAGCAGCACGCCGACGCCACCCAGACCGAGGACCACCCAGGACAGGCTGGTGATCACGGCCGCCGGTTCCGCGAGGGCGAGCCGGCCCACGTCCGGGTGATCGACGAAATGCGCCGGCACCAGGATCTGCGACACCGCCACCGCGACGCCGCCGACCGCGTAGGCCGCGGCGATCCAGCCGCGGCGCAGCGGCGCGCGGCAGAACACCACGCAGAAATGGAAGAACACCGCCGAGGCCAGCGGCGCCGTCGCCAGCACATGGAGCGCCAGCGTCTCGACCCCCGGCCCGAACCAGTTCGGCAACTCGTTGCCCGAGATCCAGACCGCGATCGCGACGAGGAAGGCCGCCAGCAGCCGACCGCCGGCCACCCGGTCGGCCCAGGCCATCAGCACGCCCGCCAGCAGCAGCGTTTCGGCCAGCGCCAGGCCCATCGTCACCCGCAGCAGCATGTGTATACGTCGTAGACAGTCGACAGGGCGGCAACTGTATACGACGAAGACAAGTCCTGGCACCGCCGCCAATGGAATCAACGACTTAGGTATCGAACTCGCGTGGCCCGATTCTCGCGATAGAGGGGTCATGAACGCCCTCTTCCATGCCCTGTTCCATGCCCTCCTGGAAGCCACCTTCCGAGCCAGTGCCCGCCTTCGGTCCCTGCCGTCGAAGCAACGCACCGCCCACATATCGGCACCCAACCTCGACCCGCAGCGGGCATGGGCATCGTCCGCAGCGTCCGCACCGCTCGACCTGCAGGCGCTGATGGGCGCAGACGCCTGGTCGCGTCTGCCGGCCGCCGTGCAGCGCCGTTTCGGCCTGCACGCCGAGCCGGTCCACTACGTCGGCCGGATGGACCTGCGCTGCTCGCCGCTGGGCCGCATGCTCGCCTGGCTCGCCTGGCCGTTGCGCGGACCGCTGACGCCCGATTGCGCCCGGGACCTGCCGGTCGAAGTCACCGTCTTGCCCGATGGCCTCGGCGGCGTTGTCTGGTCCCGCCGACTGGGCCGGCGACTCGTGCAGTCCGTCAAGCGCGCGCATCCCGCCGGTCCCGGCGTGCTTGAACGCACCCGCGGCGGCCTGGCCATGGCCTTGGACGTCTTCGAAGACGACGGCGCCCTGGTATTCCAGAGCCGCCATTACCTGTGGTGCGTCGGCCCCATGCGGCTGCGGCTGCCCGACGCCCTGAGTCCCGGCCAATGCCGTGTCGAACACCGCGACCTCGGCGCCGGCCGCTTCCGTTTCACCCTGACCATGACCCACGCCCGCTGGGGCCGGACCTTTGAACAGACCGGCGTGTTCATCGACCCGGTCCAGGAGTCCTGACATGCACATCCTCGATGCCGTCCTCATCGGCCAGGCGCTGCTCGGCGCCTTCGACAACCTCTGGCACCACGAATGGGCCGCCCGACTGCCGCAGCAGCTCGGCGCACGGCGCGAACTCGCCCTGCACGCAGGCCGCGAGGCGCTGTACGGCGCCCTCTTCCTCGGCCTGGCCTGGTGGTCGTGGCACGGCGCGCTCGCCGTCGCGGTCGCGGCGGTGCTGGGCGTGGAAGTCGTCATCACGCTCGCCGACTTCCTGGAAGAAGACCGCACCCGCCAGTTGCCCCCCTTCGAGCGCTGGCTGCACACCGTGCTGACCGTCTGCTACGGCTTGTTCCTGGGGTTGATGGGGCCGCGCCTGCTCGACTGGTGGCAGCAGCCGACCGGCCTGGCGTCGGCGGGACGGGGGCTGGTGTCGTGGCTCTTCACGGCCATGGCGCTCGTCGTGTGGGCGTGGAGCCTGCGCAACGCGCTGGCCGTGCGGCGGCTGGGTCGCGAGAGCGCGGCCTTGCGCGATCAGCCGGCACCTCCGGCAGCCCCTCGCCTGGCCGCGGCCGTGCTGATCACCGGCGCGACCGGATTCGTCGGTCAGGCGCTGGTGCGCCGGCTGCGGTCGCAGGGGCGGCGGCTGATCGTGCTGACGCGGGACCCGAAGCAGGCGCGGCTGCAGTTCGGCGCGGACATTGCCGTCGTCGGCGCGCTCGACGACATCGCCGCCGAAACCCGCATCGAGGCCGTCGTCCACCTCGCCGGCGCCCGCGTGCTCGGCCGGCCCTGGACGCGCGCCCGTCGCCGCGAACTGCTGGACAGCCGCACGCGCCTGACGGAAGGGATCCATCAGCTGGCGCGGCGTCTGGCGCATCCGCCCGCGGTCCTGGTGGCCGCGTCGGCCGTCGGCTTCTACGGCGTGCCCGAGGATGGTGTGATCTGCGATGAACGCTCGCGCGCGCAGCGCGGCGTGTTCCAGTCCGACCTGTGCGCGGCCGTCGAGCATGAGGCGATGCGGATGGAGGGACTGGGCATGCGCGTCGTGCGGCTGCGCTTCGGCGTGATCCTCGGTCGCGAAGACGGCGCGTATCCGATGCAGGCGCTGGCGGCGCGGTTCGGACTGGCCGTGCGACTGGGCGACGGTCGTCAACCGGTGCCGTGGATCCATCTGGAAGACGCCGTGGGCTTCATCGACTGGGCGCTGCGCCGCGCGGATGTGCGCGGGGCCGTCAACGCAGTGGCGCCGGACCTCTGCTCGCAGGCTTCGTTCTCGACCGCCCTCGCCGCCTCCTTCGGGCGACAGGCCTGGATGCGCCTGCCGGCGGCGGCGCTGCGCCGGCTCGCGGGCGAGATGTCGACGCTGCTGCTGGACGGTCAGCGCGTGCTGCCGCGCGTGGCGCTGGCGGGCGGCTTTGTCTACCGCCACGGGACGCTGGCCTCGGCGCTGCGCGATCTCGCTTCGCATCCCCAGGCACCGGTTCGGATCCGGCCCTCCGACGAGGGACGCACTGCCGACGATGCCGCCTTGTTGTAACGGCATCCAAGGCGTCATGAGCACCACCATCCCGACCGCCCGCGCGATCGACGTCCCTCCCCCGTCCCTCGGGACGCCCGGCAGTCCGCAGGCGTCGCAATCGTCGCCGACCCAGTCGTCGCCCTCGTCGCCCTCGTCGCCGACCGCCATCGAGCCGCAACCCGCCAAGCCCGCGGGCGCGGAGCACATCCTGCCCGAGGGACTGTCCGCGCGCCGCTCGTTCCCGCGCGCTTCGCAGGACGCCGGGAAGAACGACAACGACGGCGGCGCGGTCCGCTCGCGCCCGTCGACGCCGCCGCGCCAATCGCCGCCGAAGGTGGCCAGCCGCAGCTCGTCGGCCGGCAGCGTCGCCACGACCGGGCGCCTGCCCGACGCCCATGGCGGCGAGCAGATCCCCATGTCCCACTTGAACGCCAGCGGCGGTACCGGCGAGGGGGCTGGCGGCAGTGCGCTGTCCCTGTCGAGCGTGGCGCAGCGGCCGGTCGGCAATGCGCCCTCGATCACCGAGCAGCGCCGTTCCACCGCCACCGGGACCGAGCACGGCGCGGCCCTGCCGCGCCAGCAGCCGCACGACGAGGTCTCCCAGCTGATGCGCCGCATGCCGGGCGCCTTCGATCCGCTGCCGCCGCCCGAGGCGGCGCCCGCGGAGCGCGCCCCCGGCGGGCTGGCCTCGCTCAGCGCGGCCACCGTGCCCAGCCCGCGCGACGTGAATCCGCGCATCGACATCGACTCGCTCGCGCAGAAACTTCCCGACGACATCACCGGCTGCGTCGCCTACATGCTCAGCGCGATGCGCAAGAGCCCCGACGACATCCCCGCGCTCGAACGCCTGGCCACGCAGCAGGCCGCGGTGCTGAGCTCGCGCGGCATCCACACCCGCGACGACCTCGTCGCCGTCTTCAAGCAGGTGCAGTGGCGCGACCAGGGCACGGCCATGATGCACGGCATGGCCTCGGCCAGCGGCTTCAACCTCGGCACCATCCCGGCCAACCTCAAGCTCGCCGACCTCACGCTCTCCAGCCTGATCAAGGCGATGCCCCAGTTGCCCGTCGCCGTGCCGGCGCTCATCACCGGCGCGGTGATGGGCTTTGCGCTGTCGATGCTGGACGTGGCCTCCGGCGCCGCCACCAACAAGACCTTCAAGGACGCCTACTACACCCGCCCGCCAGGCGAGCAGCTGCCTGAACCCATCGCGAGCGCGAACCCGCCGACCAAGGCCAGCCTGGCCGCGGACAACGCGATCGCCGCGGGCCTCAGCTACGGCGCCGCGCGCAACGGGCTGGTGCGGATCCCGGCGATGCTCAACTACGAGCTCAAGGGGCAGCCGGCGCAGCGCGCCGCGATGGATGGCCGCCTCGATCCGGGCTTCGGCCTGCCCGTGGGCGGCGGCGGCATGCGCGTGATCAAGAACGACTTCGACGTCGGCGCCGGGCGCGCCGGCTTCCAGCACTTCCTGGCGCGCGACGACCTGGGCGCCTGCCTCGACCACCTGCAGAAGCCGGCGGTCGAACAGATCCTCAGCGCCGCCGCGCGCGCCGGGGCCCACGTGAAGCACCTCAAGTCCACCTTCCCGGAGGCGCTCGGCGACGTCTTCGCCAGCAAGGTCGGCTGGACCTCGCACGCGATCCTCAGCACCGGCTTCGGCGGCCTGACGGCCATGGTCGCCAGCCTGCCGGCGACGCTCATGGAGAAACACGGCCTGAGCGAGAAGGACGCCAACATCACCACGCAGATGCTCAAGTACGTGGTGCTGCAGGCGCTCTATCACGTGTGGGGCGGCGCGCTCGGCGCGGTCGGCGGACCGAAGGCGCCGGACCCGGCGGCGGTGTCGCAGGCCTGACGGGGTCAGGTCACGGCGTCCGCGCGGGGGCACTGCCTCGACGGCGGTGTCGATGGCCCTGCCGTTCCTGCAGGCATCAATTCGACACACATTTAAACTTGCCGACCGGCAAAACAAACGGACACACTCGCGCCCCACGCCCCTCCAAGAAGGGGCTCATCGCACCCACTGGCTCGGGAGGGGGATCACCATGGCATTCAAGCATGCCGGCATCGCCGTGGGCTGCGCGCTGCTGGTCGCCTGCGGGGGCGACGCCAGCCCGCAGGACGCCGAGTCTCCCGTGGCCGCCGACACGGCGCCGGGCGTCGCCGTCAAGTCCGCGGCGCCCGCCGCTTCGGGCAGCGGGCACGCGCTCCCCGAGTCGGTCACCACGCCCTTCCCGGTGCCCGCCGACGACGCGCCGCTGGTGCCGCTGTTCCCGCCGCAAGCGCCGATCGAGACGCTGCAGTTCACGCTGCCCGACGGCACGCTGGTCACCCGCGTCGGCCATCGCGGCGTGAGCCGGCACGGCCGCGATCGCGGCGAGGAGTGGAACGAGATCGGCCACGGCCCCAACGAGACGGTGGACGCGTCGCGCCATCCGCTCGACAAGCGGCGGGGCGCCGCCCTGAGCTTCGTGCCGGACTCCTTCCGGAACCGCACCTGGGGTCTGGAGATCATCGACAACAGCCGCGTGCCCGGTGTCACCCGGCCTGTGCTCAAGGTCAACACCTACCACCCGACGGTGGACCTCCTGCCGGGCGGCACCGCGTTCTTCCGCGCCTTCGACCGCGTCGGCGTGACCGGCTACGGCTGGATGAACAACGGCGAGCTGCTCGACGGGACGGCCTCGGTCTGCAAGCCGGCGGCCTACCCGCCCGACGGCCGGCCGGGCGACGACCATTGCACGGTCCTGATCAAGGAGTACCCCGGCCATGCAGGCCTGGGCGCCGACGGCCTGCCCAACGGCGTCCGGGTGGACGCCCGGCCGCTGAAGGTCGGCGATCCGGTCGAGGTGGCGCCGGCCATGGGCGCGACGGCAGCCTCGATGCAGGCCGTGGGCGACGGCGGCGGCCTGCGCTACTACGCGAACGAGCGGCTCTACATCGTCGGGCAAGGCCTGACCCCGTGGTACGGCGTCGCGCCGCGCCTGAACAGCGCGCCGCTGCCGGCGTCCACCTTGTCGGGCGGGCTCGGCTCGGTCTCGTACAACTATTCGGCCGAGGGCCTCCGGATGTTCCAGCAGCCGGTCGGCCACATCGGCATGCAGGACATGCAGCGCTTCGTCGAAGGTCGCAGGACGGCCCACAGCAGCGTTGTCACCGGCGCCCACCTGGAACCGGGCAACGAGCCGATGGCCGCCATCGTCGACCTGGCGGGGCCGCGCCTCAACGCCACGTCCTGCGTGCAGTGCCACACCAACAACGGCCGCGGACCCGCGCCGTTCATGGTGGGCCAGCGCCTGGACGGGATGGCCGTCCACGTGGCCGCGAGGGACGCCGACGGCGCGATCCGTCCGGACCCGCGCTACGGCGCGACGATCCAGATGAACACGGCATCGTCCTCTGGCGCCCTCCAGGACGGGGGCCTCGCCGTCAAGGTGACCGGTTTCGAGTCGCGCACGGTCACGCTGGCCGACGGCACCCGCGTCGAGCTGCGCAAGCCGACGTTCGGCTTCGACGGGCCGATCCCGCAGCTGTGGTCGGCCCGCGCGGCGCAGCCGCTGATCGGCGTCGGCCTGCTGGAAGCCGTGCCGGAGGCGGACATCCTGTCACGCGTGCGCAGCACGCCGGACGTCGACGGCGTGCTGGGCCAGGCCAACTTCAGCGTCGACCCGGAATCCGGCGCCACGCGTCTGGGCCGCTTCGGCTGGAAGGCATCCAAGTCCAGCGTGCGCCATCAGGTGGCCGCGGCGCTGCTGAACGACATGTCGGTGACGTCCCCGGTGTTCCCGAACCGCAGTTGCTCGACCGACCCAGCGGGCTGCCGGGCGGCGCCCGCGCAGAAGGGCATCCAGGACAGCGACCTGATCGCGCTGACCCAGTACATGCAGCTGCTGGCCGTGCCGGCGCAGCGCAGCCTGCCGAGCGGTTTCCCGAAGGGCGTCGTACCGCCGGAGGAGCATCGCGTGGACGCGGCGCAGGTGGCCGCGGGCCGCCGCGTGTTCGACGCGCTGCGCTGCGCGGCCTGCCACACGGTGGAGATGAAGACCGGCAGGCACCATCCGTTCGCGGAGCTGCGCGACCAGACGATCCGGCCGTTCACCGACCTGCTGTTGCACGACATGGGTCCGGCGCTGGCGGACCCGCTGCCGGAAGGCCGGGCGCGCGGCGCAATGTGGCGCACGTCGCCGCTGTGGGGCATCGGCTACACGGCGCAGGTGGCCGAGTCGACGCCGGTCGGCTATCTGCACGACGGCCGCGCCCGGACGCTGACCGAAGCGATCCTGTGGCACGGCGGCGAAGCGGAGAAGTCGCGGCAGCGCTTCGAACGGCTGTCGAAGGCGGATCGCGAGGCGCTGCTGGCGTGGATCAGGTCGCTGTGAGCGTCGGGCGGTACGCTCCCTTGAGCGGCACCATCAGGACCACCACGCCGCAGCTGCCGGTAACGTGCTGCATGACGTCTCGTGGGGGGCCAGTCGGCGGCGAGCTGCTCGCCGCGCCGGGCGAGCGCCGATGCTGGGCGCAGGACCTGCGTCGCATCGAGGTGCCCGCGCGCGATCGCGGCGACGGATTCACGCCGAACTCACGCCGAGCCGTTTCAGCAGCCGCATGAAATTGCTCCTGTCCATGCCCGCCTCGCGCGCGGCGGCCGCCATCGCGCCGCCGTTGCGGGCCAGCGCCGCCTCGATCCAGGCGCGCTGGAAGCGGTCCGTGGCTTCTCGAAGTCCGATGACTTCGGGCGTTCCGGGCGATCCGGGCGATCCGGACATGCCGGGCGCACCGGGCGTTTCGGTCGTTTCGAGTGATGCCGACGCCGCGTCCCGCGCCGACACGGCCTCCGCGCCGGGCGGGGCGGCGCGCGCCGCTGCGGGCGACGCGGTCATGGCGACGGCAGGGGCGATTGCTGCGGGGGACGACGACAAACCCAGATGCGCCGGCTCGATCGCGATCCACCGCCCTCCCCGGCCCGCCGACGACAGCGCCCGCAGCGCGGCTCGACTGATGAGGTGCTCCAGCTCGCGGACGTTGCCCGGCCAGTCGTGCGCCAGCAAGGCCGCCGATGCCGCCGGCGACAGCCGCAGGTTGCGCGCGCCGAGGCGGTGCTGGTTCTCCTCCAGGAAGCCGCCGGCCAGGGCGAGCACGTCGCGGCCGCGCTCGCGCAGCGGCGGCACGTGCAGCGGATAGACCGACAGCCGGTGATACAGGTCCGCGCGGAAGCGGCCGCGCGCGACCTCCTCGCGCAGATCGCGATTGGTGGCGGCGATCACGCGCACGTCGACCCGCTGCACCCGATCGCTGCCGGGCCGCTGCACGTCGCCGCTCTGCAGCACGCGCAGCAGCTTGGCCTGCACCGGCAGGGGCAGCTCGCCGACCTCGTCCAGCAGCAGCGTGCCGCCGTCGGCCAGCTCGAACTTGCCGCTGCGGTCCGCGACCGCGCCGGTGAACGCGCCGCGCTTGTGGCCGAAGAGCTCGCTGTCCGCGAGCGTCTCCGGGAGCGCCGCGCAGTTGATCTGCACCAGCGGTCGATCGCGTCGCATCGAGCGCGCATGCAGCCGCTCCGCGACGAGCTCCTTGCCCACGCCGGTCTCGCCGAGGATCAGCACCGTGAGGTCGGAGCCCGCGACGGTGTCGATCTCCTCGCGCAGCCGGGCCATCGCGGCGCTGCGGCCGAGCAGCTCGCGCGATCCGCCGCGCGACGCGGCGCGCGCCAGCGCCTGTTCCTGCTCGGCGCGACGGGCCAGCTCGGCGATGGTCTCCTCGGCGGCGATGCCGGCCTCGAGCAGCCGCACGATACCTTGCAGCCGCGCGTCGTCGACGCCGTCGAACGCGCGCGGGTCCAGCGCGTCCAGGGTCACCAGTCCCCAGATCCTGCCCTCCACGCGCAGCGGCGCGCCCATGCAGTCATGCACCGCTTCGAGCTCCTGCTGATGCTCCAGCAAGCCGTCATACGGATCGGGCAGGCCCGCATCCGCCGCGAAACGCAGCCCCTTGCCGCTGCCGAGCAAGCGCGCCAGGCGCGGATGTGCCGCCACCGGAAAGCGCCGGCCGAGGGCTTCCTCCGCCAGGCCGTCGACGGCCACCGGCTGCAGCACCGGGGCGGCCTCATCGGGCATCAGGCGCAGCAGCGCCGCGGCGTCGCAGCGGATCAGGCCGCGCACGGCCGCGAGCAGTTGGCGGTAGCGGGAATCTGGAGTCACTTCGACCTGCGCGTTGTCAATCCGACACCATCGCATCTTCGGTCATTTGGACCTCAATGGCGAGCGCGCCGCGAGTTGATGGCATTGACTTCAATGTAAATCAATCAGTTATGAGCGACTCTGAAAGTTGCGGGCGCTGGCACGGATCGTGAGTAAGAAGGACCATCCTCAACGAAGCCGGAGTAGAGAAGCTCATGTTCAAGCCTCAGACCATCGCCCTGATCCAGGCCACGGTGCCGCTGCTGAAGTCGCGCGGCGAAGACATCACGCGGCACTTCTACCGCGCGATGCTGACCGGGCATCCGGAGCTGAAAGCCTTCTTCAACGAGGCGCACCAGGCCGAGGGCACGCAGGCGCGCGCCCTGGCGGGCGCGGTGCTGGCGTATGCGAGCCACATCGACCGCGTGCATGAACTCGCCCCCGCCCTGCCCCGCATCATCCAGAAGCACGTGGCGCTGGGCGTGCAGCCGGCGCACTACCCGATCGTCGGCGCCTGCCTGCTGGCCGCGATCCGCGAGGTGCTGGGCGCGGACGTCGCGACCGACGAGATCATCGCCGCCTGGGCCGAGGCCTACGGCGCGCTGGCGCAGTTGCTCATCGACGCCGAGGAGCAGGTCTACGCCGCCACCGCGGCGCTGCCCGGCGGCTGGCGCGGACAGCGCGAGATGGTCGTCGCGCGCAAGGAGCGCGAGAGCGAGCTGATCACCTCGTTCTACCTGGAGCCCGTCGACGGGCAGCCGCTGCCGCCCTTCCAACCGGGGCAATACCTGACCCTGGTGCTGGACATCGACGGCAGGACGGTGCGGCGGAACTACTCGCTGTCGGACGCGCCGGGCAAGCCCTGGTACCGCGTCAGCATCAAGCGCGAGGACGGCGGTCTGGTGTCCAACTGGATGCACGACACGGCCGAGGTCGGCACCCGCCTCTCCGTGCAGGCGCCGGCGGGCGAATTCACGCTCGACGCCACCGCCACCCGACCGCTGGTGCTGGTGACGGGCGGCGTGGGCATCACGCCGGCGATGTCGATGCTCGAATCGGCGGCGGCCAGCGGACGGCCGATCCGCTTCATCCACGCGGCGCGTCATGGCGGCGTGCATGCGTTCCGGGAGCGCGTGGACCTGCTCGCGGCGGCGCATGACAACGTCCAGGCGCTCTACGTCTACGACGCGCCGCGTGACGGTGACGAGCCTCATGAGGTCGGCCACGTCACCGATGCGCTGCTCGCGCGCCACCTGCCCGAGGACCGCAATGTCGACCTCTACTTGCTCGGCCCCAAGCCCTTCATGCAGGCGATCTACCGCGCGGGCCGTTCGCTCGGCGTGCCGACGGCGCAGCTCCGCTACGAGTTCTTCGGCCCGGCGGAGGAACTGGTGGGCGCCTGAGAGCGCGCTCCAATCGGCATCGGGCGTCGCGTCCTTGACGCGGCGTCGGTCGGTCTCCCGCTAGCATCGGCCGAACCCCTGCCCTGCGCGATACGAGGACAGGAGCGACAGCAAGGACTACAGGAGACTCGAATGGACTGCCTCACCCTGAGCGAAGAAGCCGGCGTCGGCCACCTGGTGCTGAACCGGCCCGATGCGATGAACACGATGTCGCCGCAGCTGTGGCGCGAGCTGGAGGCGGTGCTCGCGCAGCTCCACCGCAGCCCGACGCTGCGGGCGCTGGTGATCTCGTCGACGGGCAAGCACTTCAGCGCGGGGATGTCGCTGGAGGTGTTCCAGAATGGCGGCATCCAGCTCGACGACCGCAGCGCCGAGGGCCGCGCGGCCATCGTCGACCTGCTGGCCGACATGCAGCGGGCCTTCAACCAGCTCGACGACCTGCGCGTGCCGACGATCGCGGCCATCCACGGCGGCTGCATCGGCGGCGCGGTGGACCTGGTCGCGGCCTGCGACATCCGCTACTCGGAGACCGGCGCCTTCTTCTGCATCCAGGAGATCAACATCGGCATGGTGGCCGACCTGGGCACGCTGCAGCGCCTGCCGAAGCTGGTGCCGCTGGGCGTGGTCAAGGAACTCGCGTACACGGGCCGTCGCATGCCAGCCGCGCGGGCGCAGGCGGTGGGCCTGGTCAACGAGGTCTTCGCGACGCAGGCCGAGTGCGTCGAAGCCGCGCTGCAGTGCGCGCGCGAGATCGCGCAGAAGCCGCCGGTCGCGGTGTGGGGCAGCAAGCAGGCCCTGCACTACGCGCGCGATCACGGGGTGAAGGACAGCCTGCAGCAGATGGGCTGGCTGCAGGCGGCGATCTGGCAGAACAAGAACCTGATGGAGGCGTTCGCGGCGGCGCAGGCCAAGCGGCCGACGGCCTTCCCCGACCTCGCGGCCTTGAAGTTCTTCCGCGAGGGCTGACGCCCCTTCCCCCTGCAAACGACAACGCCCGCCCTGCTTTCGCAGGAGCGGGCGTCGCCCAGTGGAAGAAGCCGGGAGGCTTACTTGTTCACTGCATCCTTCAGCGCCTTGCCGGCGGTGAACTTCGCGACCTTGGAGGCCGGGATGTCCAGCGCTTCGCCGGTGGCGGGGTTCTTGCCGGTGCGGGCGGCGCGGTCGCTCACCTTGAAGGTGCCGAAACCGACCAGGGCGATCTGGTCGCCAGCGGCCAGCGCTTCGGTGATGGTTTCCAGGGTCGCGTCCAGGGCGGTCGCGGCCACGGCACGGGTCACGCCAGCCTTGGTGGCGATGCCTTCGATCAGTTCACTCTTGTTCATCAATGCTTCCAGTAAAAAACCAGGTTCCGGCTAGCCGGGGCCGGCGATTATCAGCCAGTCCTGACCACCCGCCTGTTTGAAGACGCAACCAGCCGCCCCCTTCGCCCCCTCGATCGTCCGCATGGCGGATTTCATCGCCCGTTCGGGCGACATTCCCGCGCCACACCCCCATCATCTCCACGACGTTCGAGCGAGATCCGGCGGCTGCCGGCTGCCGCGTGCAAGAAAAAAGCCTGGCGCTTTCGCACCAGGCTTTCGAGGCTCATCCTACCCGACTCGCCCCGGGAGGGGGCTGTCGGGAGTCCGAACCGGCCGGGATTACCAGCCCAGGTCCTTCAGCAGCGGCTTGGTCAGGTCCTTCGGCGGCACCAGGATCAGGCCCAGGTCGGGACTGATGTTCGGCTCCATCAGCAGGTTCGGCGAAGCCGAGACGTCCCAATGCGACACGGACGAGCCCGAAGCGATCGGGTTCGGCGTGTACAGCAGCGGACGACCCAGCGCGTCGGCACCGGCGCGCTTGCTCGGATCGGTGGACAGCGACGAGGTCGCCAGGCCCGGCTTGCCGCGGCTGCCGTAAGGCACCGAGGCCAGGATCGCCGCGCGCAGCTTGACGCCGTCCGCCTGCGAGACGCTGACCGTCGGGATCACGATCGTCGGATCGGCACCGCCCAGGCCGGGCGCGGCGCCCGCGGCGTTGTTGGCGATGATCACGCCGACCGCGCCCGCGTTCTGCGCGTTCTTGGCCTTGACGGCGAAGCCGCAGGTGCCACGATCGATGACCGCGACCTTGCCGGCCACCGCCGCCGTGTCGGCCGGGCTGAACGGCAGGCATCCCATGCCGTTGGTCGGATCCGGCGTCACCGTGGCCAGGCCGCCCAACGTCAGGCCGGAACTGACCGCGGGGCCGAAGGAGGCCGTGCCGTAGGCGTACTGGCCGGACTGGCCCGGTGCCGAGCTAGCGACCTTCAGTACCGGGGTGGCCGCCAGCATGCCGGCGCCCGCCAGCACGTTGGGACCGGTCCAGGCCAGGCCCAGCGGGTTGACCGCCGACACCCGGCGCTCGGCGCTGGTCATCGTCAGCCAGCTCTTGCCCGCCGTGTTGTCATACATGTACTGCTCCCAGACGCTGGGCAGTCCACCGTTGGCGACGTAGGCCGTGCCGTCCGCATTCAGGCGGTAGCCGACCGCGGACGCGACCGAGCCGGTGTAGACCGTCAGCACCGAGAAGCCCAGGCCGTGGCCCAGTTCATGCAGCAGCGTCTCGACGAAGTTCACGCCGGTGCCGAAGTTGCCGTCCAGCCCCAGGTAGAACGGCGAGCCGTCCAGGCAGCCGGTCTTGCCGAGGTTGATGTTGAACTGGGTCTTGATGTCGACGTTGTCGTAGCCGGATTGGCCGGGGGGCTGGTCCGCGCTCAGGTTCTCGCCGGCCAGCTTGTTGGCCAGCGCCTGCGGGTACCAGGTGCCCGGCGTGCCGCCGGGGAAGTCGTGCCAGATGTTCCAGGCGCCGGCGCTGCCCAGCACCGCCTGCGACGAGGTGCAGGTCAGCGCTTCCCAGCCGGCGTTGACGGTGATCGTCACGTCGCTGTCGAGCGCCTTCTCCCACACGTCCGCCACGTAGCGGTAGACGTACATGCGCTGCTCGCCCAGCGTGGTCTTGGGGTTGCCGCCGACCGGCGCGACCGGCGTCGTGTCGTTGAAGCCGACACCTGCAGGGTCACGGCTCTGGATGACGATGGTGGCGGCCTGCGCGACGCCGGCGCCGCACAGCGCGGCCAGCAGGGCCGTGCGAAGGACGGTTTTCTTGAACGATTGCTGCATGGCTTACTCCGTGGGCAGGGCCGACTTGGCGACCGCGCCGCCGTTCTTCATGAAGGCCTCGGCCTCCTCCTTGCTGGCGAAGCAGGCTTCGATGAGCTTGCCGTCGGCGCCGCGCACCATGACGGACTGGCTCACCATGTCGTCGGTCAGGCGGACACCGACGGCGCCGCTGCGGTGCTGCTTGAGCAGCGGCGTCAGCGCGGCGGCGCGCGAGGCGACACGCGCCCGGGCGTTCACGTTGGCGGGCAGGGCCTTGAGGGCGCTGTGCTCCTCGGGCGTCGCCAGGCGCAGGAGGCCGGTGTCGGCGTCACGCACGATGATGATGTTGTTGGTGTCGGCGGCGGCTGCGGTGGCGGCCGCGGCCGCGTCGGCCACGGACAGGGAGGCGGCAGCGGCCGGCGTGGCAGCCGGAGTGGCGGCTTCGTGGGCCTGGGCCGCCAGCGGCAGGGCCGCGGCGATCGCCAGGCCCAGGGAGATGCGGGTGATCATGGTCTTTGTCCTTGCGGAGATGACTCGGAAGTTCCGATGACGCGATACGCGATGACGCGAGGGCGCGAAATGCGGCTCAGGACTGCTTGCGGCGGCGCGCGGCCAGCAGGCCCAGCAGGCTCACGCCGGCCAGGGCCCAGGTCGACGGCTCGGGCACGTTGACGGTGACGTTGTCGACGCCCACGTAGTTCGCGCTGTCGCCGGCACCGACGTACTGGATGGCGAAGCGCGAGGTCGAACCGGCACCCTGGCCCGCCAGCATGAAGCTGTACTGGGTCCAGTCGCCGGTCACCGTCACGGTCGCCTGCGGCGCGAAGCTGCTGAAGACGCCGGCCGCGTTCACCAGGCCGTAGGTCAGCTGGTCGAAGAAGCTGGGGACGATGTCGCCGCGGGCCCAGAAGGACACTTCCAGGTTCTCGGCGGTCGAGAACACCGGGCTGATCAGCCAGCTCGACAGCGTGCCGCCGACGGGCACGTTGTTGTAGTTGGAACTGATGTAGGAATTGGCCGCGCCGCTCAGCGCGGTGAAGATCGACTGGTCGCCCTGGACCCACGGCTGGGTGGTGCCGCCGGGGGTGCCCTGGTTGGAGATCAGCCAGCCGGGCAGCGCGGTGACGTCGTCGAAGCCCTCGTTGATGAGGGTCGGCCCCGCGTGGGCCGCGGCCGCGGCGCCGACGAGCGCCAGGGCCAGACAGGTCTTCTTGAACATGTTCGATGTCCTTCTTCAGGAGGAAGGTGGGATGTCCACCTGGACTTGTGGCGACGGCGCGCCGTGATGCGAGGCGCCGTCTTGACTGCTGAGGGCCGGCGGGAGGACGACCTTCGGGCGTGTCGATTCTGTGACTCTTGTCACGGAGCGCACGAGGGGGTCGGACCGGGTTTCCCCCTCGGTGCGGGGGTGGTTGTTTCCCTAGGGGGTGACGCTTTCGGGCCAGCCGGCACCCGGTCGGAGGGGTCAGGACTTGCCGTGGCGACCCGCCCGGGCGGGTCGCAAACGCCGCGCAAACGCATCCGCATTGGGGATGTGGGAAGACAGGGGGTGCGAGCGGGTCGCTGGACGACGACGGCGTCCGCCCGGCCGGCGCGGATTGGCGCTTCACGCGGTGCAAACACCGCTCGCCGGGAGTGTGGCGGACTCCGTGTAAACACCGATGGGCATTTCGGGACGAGGTCACCCGTTTTGTCACCTTCTTGTCACCTACTCCAGGGGACACGCCGGGGAGGTCGGAGCAGCGCGCTCGCCGCCCCCTCGGACATTCGTCCGATACCGGTCGCGGCCTCGAATCGCGACAGTAGAACCCTGTTCCGACACCCTCCCAACCACCAGGAGCTCACCATGAACGTCACCCGCCGCCTCATCGCCACCGCCGTCGCCGCCAGCGCCTTCGCCGCCTCGGCCGGACTGTCGACCGCCGCATTGGCCGCCACGCCGGCGGCCTCGGCCCAGCCCTCGGTCGTCATCGTCCACGGCGCCTTCGCCGACGGTTCCGACTGGGCCAAGGTCATCCCGCTGCTGCAGCGCGAAGGCGTGCAGGTCACCGCGGTGCAGAACCCGCTGAGCTCGCTGGCCGACGACGTCGCCGCCGCGCGCCGCGCGATCGACGCGCAGCCTGGCAAGGTCGTGCTGGTCGGCCACTCGTGGGGCGGCACGGTGATCACCGAAGCCGGCAGCTCGGACAAGGTCGCCTCGCTGGTCTACGTGGCCGCGTTCGCGCCCGACGTCGGCCAGAACACCGCCGAGCAGGGCAAGGGCTTCCCGACGCCGTCCGGCGTGGCCCACTTCAAGGCCGACGCGCAAGGCTGGCTCAGCCTGACCGCCGAAGGCATGAAGCACCACTTCGCGCAGGACCTGCCCGCCGCGACCACGGCCGTCATGACCGCGACGCAAGGCCCGATCCAGGCCAAGGCCTTCGAGCAGACGGTGTCCGCCGCGGCATGGAAGACCAAGCCCTCGTACTACCTGCTGGCCACGGCCGACCACATGATCGCGCCCGAAGCGCAGGCCGCGATGGCGGCGCGCGCGGGCGCGAAGGTGACGAAGGTCGACAGCTCGCACGTGCCGCAGCAGTCCAAGCCGGAAGCGGTCGCCAAGGTGATCCTGGACGCGGTGCGGCAATCCCGGTAAGGTCCGCGCGGGCCGCGGGCACCCATGGCGCGGTGCCCGCGGCGCGCTCGACCATGCCCCTGGGACGCCGTGACCGACTCTTCCTCCCCGCTCCTTCCGATCCCCTCGACTTCGGCAGCGACCGCAGCGTCTGCCGCGTCCTCCGCAACCACGGCGGGCCCGGCGGCTTCGCGCGTACCGGTGCTCGACGCCGTGCGCGCGCTCGCGTTCGTGGGCGACCTCAGCATGGGGCAGCCCGTCGACCATTCGACGCGGACCGCCTGGCTCGCCGCCCGCATCGCCGAAGCCGCCCAGGCCGAGGGCCTCGCGCTCGGTCGCGACGCCGAGCAGGCGCCCGGGCACGCGGGCTGCGTGGCGCTGCTGCGCTGGTCCGGCTGTACGGCCAACGCGCCCGAGTTCTCGGTGCTGATGGGCGACGACGTCGGCGGACGCGACGCGATGCTGTCCAACGGCTCGGCCGAGGAAGCGTCCGCGCTGGCCGGCACGCTCGGCGAGGCCGCGTTGATCCACTGCGAGGTCGCGGGCGAGATCGCCCGGCTGCTGGGCCTGCCGGCCAACATCGAGCGCGCGATGCGCCATCTCTTCGAAACCTGGAACGGTCACGGCAAACCCGAAGGCCTGCGCGGCGACGAGGTGCCGGCGGTCGTGTTCCATGTGGCGCTGGCGGGCGACCTGGAAATCTTTTCGCGGGTGCACGGGGTGGCCGCGGCGCTGCGCTACATCGGCGAGCGGTCGGACGCGAAATACCCGAAGGCGCTGGTGGACCTCGTGACCATGCATGCGCGGACATGGATGGCCGCGCTGGAGGCCGGTGCGCATGAAGGCGGCGCGCAAGCCGTCGGCCATGAACGCGCGCCCGGCCACGCTGCCGGTGACCTCGATGCCGCACTGGGCTCGCTGGCCACGCTGCACTCCCTCGAGGCACCGCTCGAACTGGTCGCCGATGTCATCGACCTCAAGCTCCCCTGGATGACGGGGCTATCGCGGCGCGTGGCCGATGCGGCCCGCGAGGCGGGCGCGGCGCTCGGCTTCGACGCCGCAGCGCTGGCGCGGCTCCATCGCGCCGGCCTGCTGCACGGCATCGGCCGCGCGTCGGTGCCGAACGCGATCTGGAGCGAAGGCCGCCGGCTCGGCGAGGCCGATCGCGAGAAGCTCCGCCTGATGTCCTACTGGACCGGCCGCGCCGCGCGCCGTTTGGCCGCGCTGCATGCGGAGGCGGAGCTGGCATCCTATGTCGATGAACGCATGGATGGGTCCGGCGCCTTCCGCAGCGCGGCGGGCGCGGCGATCCCCATGCCCGCGCGCGTGCTGGCCGCGGCAGCGGCCTGGGTGACCCTCCGGACGCCACGACCCGGCGCCCCCGCGCTCGACGCCGAGGCCGCGCGCGCGGCCATGGGCCGGGAAGTGGCCGACGGACGCCTCGACCCGCAGGCAGCCGATGCCGTCTGCGGCGCCGAGCGCCGTCGGGTCGCTCCGCCTGGGCCCGCGCCCGCTGCTGGCGGTTCCGCCGCCGGCATCACGCTCTCCGCACGAGAGACCGAAGTGCTGGGTCGCATCGCGATCGGCGAAAGCAACAAGGAAGCCGCGAAAGTGCTCGGCATCAGCCCGGCGACCGTGCGGACACATCTGGAAAGCGCGTTCCGCAAGCTCGAATGCAGCACGCGGGCCGCAGCGACGTTGAAGGCGATGACGATGGGGTTGCTGACGGTCTGAGACCGCCTACCTGCCGTCGTCCGGGCGTCGGCCGCTGGACCATGGGGCCCCGGCCGCAAGGGCCGAAACCCCAAGGACCACCGTCCCCAACCAGTCGCTGACTTCGTTGATCACTTCGACGGGCTGGTCCTTGTGCGGCGAATGGCCGCAGGCAAGGATCTCGAAGAGCCGCGTCTGCGGTACCTCGCGCGCGATGCCGCGGATCTGCTCGAGGGTGCCGTATTCGTCGTCGACGCCCTGCATCGCCAGCACCGGACAGGTGATCGCGCGGATCTGCTCGACGATCGACCAGTCACGGAAGGCGGCGCTCAGCCACGTCCCACTCCAGCCGCCAAACGGCGAATCCGGATCGTCATGGAAGCGCGCCAGGCGCTCTCGCAAAGGCCCCGCCCGGTAGATCTCGACGGTCTTGCGGATACCGTCCAGGGAGATGTCCTCGACAACGATGTGCGGTGCGGCAACGACGGCCCCCGCCGTCGGAAACTTCGCCGCATGCAACAGCGCGATGGAGCCGCCGTCGCTGTGCCCGAACAGCCAGGGCGGCGAGGTGACACCCAATCCCGCCAGCACCGCGGGCAGCACCTCATGGGCCTGGCGATGCAGGTAATCGACGTCCCATCGATCGTCCGGCGCGCGCATCGTCGAGCGCCCATAACCCGGGCGCGAGTACACGAGCCCGCGCATGCCGATCGCCTCGCACAAGCGCGTCGGGAAGTCCCGCCACATCGCGATCGAGCCCAGCCCCTCATGGAGAAACACCATCACCGGCGCGTTGCTCATCGCCTCGCCGATCGCGTTGTTGACCCAGGCGTATTCGATCTCGATGGCCTGACCGCGCCAGTCGATGTGCAGCCGTTGCGTCGGTGTGGTGCTGTTCATGGGCACGCATCTTAGGCACGCGCGCCGAGACCCGCAGTCACGCGGGCGCGCGGAGGCTCTTGCACCCGGACCAGCGCGCACCGGCGCAGCCCCAAAAAGAAAAGGCCCCGGTCGTGAGACCGGGGCCGAAAGTTCGTCCGCCTGCAGAGGGAAAAGGCGGACCATGCGAGAGAGAAGCATGAACAACGGAAGCTCGAATTCCGTTGTCAGGATCAACTGTAGGGACGACGACGTGCCGTGACACGCGGGCATCGTCGCATCGTCGCCTCGGCGATCGCCCGATGCCGGTGTCGGGCGTTCGCCTACACGGCGCTCAATCGGCGGCGGCGGAGGCGGTCGCGCGCGAGGTGCCGCCCAGCGCGCGCTGCGCGCTCGCGGCCATGAACAGCGCGAAGAAGACGACGCAGGACAGTCCGGCCGTCAGCGAGGTGTGCTCCGCGATCATGCCGATCAGCGGCGGACCGGCCATCATGCCCAGGTAGCCCAGCGACGAGACGGCCGCGATGCCATGCGCGGCGCTGACGCCGGGCACCTTGGAGGCGGCGCTGAACAGCACCGGCACGACGTTCGACAGGCCCAGGCCGACGAGCGCGAAGCCCACCAGGCCCGCCGACGCGACCGGCACCAGCAGCGCGGTCGCCATGCCGGCGGCCGCCAGCAGCCCGCTCGCGACCATCAAGGGCACCGGCGCGACGCGCGCCCGTACCCAGTCGCCGCCGAAGCGCCCCAGCGCCATCGCCAGGCTGAAGCTCGCGTAACCGAGCGCGGACAGGCTGGCATCGCTGGCGCGCTCCTGCTTCATGAAGAGCACGCTCCAGTCGTACATCGCGCCTTCCGCAATCAGTCCCAGCGCCGCGAGCGTGCCGATCAGCGCGAGCACGCCGCGCGGCAGGCTCAGCGGCTGCGACTCGCCGGCATGGGTCCGCATCTTCAGCATCGCCGCGCAAGCACCCAGGATCAGCACCATGCCCGTGCCGCAGGCCACCAGCAGGTGCGTCTGCGGCGTCCAGCCGAGGAAAGGCAAGAGGCTGCCGACGCCCGCGCCGACCATGCCGCCCAGGCTGAACATCGCATGGAAACCGCTCATCAACGGACGGCCGGCGAGGTGCTCGATCTCGGTGGCCTCGGCGTTGATGGCGACGTCGAAGAGACTCGCCGTCGCGCCGAAAAGCATCAGCAGCAGCACCAGCCCGAGGTACACGCTGGGCGCGATCAGCATCGAGACACCCGCCGCGCAGAGCACACCGGTCAGGCCCGCGACGCCGCGTGGACCGAATCGCGCCACGACGCGCCCGGCCTGCGTGAGCGCCAGCAGCGCGCCAACCCCCGAAGCCAGCATCGCGATCGCCAGCGACTGCTCGCCCAGGCCGTAATGCGCCTTCACCGTCGGCACATGCACGCCCCAGGTCGCGAACAACGCGCCGGAGACGAAGAACTGGACGCGCAGCGCCCACGCCGCCGACGTCAGGCGGCGGGGCGTCAGGTTCTCAGAGAGGGAGGTCATCGTGGAGCGGCGTGAAGGGCCCGTTACTGTAGGCGCCATGGGGCGCCCCACGCGCGACCCTCGCCCGGTCTCAGGACACCATGCCGCGCAGCGCATTGAAGAGCTTGCGCGGCTGCAGGGGCTTGAAGAGCACGGTGTGGCCGCTCTCGGTCGCTCTGCGCAGTTCCTCGCGGCTGGTGTCGCCGGTGACGAGGATCGCCGGCACCTCGATGCGGCAGAGCTCGCGCACCGCACGGATGGCGGCAATGCCGTCCGGGCCGTCGCCCAGGTGCAGGTCGGAGAGGATCAGGTCCGGCGGCTCGGCACGCGTGCGCACCGCCTCCGCCGCCTCGGCCGCGGTCGCCGCGATGATGGACTCGTAGCCCCATTCCTCCAGCAGCAGCTGCAGACCGATGCGGATGGGCTCCTCGTCGTCGATGACCAGCACCGAGCGCGGCTCCATCACCGGCATGGGCACGGTGTCCGCGGCGGTCGTGAATTCGGGGATCTCGGGCAGCCCGCCCAGCGGGATGCTGAGCCGGAACATCGTGCCCCGTCCCGGCCGCGAGGCGACCATGAGCCGGTAGCCCAGCAGATGCGCCAGCCGCTTGACGATGGCCAGGCCCATGCCGAGGCCTTGCGTGCGGCTGCGCTCGCTCTGGCCCACCTGGTAGAACTCCGCGAAGATGCGCGGCAGGTCGCTGGACTTGATGCCGATGCCGGTGTCCCAGACCTCGAGGTTGAGGTGGGTCGAGGTCGAGCGCGCGACCACCACCACGCCGCCCTCCTCCGTGTACTTGATGGCGTTCTGGATCAGGTTGCCCAGGATGCGCTCGAGCAGTTGCGGATCGCTGGTGACGGACTTGCCGCCCGGCGAGAAACGCAGCCCCAGCCCCGCCCCCTCCGCCTGGCCCGCGTAGTGCATGTGCAGCCGGCGGAACAGGTCGCGCAAGGTGAAGTGCTGGAGGTTGGGCTCGACCGTGCCGGCGTCCAGCCGCGAGATGTCCAGCATGGCGTTGAAGGACCGCTCCAGCCCCTCGATCGAGCGCATGACGTTGCGGATCAGCGGCTCCTCCTCGGTGCCTTGGAGACGACGCTCGAGGCTCGCGGCGAAGAGCCCGAGCGCATGCACCGGCTGGCGCAGGTCGTGGCTCGCGATCGCGAGGAAGCGGCTCTTCTCCTGGTCGGCACGGATCGCGCCGTCGCGGTCCTGCTCGAGCGTGCTGACGTGCAGGTCCTGCTCCATCAGCAGGCGCTTGGCGCGCTGCCAGCGGTGGTGCTCGAGCAGAGCCAGCCCGCCGACCACCGCGGCGGCGAGGAACCAGACCGGGCCGGCGCCCGGCCGCGCGGCAGGATCGAACAGTCGCGCCAGGCCTTCGGAGGCGGGCAGCACCGCGATCACCGCCGACCAGCGCCCCATCGGCGCCAGCAGCACGCCGACCACCGCCGCCGTGGCCGCCAGCAGCGGCCCGGTCAGCAGCCCGCGCGCGCCCGGCGATTCGGCCAGCCACGGATGCAGGCTGAGCAGGAAGAGGCAGCCAGCCGCCTGCAGGTAGAGCAGGCGGCGGCCCTCGCGGTCGGAGAAGGCCATGCGGCTGCTGTCGGACCTGGCGCCGCGGTGCGACAGCGACCGCGCGGTGAAGACGCAGCCCAGCGCCAGCGCGATGACGCCGAAGACCCAGACCACCAGGCCCGCCGCCGGCATGCCGCGCAGCAGCGCCGAGACCAGCGGCACGGCGACTGCCGTCAGCAGCCAGGGCCAGTGGCTCCAGGCTTCGTCGAAGCCGGCGTCCTGCAGCCGGCGGGCAATCGCGCGGCGCTCGCGGCGGCGGCCCTCCTGGACGGATTCGTCGTTCTCGGGCACGGCGCCGGCCACCGCGACGAAGAGGCTGGGCTTGGGAGGGCGCCGGGCGCGCTTCGGACGTGCGCCCGGGCCGTCGGCCGGAGGCGGAGCCGCCGCAACCGCTGGCGCCTGGGCCCCGGAACCGGCATCGCCGGCGTGGGTGCCGGGTGTCGAGGGGCCAGGGGGCGCGAATGGCTCCGCGGCGCGATCTGCACCAGGCGCACCAGGCGCAGCGGCCGCGACCTTGCCGCCGTTCGATGAAGCACCGGACGGCGGGCCAGAAACGACGCTCGCCGGCACGTCAGGGACGTCCGGCGAGTCGATGCGCGAGTCGATGAAGAGCTCGGTCGGCGGAAAGCTCGTGTCGGGCGCCTGTTCCTCGACCCGGTGTCCGCCTCGGTGGACCGTGGCCACCGCGTCAGCGGAAGAGGCTGATCATGTGCGAGCGCGACTTGACGTCCAGCGCCAGCAGCAGCGAGGAGACGTAGTTCTTCACCGTGCCCAGCGACAGCTGCGTCGAGTTGCTGATCTCCTGGTTGCTGCAACCGGACAGCACCAGCTCGAGGATCTCCAGATGGCGCGGGCCCAGCTCGGCCACGCGGTCGTACATCGCCGACGAGGGGAAACGCGGGAACAAGGTGCCCGACTGCGACTGGCGATGGCGCTGGCCCTCGGCCAGCAGCGCGCGCAGCGTGCTGCGCATCTCGGCCATCATCGCGCCCTTGGGCAGGTAGCCCACGGCGCCGAGCGCCCGCGCCTGACGGACGACGAATTCATCCTGGGTGCCGCTGAAGACGACGACGCGGGCCTCGGGATAGGCCTCCATGAACTGCCGCAGGCCTTGCAGGCCCTTGCAGTCGCCCAGGTTCAGGTCCAGCAGCACGGCATCCACCGCGCCGGCCTGCGCGTACGCCTGCAGGCCTTCCTGCAGCGACGCCGCCTCCACCCACTCGATGTCGATCTCGTCCAGCGACTGGTACAGCGTGCGGATCCCCGCCCTCACCAGCTCGTGGTCGTCGACCAGGAGCACGCGGCGCTTCACCGCCGGCAACGCATAGCCACCATTTCCAGCCGCCTCGAACGTGCGGGCAACGGACACTGCTTCCATAGGGCCTCCCTTTTTCGACTGACCGAGGGGTCTCCGGCACGGTCGTCGCCACCTTCTACTTCACGCCGGAGCAGGCCCGCATGATAGGCCGATGGTCACTTGCGTCGCCCCCTCTTCAGGGGGAACCCTGAGGGGTGATGCCGGAAACACTTGTGACGACATGTTGCGGATTGGGATCGTCAACGTTGTCACCCGCCATCCCTACCTATAGGTCCGGAGATGCGCGCGCCATCCCCCTTCTGGTGGGAATCCGATGGGCCCCCCCGTGCGAGGGCACGCCCGGCGCCCGACAGACTCCAGCAAGGTCGCTGAGGGGCTCGCTCCCTAGAATCGCGGCAGCTCTATTTCCCCATGCACCACGCCCTCCCTCGCCCCCCATACCGACCGTCGCCGGTCCGCCGCGCCGCCCTGCCCGGCCTGCCCGCCCTTGCGGTCCTCGTCGCCGGCCTGTGGGCCGGTGCCGCGCCAGTCCGGGCCGCGGGCAGCCTGGTGCTGATGGATGCCCCGCCGTCGGCGACGAGCTGGTCGGGCGGGCTGTCGACGCGCAGCTGGCCGTCGGCGCCCGGCAGCCGTGCGCGCAGCACCGACCTGCTGCCCGCGCTGGAGGTCCTGACGCCGAACGGCGCCTTCGTCTCCACGGACCTCGGCGTCGGGTGGAACCTGGTGCCGCTGCTCGCCGATGCCGAGACGGCCAAGACATGGCAGGTCGGCGCGCGGCTCTGGCCGCAGTTCGGGCGGCCGTCGCGGGTCACGCCCCAGGGCATCGACCGGCTCGGGTCGCGCCTCACCACCGAGGCCTTCGCCAACGTCCAGGCGACCTCCTGGCTGATGCTGCAGTCGGGCTTCTCCTGGGGCAGCGGCCGCCGCCGTGACGGCCAGTTGCTGGAGCTCGGCCTCACCTCCGGCATCCCCGTCGGCGACGACCTCATCGCCGTCACGCTGGGGGCCACGGCGGCCAATGGCGCGCACCTGCGCAGCAGCTACGGCATCGGTCCCCGCGAATCCCTCGCCAGCGGACTGCCCGAATGGCGTCCGCGCGCCGGGATGATGGACTGGAGCATCGCCTTGAGCGGCGAGCACAAGTTCTCCGAGCGCTGGTCCGTCAGCGGCCAGTGGCTGAACGCCCGGCTGGTCGGTGACGCGTCGCGGTCGCCGCTGACGACCGCCAGGGCGCAGCAGAGCTTCAGCGCCAGCTTCTGGTACCGATTCTGAGACCGCGACCCCCGTCGCCCCCAGGCAAGTCCTGACCCTGTCGCCGCGCCGCCCTCCCGAGCTGTCCTCCTCGAACCGTCCGCCATGCATCGCGTCCTCCTCATCGCCGTCCCGCTGTTCGGCCTCCTGATCGCCTTCGAGTGGCTCTGGGGACGGCTGAAGGGACGCGATACCTACCGGCTGTCCGATTCGATCAGCAGCCTGAGCCAGGGGCTGATGAGCCTGGCGGTCGCCGCGATCACGCCGCTGTTCCAGAACGGCATGTACGCGTGGCTGCAGCCGCACCTGGCCCTGGTGCCGGAGGCGGTCTGGGACGGCTGGTGGGGCTGGGGCGCGGCGATCGTCGCCTACGACTTCTGCGACTACTGGCTGCACCGCGTCAGCCACGAGAGCGCGCTGTTCTGGGCGGCGCACACGGTGCACCACCAGAGCGAGCACTTCAACCTGACGACCGCGTTGCGCCAGGAGAGCTTCTACGCGGTGATGGGCTGGCCATTCTTCCTGCCGATGGCGCTGCTGGGCATGCCGCTGGCGCAGTACGTCGCGGCGGGGCTGTTCGTGCTGCTCTACCAGTTCTGGATCCACACCGAGCACATCGGGCGCCTGGGATGGATGGACCGGGTGTTCTCGACGCCCTCCAACCACCGCGTCCACCATGCGGTGAATCCGGCCTACCTGGACAAGAACTACGGCGCGGTGCTGGTGATCTGGGACCGGATGTTCGGCACCTTCGCCGAGGAAACCGTCCCCTGCGTCTACGGCACCGTCAAGCCGCTGCACAGCTGGAACCCGCTGAAGGCGGTGGGCCAGTTCTACGGCGAGCTCTTCGAGCGCGCGCGGGCCACGCCGCGGTGGTCGGACCGCGTCCGCGTGCTGTTCAAATCGCCCGGGTGGGTGCCGCCGGGGACCTCGACGACGACGACGACCGACGGCGACCGCCTGCGACAGCCGCGCTTCGATCCGGCGGTGAGCCGGCTGGACCGCTGGCGCGCGGTCAGCCTGGTCGCGATGACGGGTGCGGCATCGGCCGTCTGGCTCGACGCCAGCGACGACATGAGCGAAGGCCGCAACCTGATCGCGGCCGCGGTGATCGCCGCGGGGCTCTACGCAGCCGGGGCCCTGCTGTCGCGCGGCGCGCAGGACCGGACCGATCGTCCGGGGCGCAGAGACCGCGGCTTGCGGGCTTGGGCGTTGTACCTCGGCGCCATGGCGCTGAGCGCCGTCATGATCGTCCTGCTGGCTTGAGCTGCACGGGCCAGGGACGCCGGCGCAGAACCGTCGCCGCAACGAACATCGCAACGAACATCGCAACGAAGATCACGACGACCATCACGACCACCATCACGACGGCTGGCCCTTTCAGCTGTGCGGCCAGCCCAGCACCGTGAGCGCCTCGTCGTAGGACGTTCCCGATGCGGAGTGCGAAGCGGCTGCGGGTGACGCGGCGTCGGCCTCGTTGCTGCCCAGCTGGGCCAGGCACACCATCGTCGCGCCGCCGAAGGCGATGAGGTCCTCGACCGCCGCGACGGGGAAATCATGGCCGAGGGCGTCGGCCAGCTTCTCGCGCAGCGTGTAGCCCGCGTAGGTCGCCACGACGGCCCCCATGGCGCCCGCGAACGCGGCGGGCCAGGAGCGCCCGCCCGCCAGCGCGGCGCCCGAGATCGCCCCGCTGACGGCCCGCGCCGCCAGCCCCGGCGGATCGGTGCGATCGGGCGTGGCGGGCAGCTTGTCGACGATGAGCTCGCCGATCGCCATCGGCGTGGTCACCGCCACGGCGTGCGTCGACGCGAGGAAGGCCAGCGGCGAGTCCTTGACGTCGATCCAGCCCAGCTTCGCCGCCCAGCTGGAGACGGTGAGGGGCGCGCTGGTCCGCGGCCCGGCCGTGCTGCCCAGCAGGAAGGCCAGCAGGAGCGTCCGGCGTGAATCGGCCGGTTTGCCGGCCGCGACGACCGGCACGCCCTGCGCTCTCGCTTCCCGGACGACCTGGGCGCCCGCGCGCACGTGGCCGAAGAACCTGCGGAACAGCGTGCGCGCCGTTTCGGTGAACGCGCCGTAGACCAGGTGCGACACGTACGAGTAGGGATGCGACTGCAGCGGCGCCCGCGTGACCGGGTCGCCGAAGCGCATCGCGGGGACCAGCGTCTCGTCGACGACGGTCGCGGCGGTCACGCCGAACGCGGTTCCGCGCCCCCAGGTGACGCGGGGATCGAGTTCGGCCGCCGCGCCATAGAGACCGCCGATCAGCGACCCCATGCCGTAGTGGACCGCCTCACCCGCGACCGGGCGCCGCCGACGCGGCAGACGGCGTCCGGCGAGCTTGGCGAGGCGATCGGCAGCGCGTTCGGTCGACGGCATGCCCCGGACGCCCGAGGTGATGCCGACCCGCGCCAGGCCGGCCTGGAAGGCGGTCATCGCGGCGGCGCCGATCAGGCCGCCGAGCAATCCGGAAGCGGCGCCGGCGCAGAGGTCGCGCGGCGGGCGGTGGTCGATGTCCATGGGCGTTCCGTCAAGGTCGAGGTGGAGGGGGAGGTACAGCGGCCCTTGTGGCAAGGGTCGTTCCTCCCAGGATGACGGGGTCCGGGCCGGCGCCTCAGCGCGGCGCATGCCGGGCGATCGCCGCCTGCAGACGGTCGCAGGCACGCGCGACCTGGGCCTTCGGCGCGGTCGCGACGCTGAGCATCAAGCCCGACTGCGCCCGCCCGGCATCGGCAAACCAGACCGACAGCGGCGCCGGCGAGATGCCGAAGGCGAAGAGCTCCCGGGCGATCGCGAGGTCCGAAGCGCCCGTCGGCGTCCGGACGAGCACCGCCAGCGCCGCGTTCAGGGTGTCCAGGCCGCGCTCGCGCAGTTGGTCCCGCAGACCGTCGCGCTGAGCCAGGTACAGGCGCTTGGTACGCCGCAGGTGGCGCAGGTAGTGCCCGTCGCGCATGAACGCCGCGATCGCCAGCTGCGCCGCGGGACCCGGCGGCGGCGCCAGGCAGGCGGCGACTTCCGCGAAGCGGGCTGCCATCGCCGCCGGCGCGACGACGAAACCGAGCCGCAGCCGCGGATCGATCGTCTTGCTGAACGAGCCGATGTGGATAACCCGTCCGTGCTGGTCGAGCGAGGCGAGCGCCGGTGCGGCGCGACCTTGCAGTTGCAGTTCGCTCAGGTAGTCGTCCTCGACGATCCATCCGCCGGTGCTGGCGGCCCAGTCGAGCAGCCGCAGCCGGCGCTGCAGCGACATCGTCACGCCCAGCGGCGCCTGCTGCCCCGGTGTGACGACGGCCAGCGCGGCGTCCGGCGCATGCAGCCAGCCAGTGTCCACGTCGAGGCCTTCCGCGTCCACCGGCACCGGCACCGGCGTCACGCGGCCGAGCGCCAAGGCCTGGCGCGTGAAGAAGAAGCCCGGCTCCTCCATCCACGCCGTCCGGCCCTCGATCCCGAGCACGCGCAGCGTGATCCCCAGCCCCGCCGCGTAGCCGCCGGTGACGATCACCTGGTCCGGCGAGCACACCAGGCCGCGCGCGACAGCGAGGTAGCCGGCGATCTCGCGCCGCAACTCGATCTCCCCGCGCGGATCGGGATACAGCGCGGCGCCGGTCGTCTCCGCCAGCAGCGCCCGTGCGCGGAGCCGGTGCATCAGCTTGGAGGGCAGGCTGTCCCGCGAGGGGATACCGGGCTGGAAGATCCCCGGCCCGGCGGTCAGCTCGCGGTACATCGAGATGAACGGCCCGGGGTCGAGCGCCTGATCGCCCCCGCGCGCGGCAGCGGGCCGCTCCGCCACGCGCGTGCCGGCGGAGCGCGAGGCCTCGATCATCTGCGCGGCGGCGAGCTTCTCGTAGGCCACGCGGACGGTGCCGCGCGCCACGCCCAGTTGCGCCGCCAGGTCGATCCACGACGGCAGCCGCATGCCGGCCAGCAGCACCTGCTGTTCGATGGCAGTCGCGATGCCCCGGTGGATCTGGTCGGCCAAGGGGACGGCCGAGGACTTGTCGAGTTCGACCTTCAGCGGACGCATCGTGGTACAGCGATTCCTGCAATTCTTGGTACTCCACTTTGCACCACGTCGGGAGAAGAATCCAGTCATCGATCCCGCACGCCCCCTTCTCCGT